>DATEJU010000293.1:0-9839 GCA_035277805.1 Paraburkholderia sp. | reverse complement strand
TCCACCTGGGCGCGCTGCGCGGCCGCGTCGGGGCGCATGCGCTGCCAGCGCATTTGCACGACGCTAAATTGCGCGCGTGCCTGCGCGGTGGCGCGCGCGCCAGCCGAAGCAAGCCGGATCGCCAGCTGACGCAGGTGCGTGCGCTGCTGCTCAAGCCGCTCGCCCGGCGAAACGAGGCGCCGCGCGAGCCAGTCGAGCTGCTGTGCGCGGCGCTCCATCAAGCGGCCAAAACCACGCGCGAGCGCGGCGTGGCGCTGATCGAGCTCGCGCAGGAGCACTGCGCGTTGCGGGCTCACGAGCTCGGCGGCGGCGGTGGGGGTCGGCGCGCGCACGTCGGCGGCAAAGTCGGCGATCGTGAAATCGGTTTCGTGACCCACGCCGCTCACCACGGGAATCGCGCTCGCCGCGATGGCGCGCGCGAGCGTCTCGTCGTTGAACGACCAGAGGTCCTCGATCGAGCCGCCGCCACGGCACAGCACGATCACGTCAACTTCCGCACGGGCGTTCGCGGCATCGAGCATGGCCGTGAGCTTTTCCGCCGATCCCGCGCCCTGCACCGGCGCCGGATAGACGATCACGGGGACGTGCGGCGCGCGGCGCGCGAGCGTCGTGAGCACGTCGCGCAGCGCCGCCGCCTGCATCGACGTAATCACGCCGATTGCACGCGGATGCGTGGGCAAGGCGCGCTTGTGCCCGGGGTCGAAGAGCCCTTCGGCTTCCAGTTGCGCCTTCAGGCGCAAGAATGCCTCGAAGAGGCGCCCCTGGCCCGTGCGCCGGATCGCCTCGACGTTCAACTGCACTTCGCCGCGCGGCTCGTACATCGTGACGAGCGCGCGCACCTCGATGCGGTCGCCCTCGCGCGGCGTGAACCCGGCGTATTGCGCACGGCCGCGGAACATCACGCAACGCATTTGCGCCTGCGCGTCCTTGATCGAGAAGTACCAATGCCCGCTCGCGGCCCGCGTGAAGTTCGAGACTTCGCCCGAGATCCACGCGAGCGGGAACGAACGTTCGAGCATCGAGGCAATCGCGCGGTTGAGCGCCGAAACGGGGACGACGACGTCGCCGCCAGGGGCGGAGGAAAAGCGGTCGGAATTCATGAGCAGTACGTGAAGAAGCGAGGGGTCGAAAATAGCCCGGACAGACGATAGACCGTTCGGGGTGCGGCAGTCCAGCGGGAAGCGCTCCCACAACACAAGGCCTGCGAGGTGTCCACATCGGCTCTGTCATGTGACATTTTTGCTGCAAGTCCGTAAAAAACACTGAAAAAGCACGCCATCTCGTTGATTTACATACGCTTTTTATCCCAATAACGAAGCGCCGCCCCGATCGGATGGGCCATGAGCGGGCTTTTGCGGGCTCGGCCACCCGCTTTCTCCACAAAGTTATCCACAGGCCGCTTTTCCGGGGCGCGCGGGCTCGCCACTCCTGACCGACCACCGCCTCCACGGCCCCGCAACTTGCCGCCCGGCGCTCACCCGCGCTAGAGTGCCGGGTTCACGACGGTCTGTTCGCCAACGACATCGTGCCGTCCTTGCCATCCCTGCGGCGCCCGTTGCTCCGGCGCACGCCTCGAACTGGAGAACCGCTCCGATGCCCGTTCTGTCCGTCAGCCTCCAGTGCCTTTCGCATGCAAGGCCCGCGCACGGCACACGCCGATGAGCGGACCCATCGCCGATCTCAAGGCGCGCGCCGAAGCGGGCCTCGCGCGCGCGTGGCAACAGCGCGGGCCGCTCGCCTGGGCGCTCGCGCCGCTTGCCGTTGTGTTCGCCGCCGTGAGTGGCGCGCGCCGTGCGGCCTATGCGGCCGGCTGGCTCGAATCGGTGCGCGTGGGCGTGCCGGTCGTGGTGGTCGGCAATGTGACGGTGGGCGGCACCGGCAAGACACCCACGGTGATCGCACTTGTGGAGGCGCTGCGCGCCGCCGGCTTTGCGCCCGGCGTCGTCTCGCGCGGCTATGGCGCAAAAGTGCCGCGCCCCACGCCGGTAACGGCGTCCACGTCCGCGCGCGCATGCGGCGACGAGCCGCTGCTCATCGCCCGCCGCACCGGGGTGCCAGTGTGGGTCTCGCCCAACCGCGTCGCCGCGGCACAGGCGCTGTGCGCGGCGCACCGCGACGTCAACGTGATCGTGAGCGACGACGGCCTGCAGCACTACCGCCTCGCACGCGACGCCGAGCTGGTCGTGTTCGATCACCGGCTGGGCGGCAACGGCTTTCTGCTGCCCGCCGGGCCGCTGCGCGAACCGCTCTCGCGCCGGCGCGACGCCACCCTCGTCAACAATCCGTTCGAGCGCACGCTGCCCGCCTGGCCGAATACCTTCGCGCTCAAGCTCGAGCCCGGCGAGGCCTGGCACCTGGCGAACCCCGGCCTGCGCCGGCCGCTCGCGCAATTCGCGGCGCAAGGCGCGCCTGGCCAGCCGCCGCAGCGCATCGTGGCGGCTGCGGGCATCGGCTCGCCGGAGCGCTTTTTCGCGACCCTGCGCGCCGCCGGCCTCGCGCCGCACACGCTCGCGCTGCCCGACCATTACGACTACGCGGCCAACCCGTTCAGCGAGGTCACCGCCGACGCCATCCTGGTCACCGAAAAAGATGCCGTAAAATTGGGGGCCTGGAACGACGCGCGCATCTGGGTCGTCCCCGTTGAAGCCGCGCTCGATCATCGCCTCATTACTTTGGTTGTGGAGAAACTCCGTGGACGCCCGTTTGCTTGAAATCCTGGTCTGCCCGATCTGCAAGGGCCCGCTCAGCTACGACCGTGCCGCGCAGGAATTGATCTGCAACGCCGACAAGCTCGCCTACCCCATCCGCGACGGCATTCCCGTCATGCTCGTCGACGAGGCGCGCCAAACCGTCGAAGGCACGCCCGTCGATCCGTCCGGCCCGAGCGGCGCCTGAGCATGGCCGCGCCCGCGCAGCCCTTCATCGCCGTCGTACCGGCACGCCTTTCGTCCACCCGGCTGCCCAACAAGCCGCTCGCCGACATCGGCGGCAAGCCGATGGTCGTGCGCGTGGCCGAGCGCGCCCGCGCCTCGGGCGCCCAGCAGGTGCTGATCGCCTCGGACGCCCAGAGCGTGCTCGAGGCCGCACGCGAGCACGGCTTCGAAGCGGTCATGACGCGCGCCGATCACCCTTCGGGCACCGACCGCCTGGCCGAAGTCGCAGAGCACTTTGGCTGGAGCGACGAGTTGATCGTGGTCAACGTCCAAGGCGATGAACCGCTGATCGACCCCGCATTGGTGTGCGACGTGGCGTCGCACCTCGCCGCGCACCCGGAGTGCGCGATCGCCACTGCGGCGCACCCCATCACCGCCCCCGACGAGATCCTGAATCCGAACGTGGTGAAGGTCGTGCTGGACGCGCGCGGCGTGGCGCTCTACTTCTCGCGCGCCCCCATTCCCTGGGCGCGCGACGCCTGGCAGCCGCACTGGTCGCCAGCCCGACTCGATCTGGCCGCCATGCCCGCCCCACCGGCTCCGGCGAGCGTTTACCGGCATATCGGCCTGTATGCGTATCGGGCGAAATTCCTGCGCAGCTACCCAACGCTTGCGCACTCGCCCATCGAGCAGGTCGAGGCGCTCGAACAACTGCGCGCGATGTGGCACGGCGAGCGCATTGCGGTGCTCGTCACAGCCGAAGCACCGGCACCCGGTGTCGACACGCCCGCCGACCTCGCCCGCGTGCAAGCGTTATTCCGACCTTAATAGCGGCCGTGGGCCGAAAATCCCATGGCATAATCGGTTGTTTGCGCGAGCCGTAGAAGCCTTTGTGCGTGGGGGTTCCCCCCGATTTGGCCTGCTGGAGAGGAGACGCACGACGCCGCCGATGCCGCCCGTGAGGGCAGCCGCCGCGCCGCAAGAATTCACATAGATCGGAGAAAGTTGAAATGCGTTTGATCCTGTTGGGCGCCCCCGGCGCGGGCAAGGGAACCCAGGCAAACTTCATCAAGGAGAAGTTCGGCATTCCGCAAATCTCGACGGGCGACATGCTGCGCGCGGCCGTCAAGGCCGGCACGCCGCTCGGCGTCGAGGCCAAGCGCTACATGGACGCGGGCGAGCTCGTGCCCGACGCGCTCATCATCAACCTCGTGAAGGAGCGCCTGCAGGAACCCGACTGCAAGAACGGCTACCTGTTCGACGGCTTTCCGCGCACCCTGCCGCAAGCCGAAGCCATGAAGCAAGCCGGCGTGGCAATCGACTACGTGCTCGAGATCGACGTGCCGTTCGACGAGATCATCGTGCGCATGAGCGGCCGCCGCATGCACCCGGCGTCGGGCCGCACCTACCACGTCAAGTTCAACCCGCCCAAGCAGGACATGATCGACGACGTGACGGGCGAACCGCTCGTCCAGCGCGACGACGACAAGGAAGAGACCGTGCGCAAGCGTCTCGACGTGTACGTCGCGCAAACCAAGCCGCTCATCGCCTACTACAGCGACTGGGCGAAGCGCGGCGAGGAAAACGGCATGAAAGCGCCGCAATACCGCGCGATCGCCGGTCTCGGCAGCGTCGAAGAAATTCGCAACCGCGCATTCGACGCGCTCAAGTAAAACGTCTCTTGCCGGCCGTGCCGGGCAAGGCCCGGCACGAGCGCCGGCCTCCCCGTCCGGCCGGTCCCGCCCTTTGTCGCCGCTCCTCTTTGCCGGTGAGCCGCGGGCTGGTCCGTCACGGGGTCAGGCCGCAGAAAAAATACCCATCGAGCAGCAAGGAGGAAGACAGATGCAAATCCGCGACAACGTATTCCTGATCACCGGCGGCGCGTCGGGCCTCGGCGCGGCCAGCGCACGGCTCATCGCGGCCGAAGGCGGCAAGGTCGTGCTCGCCGATCTCAACGAGGAAGCGGGCAACGCGCTCGCGAAAGAACTCGGCGGCACCTTCGTGAAGTGCAACGTCGCGAGCGAGGAAGACGGCGCGCGCGCCGTGGCCACCGCCACCGCGGCAGGCACCTTGCGCGGCCTCGTGAACTGCGCGGGCATCGCGCCCGCCATCAAGACCGTCGGCAAGGACGGCCCGCACCCGCTCGACGCGTTCAGCAAGACCATCTCGGTCAATCTGATCGGCACCTTCAACATGATCCGCCTCGCGGCCGCCGCCATCGCGCAAACCGCGCCGAACGAAGGCGGCGAGCGCGGCGTGATCGTCAACACGGCATCGGTGGCCGCGTACGACGGCCAGATCGGCCAGGCGGCCTATGCGGCCTCCAAGGGCGGCGTCGTGGCGATGACGCTGCCGATCGCGCGCGATCTTTCGAGAAACGGCATCCGCGTGATGACGATCGCGCCGGGCATCTTCGAAACGCCGATGCTGCTCGGCATGCCCAAGGAAGTGCAGGATGCGCTCGGCGCGATGGTGCCGTTCCCGCCGCGCCTCGGCAAGCCCGACGAATACGCGATGCTGGTGAAGCAGATCGTCGAGAACCCGATGCTCAACGGCGAGGTCATCCGTCTCGACGGGGCGATTCGCATGCAGCCGAAGTAAGAAGCCGCGCACACGCACGCCTCGCGTAAAAAAGCCCGCGAATGAAACCGTCGCGGGCTTTTTTTCGTCTGCAGAAAGCGCCGCCGCTTATGGCGCGCTGCCTCCAATCGCAGTCAGTCGTTATCCAGCGTGCGCTGGCGCAACTCCTGCAATTGCGACTCGACGACCGTGGCATCCTCGGCGTCGGGGCGTTCGTCGAGATAGTGCTCGAGGTCTTCCAGCGCGGGCCGCAGGTAATCGAGACGCGCGTACGCGAAGCCGCGGTCGCGCACCTCTTCGATGCTCTGCGGCAGCAGAATCACGAGCCGCTGCTGGATGCCGAGCAGACGCTCCCAGCGCTCGGTCTGCAGATACACCGACTTCAGGTTGCGCAGCATGCGCGCCACGATCTCGCGCCGCGTGGCCGGTTCGAGCAGCATGCGCAGCGCGCGCGCGACGGAGTCGCCCGCACTCGCCACATAGGGCTCGAGCATCTCGACCATGTCGGGCTCGGAAAGCGCGCGGCCCGTGGTCGGGTCGAGCATGGCGTCGCCGTCCGGCAGCGAGACGCGCAGCAGGAAATGCCCCGGAAACGACACGCCCTGCACCGGCAGGCCGAGCTGGCCCGCGATCTCCAGATAGAGCACCGCGAGCGAAATGGGAATGCCGCGCCGGCGCTTGAGCACGACGTTCAGATGGCTGTTGTCGGGGTCGAAGAAGTCGTTGAGATTGGCCGCAAAGCCCATCTCGCGAAAGAACACGCGGTTCAGAAACGTGACCTGTTGGCGCACGTCGGCGCCCTCGGGCATGCGTTTTTTCGCGCGCAGCGCGAGCTCGTCGATTTCGGCGAGCGTGCCTTGCAGGTCGAGGTCGGGGTAAGCATCCTGCGCGATCGCCAGCGCCGCTTCGGTCAGCGGCAGGCTCTCGTCGTCGGCGACCAGCGTGCTGAAATAGTCCAGCACCCGCGTGTTCATCGTGATCACTTCGCGCGCCTCTTGAAGTATGCGTATTTGAAGCCCATCAACCAAAGCATACCGAAATATAGCGCCGCAAACAGCACGAGACAGGCCGCGAGCAACGCGATGCGCGCAAGCGGCTCGCGATGCAGGCCGATCCAGTCGTAGCTGATCGCACACCAGTGCATTGCGCCGGACAGCACGAGGCATGCTCCGAGCAATTGCACGAAGAATTTGGCCCAGCCCGAGGACGGCATGTAGATGCCGCGGCGGCGCAAGCCGATGAACAGCAGCAACGCGTTCATACAAGCGCCGAGCCCGACGGAGAGCGTCAGGCCCGCGTGCGAAAAGATCGGCACGAAGATGTAGTTGCTGACCTGCGTGGCCACGAGCACGCCCACGCCGATCTTCACGGGCGTCTTGATGTCCTGGCGCGCGTAGAAGCCGGGCGCCAGGATCTTGATGAGAATGAGCCCGATGAGCCCGACGCCGTAAGCCGTGAGCGCGCGGCCCGTCATGATGACGGAATTCGCGTCGAACTTGCCGTAGTGAAAGAGCGTGGCCGTGAGCGGCTCGGCGAAGAAGAACAGCGCGACCGCCGAGGGCGCCGCGAGCAGGAAGGTCACGCGCAGGCCCCAGTCGAGCAGCGCCGAATATTCGTGCGGATCGGCGTCGACGTGCGCTTTCGAAAGGCTCGGCAGCAAGATCGTGCCGAGCGCCACGCCGAGCAGCGCGGTGGGAAACTCCATCAGGCGGTCGGCGTAGTTGATCCACGAGACCGCGCCCGCGCCCAGACGCGAAGCAATGTTCGTGTTGATGATGAGGCTGATCTGCGCGACCGACACCGCAAACATGGCCGGCACCATTTTCGCGAGCACGCGCTTGACGCCGCGGTGCGCGAGCGCCTTGAGCGGATTGAGGCCGATGCGCGGCATCATGTCGATCTTCTTCAAGCCCGGCAGTTGCACGATGAACTGCAGCACGCCGCCGACGATCACGGCCCACGCGAGCGCAAAGACCGGCTGCTTCATGTGCGGCGCGAACGCCACGGCCGCCGTAATGAACGCCACGTTGAGCAGCACCGGCGCGAACGCGGGCAGCGAGAACTGCTTGTACGTGTTGAGCACCCCGGACGCGAGCGACGTGAGCGAGATGAACACGATGTACGGGAACATGATGCGCGTCATCACGACGGCAAGCTGATACGCCTGGCCATCGCTCTTCAGGCCTGCGGCCACCACGGTCACGACGAACGACGCACCGAGGATGCCCAGCACCGAAAGAATGGCGAGCGCCCAGGCGAGCACCGTCGAAGTGGCGTCGACGAGATCGCGCGTGGCGTCGTGTCCCTTCTGGTTCTTGAACTCCGCGAGGATCGGTACGAAGGCCTGCGAAAACGCGCCCTCCGCCGAGATGCGGCGCAGCAGGTTGGGGATGCGGAACGCGACGTAGAAGGCGTCGGTGTACTGGCTCGCGCCAAAGGCGCGGGCAATCAGCGTTTCTCGGGCCAGTCCGGTCACGCGCGACAGCAACGTGAAGCCGCTGACCGTCAGCAGGGCTCGGAATAGATTCATGGGGCGCTTATTATACGGGTGCCGCCCAGTCCAGCGCCGATGCGCGACGTCAAGGCCGTCGCCACGGCGGCGCTCGTGCGCTGAATTCGGGTTTTGAGGCGCCCCTGCAAAAGGGGCACGCAGAGCGCTCGCCCGCTAGTCGCCCAGTGCGTCAGGCGCCTCACGATTGCCACGTCCATGATTTCGTTGCTATAATTCACGGTTTCGAGTTTCGCAAGGACTCGAATCGCGTCTTGGAAAGGAAGCGCAAAGTGGCCACGGGTTTCAGGCCCTCTTTCCGCTTTGGCACAAAAGGCGCGGCCGGCAAGCCGGCAAATACCGTTTTGCACTTTCGGGTCATCGTTCCCGGAAGTTCAAATCCAGGCAAAGAGCGTTGTCTTGCTTGACCAAACGTCAGCAGACCAAGGCTCTCGAAACATAAGGAACCAACATGGCAAATTCCGCACAAGCACGTAAGCGCGCCCGTCAGGCCGCGAAAGCAAACTCGCACAACTCGGCGCTGCGCTCGAAGTTCCGCACGGCTATCAAGGCTGTTCGCAAGGCAATCGACGCCGGCGACAAGGCAGCGGCTGCAGAAGTCCTGAAGGCTTCGGCAAAGACGCTCGACATCATCGCCGACAAGAAGATCGTTCACAAGAACAAGGCTGCTCGCCATAAGAGCCGCCTGGCTGCCGCCGTCAAGGCAATGCAGGCTGCGCAGTAAAGATTCGGACCGTCCGCCACGGCGGGCGTTTGCTGATTCTGCTGTGCAACAAAAGACCCGCTTCGGCGGGTTTTTTTGCGGCCGCTGCACTCCGCTCCAGCGCTGCCGCGCTCCTCCCGCACGATCTCCACCCTCCGGCGCGCAGGCGCAAAAAAACCCGCCGTAGCGGGTCGTTCCGACGAACCGGCCTAGCCCCTTTTTCGCCTGCCTTGCGGCGCGACTGACGTGACTGACGACTTGTGGCTCAGCGATTGCCGCCCTGCTGCGTCGCGTGATCTTGCGGCAGCTCGCACGCTTCGGTCACCACGAGATCGTTGTCCTTGGCGAAGTTCATCACGAAGTTGAAGGCCATCGGCTCGACGTCCTTCAGGCGCGAATCCAGCACCACGACCTTGAGGTCGCCGATCATCGTCGGCCGCACGTAGAGCGAGTAGCGCAGATAGGCGTTCGGCCCGCGCGCATTGGCCGATGCCTTCGGGCCAAAGCTCGACATCACTCCCGCCAGACGCTCCGACCAGTCGCTGGGGCGAAACTTCTTCCCCGTACTGGTGATGCCTTGAATGAAGTATTCGGTTGGAGCGTCGTCGGCCATGTAGGGTACCTGTATGACTGCGCGGTGCCGCGCTGACGCGGTGCGCTTATGGCAGCTGAAACTGGAGCACGAGCGCGCCGCCCGCGCTTGTACCGCGGAACTCCAGCCGCGGGCAGTTCGCCCGATGGCCGCGCGCAAATACAGTCCGATGGAGAGGAGAGAGGCCGTCCGCGCACCCCGACCGGCGCGCCGCCGCATCGAACGTGCGGCGCATTTGCCGGCCAGCGCACAGGCCACTCCCGCGAGCTCCGCGTCTTGCGCGCCAAGCCCGCCGTCGTGCCTGAAAAATCCTTGAGATTATAGCGCAGCAGCTCTTTTGACGCACCGCACATAAGACGTTTGACCGTGGTCCGCGCCCAGGCTCTCCCCCGCGCTCGACACCCGGCCGTGAAGCTGGTCATACCCTCACCACACCGTTCAGCCGACTCGTCAAATTCCGCAAAATCCTTTATGCTGCATTGACTTACCACCAACCGCAGCGGCGTCGCCGGCTCAATCCTGCAGTTCGAGGCCGGATCGGGCGCCGTTTTCGTTTCATGACCTCCCGGACCATACGCCATT
>DATEJU010000292.1:0-3453 GCA_035277805.1 Paraburkholderia sp. | reverse complement strand
GCTCCTGATGCAGACGCCGGAGAGCCTGCCCGCGCAAGGCGCGGCGGCGATCGAGATCGCGCAGGGCGAGGCGCGCGCCGCGCTGGCGGCGGGGCGCGACACGCTGGAGGGCGCGGAGGCGGCGCGCCTGTTGGCCTCGTTCGGGCTCAAGACGCTGGAAAATGCGCAAGAGGCGTCGGAGCAAGCCATCGTCGACGTGACGGTGGAGTTCCGCGACGACGAGAACTTCGGTCCCGTGTTTCATTTCGTGGCGCCGTCGCCGGACGGCTTCTCGCCGCCGCTGCGCGTCTACAGCCTGCCGCCGCTGAACCCGGTGCTTTCGCGCGACATTGTCGCGCACTCGCCATATGCGCGACGCGCTGCGCCCGAGCCCACGCTCGCGGTGCTCACCGAGCTTTCGCAGACAGTGTGCGAGGTGCGTGAGATCGTCGGGATGCGCTTGACGTTGCGGGTGTTGCGCGCTGCGACGGTGGTCGTCGCGCCGCGGCTCGCGCTGGCGGAGAAGCGCAGCCGCTTCGCGATCATGCCGTATCCGCGCAGGCTCGAAGAGACGCTCGACTGGCACGGCGAGCGCTTGACGATCCGGCCGATCCGTCCCGAAGACGAGGAGATGCATCGCGCGTTCATCGACACAATGACGCCCGACGACTTGCGCCTGCGCTTTTTCTCGGCGGTGCGCAGCTTCGATCACACGCAGCTCGCGCGCATGACGCAGATCGACTACGACCGCGAGATGGCGCTCATCGCGACTGTCGAGGGCGAGGACGGCAAGCCGCGCACGCTGGGCGTGGGGCGCGCGGTGGCCGACCCGGATAACGAGACCGCCGAGTTTGCGCTCGCCATCCAGTCCAATCTGAAGGGGCGCGGCCTCGGCCGCTTGCTGCTGGAGCGCATGATTGCCTACGTGCGCTCGCGCGGCACGCACTGGCTGCTCGGCGAGGCGCTGCGCGAGAATGCGCCGATGATCGGGCTCGCGCGCGCCTGCGGCTTCGCAGTGACGCCCACGGAGGACCCGGGCGTGGTGGGGTTCAGGATGCCGCTCGACTGAGGCGGCGTGGTGTGAGATTGCACGGCGCGGCCTGGCCGCGCTGGCCTCGGGTGCGCCACGCCGCACGGCGCTGCGCCTGACTGCGCCGTTAGCCCATCATCACGTCAGGCCGCCAGGATCAGGCGGCGATCTTCGCGAGCGCGTCGTCCACCTGGCCGCGCGTGAGCGCGAGCTCTTCGAGCCATGCCGGCGCGTATTGCGCGCCGGTTTCCTTTTCGAGCCGGGCGATGGTCGCGGCGCAGCGCGCGGCGTCCTTCGGCGTGGCGATGAACGCCTTGACCGACTGGCCGCCCTGGAACGCTTCGAACAACGGCGCGCGAATCTCCTCGGGCAGGGCACGCGTCGTCCACTGGTGTGTCTTGCCGTTGAGGGTGAGCGAAGGCGGCAGCACGCGCTCCTTGCGCGTGGCCGGGATCAGACCGAAGTTGCGCGCGGCTTCGGCGATCTGCTCCGCCGAGAACAGCTCGTCGGGCGTGATCTCGAACTGCTCGATCGCGGTTTCGACGGTCTTCATCGCGTCGGCGCGATCGTCGCGCTTTTTCTGCGCGCGCGCGACGATATCGCGCAGTTCGTCGGCTTCGTCGCTCGAAATCGTGAAGCTCGTCTGTTTCTGCTGAAGCTCGGAAAAACGCTGGAATTCTTGATCGGTCAGAAGTTTCGCCATGAGATTTGCGTGCGCGCCCGGTGCGCCTTGCGCGCACCCGACGGGGTTTTGAGAGGGCCGCCATTCTAACCGTTTTGCGCGCCCGGCTTCCAGTCGCGATGCGGGAGCAGGCGTGCGCGCAAAGGGGCGGCGCGCGCTCCTGCAAACCAGGAACGTTCTGATGTTCGCACCTCATCGCGCTTTCTACGATGACGTGATGAAAATTTCCACTCCGACTCCGTCCACCCGTTCCGACGCGCTGCTCAAGCGCGGCATCGACCGTCTGAACGCCGAACAATACACGCTTGCCGAAGCCCTTTTTCGCGAGATCCTGGCGCAAGACCCGCAACAGGCCGCTGCGTGGCATCAGCTTGGCGTGACGCTTGCGCGCCAGAAGCGCTATGCGGAGGGCGAGCAGGCGATCCGCAAGGCGCTTTCGATGGGCGAGAGCGGGGTGCTGCAGCGTGACCTCGCGTGGACGCTGCTCTGGCAAGGCCGCGACAACGAGGCTATCGCGGCTTACTTCGCGGCCATCAATCTGGGCGTGCGCGAGGCGCGCATGTTCAACAACGTGGGCAACCTCCTCAAAAAGCGCAGCGACCTCACGCACGCCGAAGCCGCCTATCGCGCGGCCATCGAAATCGACCCCGCCTATGCCTTCGCGCACGGCAACCTCGCCATGCTGCAGCAGGACGCGGGCCAATTCGAAGCGGCCGAGGCGAGCCTGAAGCGCGCGCTCGAACTCGAGCCGAAGTCGGCGCACTTCTGGCAGTGCTACGGCGGCTTGATGGAGCGCCTGAATCGTCTCGACGAGGCCGACGAAGCCTACTGCCGGGGCGGGCGCTGGGAGTCGGCGCAGTACGTGCGGCGGCGCGTTGCGCACTGGCGCGATCTGGACAAGATCGACGCGGCGGCGCTCGAGATGGTCGCCTCGGGTGCGGCCGAGAATCTCACGCCGTGGGGGCTGCTTGGCATTCCGGCGCTCACGCCGGCGCTGCATCGCGATGCCGGGCTGCGCTTCGCGCAGTCGCGCTGGCGCGGCGAGCTTGCCGCGCCGCCGCTCGTCGCGCGCGGCGCGGGGCTTGCCGAGGCGCTGGCGGCTTGTGAGGCGGGCGGGCGGCTGCGCATCGGCTATCTTTCGGCGGACTTCCACGATCACGCCACGCTGCGCCTGCTGGCGGGCGTGCTCGAGCTGCACGACCCGGCGCGCTTCGACATCCATCTGTATTCGTACGGCGAAGCCGCGCCCGATGCCGCATGGCGCGCACGGCTCGCGACGCTGCCCGCCACGCTGCACGAGATTGGCGCCCTCACCGACGCGCAGGCGGCCGCGCAGATCGCGCACGACGGCATCCACCTGCTCGTCGATCTGAAGGGCTATACGACCGGCACGCGGCTCGGCATCACGGCGCTGCGGCCCGCGCCCACGATCGCGAGCTGGCTGGGCTATCCGGGCTCGCTGGGCGAGCCGCGTCTCGCCGATTACCTGATCGGCGACCCGGTATTGACGCCGCCGGCCGCCGCGCCGTTCTACAGCGAGACCCTCGCGCTGATGCCGCATTGCTATCAGCCGAACGACCATCGGCGCGAGTGCGGGCGGCGGCCGACGCGCGCCGAAACGGGCTTGCCCGAGCGCGGCTTCGTGTTCTGCAGCTTCAATCAGACGTTCAAGCTCAATGCGCGGATGGCGTCGGTCTGGTGCCGTCTGCTCACCGCGACGCCGGGCAGCGTGCTGTGGCTGCTCGACCCCGGCAGCGAACGG
>DATEJU010000291.1:0-6158 GCA_035277805.1 Paraburkholderia sp. | reverse complement strand
TGGGGCTCTTTTCGGCATCGATCATGGGGGGCGGCGGGCTTGGCGCGAGCCTGAGCCCGCTGGCCGCCCGCCTTGGCGGCTCGTGGCACGCGGGCCTCGCCGTCTGGGCGGTGCCCGCGCTCGCCGCGCTCGCGCTGTGGGCCTCGCTCAGCCGAGGCCTGCAGCCAGGCGCACAAGCCAGGACAAAGGCCGGAGCGAGCAAGACCGCAGGCACGGCCGCTGCCGGCGGCCACCCCCACGTGCCGGTGTGGCGCAAGCGCCGCGCATGGACGCTCGGCCTGCACTTCGGCCTCGTGAACGGCGGCTATACGAGCCTCGTGGCGTGGCTGCCCGCGTATTACCAGCAGCACGGTGCGAGCGTCGAGGCGAGCGGCTCGCTGCTCGCCGCCATGACGGTCTTCCAGGCCATCTGCGCGCTCCTGCTGCCGCTCGCGGCCGCCCGTTTCAAGGACCGCAGGCCGTGGCTCGTCGCCGGGCTGACCGCGCAGCTGATCGGCATCGTCGGCCTCGCCGCCTGGCCCGAGGCCGCCCCGCTCCTGTGGGTGGCGATAGCGGGCGCGGGACTCGGCGGAACCTTCTCGGTCTCGCTCGTGACCGCGCTCGATCACTCGGGCGACCACCGCATCGCGGCAAGCCTCGTCGCGTTCGTGCAGGGGCTCGGCTTTGTGATCGCGGCGCTCGCACCGGTGGTGGCCGGCCGCGTGCGCGACCTCACCGGCGGCTTCACCGGCGCGTGGATCATGCTCGCCGTCTCCATCTCTTCGATGATCGTGCTCACGCTGGCTTTCTCGCCGCGCAGCTATGGCCACTGGCTCGGGCGCCACGGCACCGCCGCGCCCGACGCCTGAGCTGCGGAGCTTCGCGCGTCGAGTGCCGCATCCGCGCAACATTGGCGCGGCAGGCTCCGTCAAACGTTTGCATTCACCGCTGTACGAATGTACAGTGCGTGCAGCCGACCCTCCGTGCCGCCCGCTTGCTATACCGGGCTTGTGCCGCCTTCGGGCGGGCGCGCCCGCCAGCCTCGCGCACCGCGCGAAGCCTGCGCGGCAAAGCGGGTCTGCTCACCGAAACGGAGATCACGACGTGCGATTCATCTTGACGGGGACCATGCTGTGCGTCCTCGCATCCACCGCGCTCGCTGGGGAACACTACACCGAGGTCTGGAATCCGCCCGAGGCGCGTCAGCCCGCGGCGCGCACGCAAGGCGCCCATCCAGCCACGCCCGAGAAAAAGGCCCACGCGCGCCACGGCACGAAGCACAAGCTCACGACCGCCGGGCGCCTCGACGCGCGCAAGGTGGCCGAGCCCGCGCTACGCGCTTCGGCGGCCACCGTGCCGATGCTGCCCAATCTGCCCAACGGCGCGGGCCACGGCGGCGGCGCGAAGTCGAACCGGGACCGCACGCCCTTCATCCCGCCGCAGATCGGCCCGGACGGCAACGTCCTGCAAGTGAGCTACGCGGCCACCGCGCACCGCTCGCAAAGCGAGCTCATGCCCGTACCCACCGTCCCGGCCGCAGCGCCGTCCATATCGCCGCGCTCGCGTTGAGCGCCGCCTCCTCTTCTCCAGACTAATTCGCGGAAAAAAGCGGCCCCGACACCTTGCGGTGCGGGGCCGAATCCCATGTCAAGGAGATGCTCATGGCGCTGTGCGCGGGACCCGGCGCTGAAGCGCCAGGTCCCATCGACAGGAGACGGTTTCATCTTAACGGCACCCACAAGGCCGACCAACCAATGCTTGCAGATATGCATATGGCGCGCGGCATGCACAGCCGACCCCGCCCCATGCGCATACCCTTAGAACAAAAAGTCGTTTCGCGCGGCGCGGCGCGCTCACTAAGATGGCACTTCAGGCTTCGCTCGCGTCAACGCCGAACCAGGCGCCGGGAGCGATACCACGCGTTGCCGCGCGTCGCCGATGGCCCACACCGGGCCATCACCGCTTATCCGAGGAGCACCCCCTTGAGCATTACCGATTCCAGACACCGCCCGCTCGTCGTCGGCATTGGCGGCACGACGCGCGAAGCGTCGTCGACCGAGCGCGCGCTCGCCTTCGCGCTGCGCGGCGCCGAGCAGGCCGGCGCGCGCACGCGGCTGTTCGGCGGCACCTTCTTGCACAGCCTGCCCCACTATGCGCCCGAAGGCGGCACGCTCACCGACGCCCAGCGCGAGCTGATCGAAGCCGTGCGCGCGGCGGACGCGGTCATCATCGGGACGCCCGGCTATCACGGCGGCGTCTCGGGCCTCGTGAAGAACGCACTCGATACGCTCGAGGAACTGCGCGCCGACTCGCGCCCGTATCTCGACGGCCGCGCCGTGGGCTGCATCGTGACCGCCTATGGCTGGCAAGCCGCCGGCTCGGTGCTCACCTCGCTGCGCTCGATCGTGCATGCGCTGCGCGGCTGGCCGACGCCGTTCGGCGCCGGCATCAACACGCTCGAGACGCGCTTCGAGAGCGCGCATCAATGCTCGGACGCGAAAGTCGTGGAGCAGCTCTTCACGGTCGGCCAGCAGGCCGCGCAGTTCGCGCTCGCGTTCGATGCGCAGCGCGCGGCTTCGCAGACCGGCGACGCGCGCGCGATCGCGGCGGGCGCCGGCGCGGCACGCAATGAGGATCGCCTGAGCGTCGCCGTTTGATTCGTCATTCGGGGGTATCCGCGCGCTCCGTGCGTGCGGTCCCACCTCTGGTTTGCATTGCAGCGCGAACTGCCGACCTAGGCGCCATCCGGGCGGCAGCGCCGGGCAACCTCAGGCGTTATTTCCGCACGCCGTTCCTCCCCCTCCCGATCCGCACACGCTGAGCGCGCTGGCGCACACAGGCACACGCGTTGCGTCATCCAGCCCACAGACGCCCCGCACCGCGAGCGCCACATTGAAGGCAAACCGTAATCTCGCCTCATCCGGATCATTCTGCTGACCGTTCCAGGCCGCCCTTGATTTGCTTGCGACGAATGATTGGTTCCACCCGCGCGCGGCAGCCCCTACGCTTCCCTCGTACCGGCACACCAGCAACGAGGCGCTCATGCGCAATTCGCACAAAAGCAGGACGCACCAGCAGGATGCAGAGCCCATGAACGCACCTATCCGCTACAAAGGCTACGAAGTCGCCCCGAGCGCACAGCGGCTTCCGAATGGCCTGTACGCCGCCAATCTCACGATCGGCACGCTTGCGGCCGCGCAAGCGCCGTCGCCGGGCGCGACGCCCTCCAGCACGCCATCGAACGATGCGCCGGACTCGCTGCGGAGCGCCCCGCGCGGCGCGCTCGTTTCGTTCGACGCGCTCGACTACTTTTTCGACGAACGCCATGCGCTTGCCTACGCCTGCCGCTGGGCGCGCATGTGGATCGACGAACAGCGCCGCTGCGCGTAACGCCGCCCCTTTCCTTACAGTTATGACAGAATAGGAGCCAAATCACCGCCACCCTTTACGCTCAATGTCCGAAACCCTGACGCATCCAGCCGAAGGCGCAAGCGTTGACGAAAGCACCCTCGCCGACCAGGGTGCCGCGCTGCGGCACTGGACTCACGACACGCCAGGGCCCATCAGAACCGGATCGGACGAGCACCGGAAGATGTTCTGCCGGATGCTGCTCGACACGCACGATCCCTATCGCCCCGCCGTGCTCGACTGGCCGAAGCTCGAGCCCGACGCGCTGCGGCGCCTGACTTCGCTGCCGGTCTGGGACATCGCCGTGCAGACCGAAGGCCGCGCGTCGATCCGCGTGAAAACCTACGCCGCCACGCTGGCCGATCCGCTCTTGCGCGCCGCCATCGACATGGACGGCGACGAAGAAGCGCGCCACAAGGCCGTGCTCTCGCATCTCGTCGAGGCCTACGGCATCGAGCTCGCACCCGAACCCACCTATCCGCCGCCGAACCATCCCGAATGGGCGTGGATGTTCACCGGCTACAGCGAGTGCATCGATAGCTTCTTCGCGTTCGGTCTGTTCCGCTCGGCGCAGCGCTCGGGATTTTTCCCCGCCGGGCTCGTCGAGACCTTCGAGCCCGTGATCCAGGAAGAAGCGCGCCACATCCTCTTCTTCGTGAACTGGGTGGCGTGGTATCGCAAGAATCTGCCCTGGTGGCGCCGGCCGTGGCACTCGCTGCGCGTCGCCGCAATCTGGGCCAAACTGGTGTGGGACCGCGTGGCGATTGCGCGCGGCATCGACGCCGAAGGCGTCGCGCACGACTCGAACTTCCTGCCTGCCAACCGCGCAGTGCTGGGCGATTCGCTCAAGCCGCGCGAGATGATCGAGCTGTGTCTGCGCGAAGACGAGGCGCGCATGAGAGGCTACGATTCGCGTCTCTTGCGCCCGACGTTCGTGCCCACGCTCGCCCGCATCGCGCTGCGCTTCATGAAGAAGTAGCGGGCGCCGGGGCACGCGCGGCGGACCACCCGGCGCGCGCATCGCCCCCGCGACCGCACGACGAGGAGATTGCATGACCTGGACTGTCGACCAGCAACTGGAACTGAGCGCGACGCAAGCCGCCGAGGCCATCCGCTCGGGACGGCTCAAAGCCGCCGATTACGCCGCCACCTTGCTCGCGCGCGCGCAGGCACTGGAGAACCTCAACGCGCTCACGACGCTCGACGTGGAAGGCGCGCTCGCCGCCGCGCAGCGCATCGACATGCTTGGCGCGAACGAGCGCGCGCACCTGCCGCTCGCCGGCCTGCCCGTGGTCGTGAAGGACAACATCAATACGCGCGGCCTGCAAACCTCGGCGGGCACGCCGGCGCTCGAAGGCTTCGTCCCCGCGCGCCATGCGCCTTCGGCGCAGCGGCTCGTGGACGCGGGCGCGATCGTGCTCGGCAAGGCCAACATGCACGAGCTCGCGTTCGGCATCACGAGCACGAATCTCGCGCCGCACGCGGGCCCTGTGCGCAACCCCTGGGATCCCGAACGAATTCCCGGCGGCTCGTCGGGCGGCACCGCCGCCGCCATCGCGGCGCGCATCGTGCCCGCGGGCCTCGGCACCGACACCGGCGGCTCCACGCGCATCCCCGCCGCGCTGTGCGGCATTGTCGGCTTGCGCCCGAGCGTGGGCGACGGCGGCACGCAGCGCCGCTATCACGACCCGCAGGCCGTGGTGCCGATCAGCCACACGCGCGACACCGTCGGGCCGATGGCGCGCACCGTCGCCGACGCGGCGCTCCTCGACGGCGTGATCACCGGACACGGCCCGCTCGCCCGGGCCGCCGTGGCGAACCTGCGCGTGGGCTTGCCCGCGCCGTTCTGGGCGGGCCTCGAGGCCGCCACCGAGGACGTGGCGCGCGTGGCGCTCGCCAAACTCGAGGCAGCCGGCGTGACGCTCGTGCCCGTGGAAATGAGCGAAATCTTCGCGCTCAATGACCGCGTGAGCATGGCCATCGCGCTGCACGAGCCGATCGAGGACCTGCAGGCGTGGCTCGTCGCGAACCATGCCCCCGCGCAAACCGTGGCGGACGTGGCGGCGCGCATCGCGAGCCCGGACGTGCGCGCGGCTTACGACGCCATCCTCGCGGATGCGCGCGGCGGCGACTACCACACGGCGATGACGCTCTGGCGCCCGCGCCTGCAGCAGCTCTACGCGCAGACCTTCGCCGCCAGCGGCCTCGACGCGCTGCTCTTTCCGACGACGCGCCTCGCGGCGGTGCAGATCGACGAGGTGAACGGATCGTCGACAGTGTCGATCGACGGCGGCGCGCCGATCGACGAACTGGAGGCGTATCTGCGCAACACCGACCCGGCGAGCAACGCGGGCATTCCGGGCCTCGCGCTGCCCGCGGGGCTGACCGACACACGGCTGCCCGTCGGTCTCGAGCTCGACGGGCCGACCGGCAGCGACCGCCGGCTGCTCGCGATCGGGCTCGCGTTCGAGGAGATTTTGGGGACGCTGCCTGCGCCGGAAATTTGACGGGGTAAGATGCGCAGAGCATTGCGCAGTCCAATACTCCATCAAATTCAAAAGGAGACGTGTGATGAAGCTCTCGAAGCTCGTGCTCGCAGGCGTGCTGGCCGTATCGACCTTCGGCCTGACCGCCGTTGCCGCGCATGCGGAAGACCTGCTGGACAGCGTGAAGCAGGCCGGGGTGCTCAAGATCGGTCTGGAAGGCACGTATCCGCCCTTCGACTCCCGCAACGCCCAGGGTGAACTCGTAGGCTTCGACGTCGACGTCGC
>DATEJU010000290.1:0-3766 GCA_035277805.1 Paraburkholderia sp. | reverse complement strand
CGGGTCTTCGTGCATGTAGTGCAGCGTGTCGTGCATCCAGCCCATGTTCCACTTGAACTGGAAGCCGAGGCCGCCGTCCTCGGGGCGCGCGGTGACGCCGGGCCAGGCCGTCGATTCCTCGGCGATGGTGATTACGCCGGGGCGTTGCGGCACGTATTGGGTTTCGTGATTGAGGCGCTTGAGGAACGCGATCGATTCGAGATTCTCCCGGCCGCCATGGATGTTCGGCACCCATTCGCCATGCGCGCGCGAGTAGTCGCGATAGAGCATCGAGGCCACGGCGTCCACGCGCAGGCCGTCGACGTGATAGCGCATCAGCCATGCGAGCCCCGAGGCGATCAGGAACGCGCTCACCTCGCGGCGCCCGAGGTTGTAGATCATCGTGTTCCAGTCGGGGTGATAGCCCTCGCGCGGGTCCGCGTGCTCGTAGAGCGCGGTGCCGTCGAAGTCGATAAAGCCGTGCGCGTCGTTCGGAAAATGCGCGGGCACCCAGTCGAGGATCACGCCGAGCCCCGCTTCGTGCGCGCGGTCCACGAAGGCCGCGAAGTCGAGCGGGGAGCCGAGGCGTGCCGTGGGCGCGAATTGCGAAAGCGGTTGATAGCCCCACGAGCCGCCGAATGGGTGCTCGGCGATGGGCAGCAATTCGAGGTGCGTGAAGCCCATGCCCTGGGCGTAGGGAATCAGGCGCTCCGCGAGCGCTTGCCAGTCGGGCGCGGGGGCGTCCGGGCCGTGCGTGGGAAGCCACGAAGGCGCATGCACTTCATAGATCGACATGGCTGCGCGTGCGTGCTGTTTTTGCGCGCGTGTCTGCAGCCATTCGCCGTCGTGCCACGCAAAGTCGTCGAGCGCCTCCACGGGCGCGACCACCGAAGCGGTGGCGGGCGGCGCTTCGGTCTGGAACGCGCACGGATCGGCCTTCAGGGGCAGCACCTCGCCGCGCGCGCCGAGAATCTCGTACTTGTAGCGCGCGCCCGCGGCCACGCGCGGAATGAAAAGCTCCCATACGCCCGCCTCGTGGCGCAGCCGCATCGGATGGCGGCGGCCGTCCCACGTGTTGAAGTCGCCCACCACGGAGACGCGCCGCGCATTCGGCGCCCACACCGCAAAGCGCACGCCGGGCACGCCCTCGCAGGCGAGCGGGCGCGCGCCGAGGCATTCGAGCACGGCGTATGGGTCGCCGTCGGCAAGCCGGTGTAGTGCATCCTGGGAAAGCTGCGGGCCGAATGAATAGGGATCCTCTATTTCCTGCGTGACGCCGTGCCAGTCGATGTCGAGCCGGTACGGCACGCCTTGCGCAAGCGGCCCGGCGAAGAGCCCGGCCGGATGGACGAGCGTGAGCTCGGCGAGCGTATGTTCGCGGTCGCGTGCGAGCACGCGAACCTGCGAAGCGTTCGGCAGCCACGCGCGCACGTACGGCGCGCCGTCGACCCAGTGCAGCCCGAGCACCGCGAACGGATCGGCGTGGTGTCCGTTGAGGAGCGCGTCGATATCGTGCTGATGCAGGGCGGCGTCGGGGGCGCGTTCAGCCATGTCCGCCTCCTCCCGTTTGCGGATGCGCTTGCGTGGGCGCGAGACCGAGCACGCGGCTCGCAAGCGCCGCAAGGCCGCGAATCGGCAGGGCGAGCCAGCTGGGCCGGTTGGCGGCCTCATAGCGGATTTCGTAGGCCGCCTTCTCGATCAGGAACAGGTCGAGCAGCGCCTGCTCGTGGGTGGCGCTCACGAGCGAGAGCGGGGCCTGCGAGACGGCCGCGCGATACTGGCTCAGGAAGATCTCGGCGGCGTGCCCGCGAAACCGCTCGAACAGCGCGTGCTTGCGGTCGGCGATCTGCTGCGGCGCGCTTTCCGTGCTCGATTGCGCGGCGGCGCCCGCATAGGAGAGCGAGCGCAGCAGGCCCGCGACGTCGCGCAGCGAGCATTGCTTCGCACGCCGATATTCCAGCGATCGTGCGGGCTCGCCTTCGAAGTCGATCAGGTACGCGTCGCCTTGCGAGATCAGCACCTGGCCCAGATGGAAATCGCCGTGAATGCGGATGCGCAAGGTCGATGCGTCGAGCGGCACGAGCTCGTCGAGCTTCGCCATCAGCAAGTCGCGGCGCTCGACCAGGCTGCGGGCGAGCTCGCGCGCGTCTTCGTCGAGCGTACTGACGTTCTCGCCCGTGTGCTGCGCCACGATGTCGAGCGCTTCGGCGAGCATTTTCTTCGTGTCGGCGATCCATTGGCCCACGTCGTCGCGCGTCGCGGCTTCGGGTGCGAAGGCAGGGTCGTCGTTCGGCGTGGCGAGTGCGGCATGCAGCTCGCCGAGGCGCTTGCCGATCGCGCCGATCACCGACGCGTAGTTCTGCATCACCTCTTCTTCGTGCGCCTGGTCGCCGGTGTCGCCGTCGTCGGCGGCGAGCGCGAGTTCGTCGATGTTACGGCGCAGATAATCGAGCGCCCAGTCCCACGCATTGCCCTGATTGTCGATATAGCCCTGCAGGATCGCGAGCGTATGCGGCACGCCCTGCGGATCCACGCGCACCACTTCGCCATAGAGCGGCGCGGTGTTCGCGTAGCCGAGCTTCGTGAGGTAGCGGCTCATTTCCGCCTCGGGATGCACGCCCGCGATCAGGCGGCGCACGAGCTTGAGCACGATCGTCTCCGCCACGATGAGCGAGCTGTTGCTCTGCTCCGCGGCGAGCCAGCGCACTTCGGGCGCTTCGCCGAGATCGATTTCGTCGAGGCGATCGGTGGGCTCGAAGCGGATCGTGCTGCCCTGCACGGTGGGCACGGCCGCGCGCTCGTGCAGCTTGCGCAACATGCCGTAGGCGAACCACGGCAGCGAAAAGGCGTCGGTGAGGTAGCCGATCGTGCGCCCGCGCCGCACGCGCGAGAGCGCGAGCTGGATGTGCAGCGGCGTGGTGATGTCCGTTCCCCAGGTGATGGCGATGGGCAGCACGTAGCGCTCGCTCGTGCCGTCGGCGAGCTCGGCTTCGATCTCGGTGAACGCGAAGCCCGCGCCGTGGATGGTCGTGAGCGCGGCGAGCCGCACGCCGCGCAGCGCCTTGTCCTTGGAGGCGAACCAGCGCCTGCGCGAGAGCCACGAGGGCAGCACTTCGGATTCGAGCAGGCGCACGTTCTCGGGCGTGGCGCCGGTCTGGCCTTCGCGAATCACGACGGTCACGAATTCGGGCAATTGCTCGGAGGTCGGCTGGCTCCACGAGGGGCGCTGATCGCCCGGGCACAGCAGGAACCACAGGAAGCCGTAGGGCGGGAACGTGAGCAGATACGGCAACTGGCCGACGGGCGGGAACACCGAATCGGCGGTCATCTCCACGGGCGCCGCGCCCGCGAACTCGGAGAGATCGAGCTCGACGGCTTGCGGCGCGCGCGAGAGATTCGCCACGCACAGGATCGCGGGCTCGCCCGGCATCTCGCGCAGATACGCGAGAATCTTGCGATTGGCGGGCCGCAGAAAGCGGATCGAGCCGCGCCCGAAGGCCTGCTTCGCGCGGCGCGTGGCGAGCATGCGGCGCGTCCAGTTGAGCAGCGAATGCGGGTCGCGCGTCTGCGCCTCCACGTTGATGGCGTCGTAGCCGTAGAGCGAGCCCATCAGCGGCGGCAGCACCAGTTGTTCGGGGTCGGCGCGCGAGAAGCCGCCGTTGCGGTCGGACGACCATTGCATCGGCGTGCGCACGCCGTCGCGGTCGCCCAGGTGGATGTTGTCGCCCATGCCGAGCTCGTCGCCGTAATAGATCACGGGCGTGCCCGGCATCGAGAGCAGCAGCGA
>DATEJU010000289.1:0-4576 GCA_035277805.1 Paraburkholderia sp. | reverse complement strand
CGCCATGCTGCGCTTGGAGACCACCACGGTGCGCGCCTTCCACACCTCGAGCACGGGCATGCCCGCGATCGGGCTGCCCGCATCCTCCTGCGCGCCCGGGTTCACGATATCGTTCGCGCCGATCACGAGCACGACGTCGGTATTCGTGAAGTCTTCGTTGATTTCATCCATCTCGAGCACGATGTCGTAGGGCACCTTCGCCTCGGCGAGCAGCACGTTCATATGGCCCGGCAGGCGCCCGGCTACCGGATGGATGCCAAAGCGCACGCGCACGCCTTGCGCGCGCAGCCTGCGCGTGATCTCGCTGATGGTGCTCTGCGCCTGGGCGACTGCCATGCCATAGCCGGGCACGATCACGACTTCGGCGGCGTCGCGCAGCAACGCGCCCACCTCCTCCACCGAGGTCGCCACCACTTCGCCCTGCGGTGCGGCGCTTGCCGTGCTGGTCGCGGCGCCGAAACCGCCGAGGATCACCGAAACGAAGCTGCGGTTCATGGCGCGGCACATGATGTAGCTGAGGATCGCGCCGCTCGAGCCCACGAGCGCGCCCGTCGTCACCAGCAGGTCGTTGTCGAGCATGAAGCCGGTTGCCGCCGCAGCCCATCCCGAATAGCTGTTGAGCATGGACACGACCACCGGCATGTCCGCGCCGCCGATCGCCATCACGAGGTGCACGCCAAGCACCGCCGCGATCGCGCACATCGCGCCGAGCGCTGCGAGCGCATACGGGCCATCCGGCGCGCCCACGAAGACATAGCCGAGCACGATGCACGCCGCGAGCGCCACAGCATTCATGAGGTGCCGGCCCGGCAGCACCAGCGGCTTGCCGCCCACGGTGCCCTGCAGCTTCAGAAACGCCACGATCGAGCCACTGAACGTCACCGTGCCGATGAACGCACCGACATAGATCTCCGTGTCGTGGATGCCGCGCTCGACGGCGCTCATCGCGACGGTGGGCGAGAGAAAGCTGGCGACGGCGATGAGCGTTGCCGCCAGGCCAACGAAGCTGTGCAGCACGGCCACGAGCTGAGGCATCTGCGTCATCTCCACGCGCCGCGCGAGCACGGCGCCGATGCCGCCACCCACCAGCGCGGCGCCGAGCGCGACCTCGAGCCCCGCCCCGCCCGTGACGAGCAGCGTGGCGAGCACCGCGATCGCCATCCCGCAGATGCCGAACAGATTGCCGCGCCGGGCACTCGCCGGATGACTCAGCCCGCGCAGGCTGAGGATGAAGAGCGTGGCCGAACCGAGCCACGCCATATTGCCGATTCCTATTCCGATTCCACCAGGCATGACGCCAGTCTCCTTAGGTCCGTTGGAACATCTTCAGCATGCGCTGGGTCACGAGGAACCCGCCCGTAATGTTGATCGTTGCGACCACGAGCGCGACGCCCGCGAGCACGCTCACGACCGTGCTCGTCTGCGCGCCACTGGGATGCAACAGCGCGCCGATCACGATGATCCCGCTGATGGCGTTGGTCACGCTCATGAGCGGCGTGTGCAGCGCCGGCGTCACATTCCAGACGACCTGATAGCCGACGAAGACAGCCAGCACGAACACCGTGAAATGCGCCACGAACGCGGGCGGCGCGACCGCGCCGAGCGCGAGCAGCAGCACGGCGGCCAGTACCAGCGCCACCAGCGGCCATGCGCTGCGGCCGCGCGCTGCAGCAGCGTCCGGACTTGCGCCGTCCGCCGCCGCATGCGCGTGCTGCGCGCTCTTCGCACCCGGCGCCACCGGAGCAACCGCCGCCGTCGGCACGGGCGGCGCCGGCCAGCATAGCGTGCCTTGCTCCATGACTGTGGTGCCCCGCTGCACGACATCGTCCATGTCGATCTTTATTTCGCCATCCTTAAGAGGCGTGAGATCGGTCAGCAGATGACGCAGGTTCGTCGCGTAGAGCTGGCTCGACTGATTCGCCATGCGGCTCGGCAGATCGGTATAGCCGATCACCGTCACGCCGTGCGCATGCACCACCTCGCCGGCGCGCGTGAGCTCGCAGTTGCCGCCCTGCTCCGCGGCCATGTCGACGATCACGCTGCCCGCGCGCATGCACGCGACCATCTCCGCGTCGATCAGGCGCGGCGCGGGCTTGCCCGGAATCAGCGCGGTCGTGACGATGATGTCCACTTCGCTCGCCTGGGCCTTGAAAAGCGCCATCTCCGCTTCGATGAACTTCGCGCTCATCACTTTCGCGTAGCCGCCGCCACCGCCGCCTTCTTCCTCCACGTCGACGCTCAGGAACTCGGCGCCCATGCTCTCGATCTGCTGCCCGACTTCAGGCCGCGTATCGAACGCGCGCACGATGGCGCCGAGCCCGCGCGCCGCGCCGATGGCTGCGAGCCCGGCCACGCCCGCGCCGATCACAAGCACTTTCGCGGGCGGCATCTTGCCCGCAGCCGTGATCTGCCCGGTAAAGATACGACCGAAATGCTGCGCCGCCTCGATCACCGCGCGATAGCCCGCCATGTTCGCCATCGAGCTCAACGCATCGAGCTTTTGCGCGCGCGAGATGCGCGGCACGCAGTCCATCGCGAGCACCGTCGCGCCGCGGGTGGCGAGCACCTCGAGCAGCGCGCCGCTTTGCGCCGGCCAGATGAAGCTGATGAGCGTCGCCCCGGTCCTGAGGCGCTGTGCCTCTTCGATCGACGGCGGACGCACCTTGAGCACGATGTCGGCATTGGCCCACAGCTCGAGCGCGTCCTCGACGATGCACGCGCCCGCCGTGCGATATGCGTCGTCGCCGTATGAGGCTTTTTCCCCCGCACCGGCTTCAATCTCGACCTCGTAGCCGAGTTTGATCAGTTGTCCGACGCTTTCTGGCGTCGCGGCTACGCGGCGCTCGTTTTCGAATGCTTCGCGGGGCACCGCAATGGTCATTGCCATGGCGAACCTCCGCTCACGGATAAGGCGCAAATGCAGGCGCGCGGAATCGGCGGGGCGCAAAAGCCCCTGGCGCGCCGATGGCGTGGCCATGTCGTCATGAAACGTCTCCTACCGGATGTTGGAATTCTTCGCGCGGCGCACCCTGCGCCGCGCGTCGCCTCGCTGCGTGTTGCCGGGACCGCTAGCGCGGCGGGTTGACTGTCCCGAGATACGTGAGCACAGCGAGCGCCGCCTTGCGCGCGCCTGCTATGGCGGCCGCCTCGCTGGCGAAGACGGTTTCGTCGGCCACGCGCTGCTCGGGGAAAACGGCGACGCCACCATCGCGCTCGTCGTGCTCATCGTGCCGGCCACGCAGGGCAAGCGGCTCGTCCGTGCATGCGTGGATCGCGGCAAACGCCGCCCAGCCGCCGTTGTGGATGAACTGACGGGCCGAGAGTTCGACCTCGTAATGGCCGAGTCTTTCTGTATGCATCGAAGCGCTCCGTGCGGGCCTGGATAGAGGAGTCAAGCGATGTGCGGCCAGCCCTCGGGCTGGCTCGCGGACTCAGGACTCAGGACTGCTGTGCCTGCGCCTGGGCTTCGAGCTCGGTAATGCGCTTGCGCAGATTGCGCTCCTCCTGAAAGCGCGCGGTCTCGTCGCGAATCACGGCGACGATGCCCGTCACCTCGCCCTGCTGTCCATGCAGCAGCGCGACGGTGAACGCGATGGAAAGCGCGCGCCCGTCCTTGTCGACCGCGGGCACGCGCAGCACGTCGTTACCGTAGCGCGTCTGCCCCGTCGCCATCGTCTTGTGATAGCCGTCCCAATGGCGGCCGCGCAGCCGCTCCGGAATGATCAAATCGAGCGTCTTGCCAAATGCCTCGTCGCGCGTATAGCCGAACATGCGTGTGGCGGCGGGATTCCAGTAAGTGATGTCGCCGGCGGCGTCCGAGATGACGATGGCGTCGCCGATAGCGTCGGCAAGCTGTGCGAAATCGATGGCGGTTGGCATGGTATAGGCAATGTGAGGAAAGGGTTGGACCGCCGGAGCGCGGCGCGCGCGACACTCGCTCGCGCGCCGCGCTCCGCTGCCTGGACAGCGTCCCGCGCCTTTAGACTGCGCGCGTCTCGTGCAGCGCCGCGATCTCCTGCGGCGTATAGCCAAGGTCGGCCAGCACCTCGTCCGTATGCTCGCCGAGCAGCGGCGAACCGGTGATCTCCGGCTTCAGTTCCGAGAACTTGATCGGGCTGCCCACGGTGAGATACGAACCGCGTTCCTTGTGCGGGACCTCGACGATAGTACCGCTTGCGCGCAACGACGGGTCATTGGCGATTTCCTTCATGCTCAGCACCGGCGCGCACGGGATGTCGAACTTGCGCAGGATATCGACGGCCTCGAACTTGGTCTTGTCGGCGAGCCACGCCTCGATCGTCGCGAAGATGTCGAAGATATGCGGCTGGCGCGCCTGGGCCGTCTTGTAGTTCGGATCTTCGATCCACTCGGGCTTGCCGATCGCGCGGCAGATCGGCTCCCATGCATGTCCCTGCACCGTGAAGTAGATATACGCGTTCGGATCGGTTTCCCAGCCCTTGCACTTGAGCACCCAGCCCGGCTGGCCGCCGCCGCCCGCGTTGCCGCCACGCGGCACCACGTCGCTGAAGGTGCCGTGCGGATACTGCGGATACTCCTCCAGATAGCCCACGCGCTC
>DATEJU010000288.1:0-13557 GCA_035277805.1 Paraburkholderia sp. | reverse complement strand
GGCGGCCGGCGCCGGCGCGGTCGTTGCTGTTTCCGCGGCCGGTGCCGCGCCCGCCTTCGGACGATGAACCGGGCGGCGCGCCGTGCGCGCCTTTACCACCCGCTGCTCGGGCGGGAACAGCGCCGATTCGCCGAGCGTGTCGCGCAGCTCCTTGGCAAGCGCCTGGGCGTCCGACTTCGCATCGCCCTGCAGCGACGCATCCTGGCGCAGCTCGCCGAGCGATTGCGTGGCCACGCGCAGGCCCGCCACGGCGAGCACGCTCTTCGCGGCACGGTCGGTCTGGTCGCGCTGCAGCGCTTCCTGCGCGGCGACGATCGCCTGCCCGTAGTGCTGCTGCTGGAACTGGATCTGCGCGATGCGCGACCACGGCTCCTCGCGCGTGGGATCGGCGGCAGCGAGCTTCTGATAAGCCGCCATGGCCTGGTCCTGGTCACCGCCCTTCGAAAGCGTGTCGGCATCCGCGAGCGCCTTGTTGAAGGCCTCGGGCGATGCTGAAAGAGTGTTGCCCTGGGAAGCGCAACCGGCGATGACACCGCAAGCGATCACAACCCCCGTTAGCTTCGAAAAGACCCGCTTTTTCATCGTTCTTTCACCGCCGTTCGTCGATTAATTTTTAATTCAGGGAGAGAAGCCAGAGTTTTACTTATCCCCCAGCGCGCCGTATAGTACAGGCCAATTTTCTTAATTTCAAGATAGTTTAAGCTTGTTTTAAAAGCGCTGGAAATTGAACGCACAGAATCTGCCGATAAACAGCGAGTGGGGTGAGAAAGAAATACCGACTGGACCATTGAAAGCCGTGGCGCTGGAAGGAAAATTTTCCTGCTCCATTAATAAATGAAGGCAACACGGGGGCGGTTAATGCACGCGCAATGCGCCGCGCATTACCTGCGCCAGGACATATTAACGTAGCGGGAGAGTACGGGCCTCAGTGCCCGCGATAAAAATGACTGCGCGCATTATTCAATTCGCATCGAATGCGGTTGCGCTGTGTGCCGCTGCCGCCTTGCTGGGCGGCTGTGCGGCGGCGGTGCCCGCGATTGGGAGCGCGGCGTCGGCCGCCCTGCAACTCGCGGGCATCGGCAAGCCCGACGTGCCGGACAGCCAGAAGCCGCCGCGCGACCTGGGCATCACGCTTTATGCCGCGCGCAACCTGAATGCGGCAAACGACAACAAGCCGCTCGCATTAGTCGTGCGCCTCTACACGCTGAAAGACCCGACCTCGTTCGAGCAGGCGCCTTTCGACACCTTCACCGATCCCGCGAAGGAAAAAAGCACGCTGGGCGCGGACTTGCTGAACGTGCGCGAAATCACGCTGATTCCGGGTCAACGCTATAGCGCGACGGAGAAGGTTTCGCGTGAAGCGCAGGCATTCGGGATCGTCGCGCTGTTTCGGGACCCCGCAATGGAACGTTGGAAGTTCGCATTTGACCCGGCGAAATCGGAGAAATCCGGCATAATGGTCGGCCTGCACAACTGTGCGATGACCGTTACAAGCGGCACGGTAATTCCGACCGGCGCGGGGCAGTCGGCGCAAGCGCTCAATCTGCTCTCGTCGGTAACTTGTGGATAAATCGCCGCGCGTGGCCGCTTTAAAGCGGGCCAGAAGCAACGGGAATGCGGCCGCAATAGTGGTGCAATTGGACCGTGATAGAACCGAACCACTTTAACCAATCCAGTCCGCCGGCACGCGCGCACGGCGAGACCCGATCGACGCATAACGCTGAATCAACATGAGCTATTCCTCGAAAGTGCTATGGGGAGAAGGCCTTTTTCTCAGGCCTCAGCACTTCCAGCGGCAAGACGCCTATCACGAAGCCCGGCTGTTCGAGTCGATCCAGGCCATCCAACCGTATAACTGGGGCGTGCGCTCGATCCGCATCGATCACGATTCGCTCGGCAGCAACATCCTGCGCGTAAGCGAGCTCTCGCTCGTGTTTCCGGACGGCACGCTGTACTCGGCGCCGCAGGCCGACGACCTGCCGCCGCCCGTCGCGCTCGACACGCTGCCTGAAGGTATCAACGAATTCACGTTCTATCTCGCGCTGCATCAGATGCGCGAGAACGGCTCGAACTATTCGAGCGACCGCGACGCCGGCTTCGTCGCGCGCTACGTGAGCGATCAGGCGAGCGTGGCCGACCACTATACGGACGCCGCGCAGGCCGACATCACGTTCCTCAAGAGCAACGTGAAGCTCGTCGCGCACACCGAGCCGCGCGATCAACTGCTCGCGGTGCCGGTCGTGCGCGTGCGGCGCACGGCGTCCTCGGGCTTCGAGGCCGACGAGAGCTTCGTGCCGCCGAGTCTCGCGATCGAAGCGTCGCCGCTCCTGCATCAGCGCCTGCGCCGCCTGATCGATGCCTTGCAGGCCAAGGTCAACGCGCTCTACGGCTTCCATCGCGAGCCCACCAAGAACATCATCGAATTCCGTTCGGGCGACATCGCCTCGTTCTGGCTGCTGCATACGGCAAGCGGCGCGTTCGCGACGCTCGCGCACCTGTACCAGCACGCGGCGCTGCATCCCGAGCGGCTCTTCCAGGAACAGTTGCGCCTCGCCGGCCAGTTGCTCACATTCTCGAAGAACCATGCGCTCGCCGATTTGCCCGGCTATCGCCACGACGATCCGGGGCCCGGCTTCGCGCGCCTCGACGCCATCCTGCGCGATCTGCTGGAGACGGTGATCTCCACGCAGTACTTCGCGATCGCGCTCGAGGAAGTGCGGGCGTCGTTCCATATCGGCCGCCTCGATTCCGGCAAGATCGACGACAAGACCACGTTCTATCTGGCCGTTTCCGCCGACATGCCCGCGGTCGATCTCGTCGAGGCGGTGCCCGCGCGCTTCAAGGTGGGCGCCCCCGACGATGTCGACAAGCTCGTGCTCTCCGCCATGCCCGGCGTGCGCCTCGTCTACACACCGCAGGTGCCGCCCGCCATTCCGGTGCGTCCTGGCGCGTGCTACTTCGCGCTGGAGTCGCGCGGCGCACTCTATGAGCGCATGATCCAGGCGCAATCGGCCATGGTCTACACGCCCTCGGGCATCAACGATCTCAAACTCGAACTCATCGCGGTGACGTCATGACGAACGCACCTTCCCTGTTCGGCGGCGTGACGCCGCCTTCCCCTTCGTCAGTGCCGCCCACGCCCTCCATGCCGGCGAGCGAGCCCGCGTACCAGGTACGTTCGCTGCTCGACCTGCTCTACGACGGCTTCTTCATGCTGTTCCTGCTGAAGCACGGCCGCGAGCCCGGCGACGCGAGCGAATTCAGCGCGCGCGTGCAGCAGTTTCTCGGCGACTTCGAGCGCGGCGCGAAGAAGCTCAATGTCGCGGCCGAAGACGTCTATGCCGCGAAGTTCGCGTTCTGCGCGGCCGTGGACGAGTCGGTGCTCTCCTCGCCGTTCCAGATCCGCTCGGACTGGGAGCGCCGGCCGCTGCAGCTCGCGCTGTTCGGCGAGCAGCTCGCCGGCGAGAAGTTCTTCCAGTACCTCGAGGAATGCCGCGCCCAGGGCGCGGCGCGGCTGCAATCGCTCGAAGTCTTTCACATGTGCCTGCTGCTGGGCTTCCAGGGCAAGTACATGCTCGAGGGGCCCGAGAAGCTCGCGTACCTCACGGCGCGCATCGGCGACGAGATCGCCCATATGAAGGGCAAGCGCGCGGCGTTCGCGCCGCACTGGCCGCTGCCCGATCTCGTCGTGCACCGCCTCAAGCGCGAGGTGCCGCTCTGGACCATTGGCGCCGTGTTCGCGCTCGTCGGCATTCTTGCGTGGCTCGGCCTCAATACGTGGCTGAAGGACAGCACGGTGCGCACGCTCGCGCCTTATACGAACATCGTCAAGCTCGGGCCGCAATCGGCCAATCTCACGATCTCGCTGCCTTGATGGCTTGAAGGCGATGCCGGACGCGCCATGCCTGCAAGGCTGGCGCGTTTTCCGATTCCCGTCGCATTGCGCGACGCCAATGCTCAGCACGCACGGGCAAGCCGTGCCCGCCATCGCATACAACGCACAGGGCGCATAAATGGCGCCGCAATCGATGCATATGCACTATTCGCGCACGCACGCGGCGATAGCGGCTATGCACAAATGCCCTGCGTCTAACACGACGCCGATGACATCGCGATGAATCACGAGCGCTGCCTAACGTTCTTACCAACCGTTACAGAAGCGCGGCCATCGTTTCACCTGGTTTCACCTGTACGCGCCATGCCTTTCTAGAATTCTTCAGACCGTTGCGCGGCACGCCCGCACAGCGGTCGCAAACGAAGTCTCGCGCAACACATGCGCATCGCTGCCGGGTCCTCGTTTGTGCAATCGATAATTCACGAAAGGAGTTCGTATGTCTCGCCTCTCGCTTGCTTCGCTCGCTACTGCATCCGCCGCCGGCCTGCTCGTGCTCTCGCTGGGCGCTCACGCCCAGACCACGGCACCGGCCGGCACCACCGCCAATGCGACCACGGCCGCCACGGCCAACGCGGCCGCCGCAGGTGCCGCAGACAAGCTCCATGAAGCCGACAAGGCCTTCATCGCGGACGGCACGCAGACCGTCGCCACGCAACACGACGCCGCGCGCATTGCCGATTCGCGCTCGAGCGACCGCGAAGTGAAGGCCTTCGCGCAGCAAATCAGTTCCGACTACGCGAAGCTCTCCAACGCGATGCGCGCCGCAAGCCCGCGTGGCGTGGACGTGCCGCGTAACGACCCGGACACCGCCGTGCTCGACAGCATCAAGAATCTGCGCGGTGCCGACTTCGACAAGGCCTATATCGAGCAGGTGGCGCTGGCCGGCCAGCAAAAGACGCTCTCGGCATTCCAGGCGGAAATCGCCCAAGGCCGCGATGCGGGTCTGAAGAAGGTCGCGACCGAAGGCCTGCCGGTGATCCAGGCGGATATTGCCAAGGCGAAAGCGCTGGCACAGCGCAAGCATATGGCCAGCTAAATCCATCGACAGAGCAGACGAAGCGGGCGTGGTTCCCCTATGGGGAGCGCGCCCGCTTTATTCATTCTTGCGGGGGCTCGTGCGCGGCCGTCACGAGCCGCTCCATGCGGCGGTCCGGCACGAGCCACAGCAGCGCCACCGCCACGAAGAACAGCGCGCCGACATGCGGCCAGTCCACCGCCGCCAGCACCATCCCCAGCACATACCCCACCACCGAGGCCTTGCCCTTCATATCGCGCCCCAACGCCCGCGCAAGCGCGCTTTGCGCGCCGTGATGGCGCACGAGCGTGCCCTGCAACACGACATACGCGAGCGCGCAGAACAGCAGATTGAGCCCGTAAAGCGCGGTAGGCCAGCGCCCGAAATGGTTCTCGCCCATCCATCCCGTGGTGAACGGCAGCAGCGAGAGCCAGAACAGCAGATGCAGGTTTGCCCACAGCACGGTGCCGTTCACGCTGCTGGAGGCGTGCAGCATGTGATGGTGGTTGTTCCAGTAAATGCCGACATAGATGAAGCTCAGGATGTAGCTGAGCACCGTGGGCCACACCGGGATGAGCTCCGCGATATCCTCGCCGTGCGGCACCTTGAGTTCCAGCACCATGATGGTGATGATGATGGCGAGCACGCCATCGCTGAACGCTTCGAGTCGGTTCTTGTTCATCGGCTTCGTTGTACGCGGGTGGGATCAAGCTGGCGCAAGTATGGCCGAAAGCGCCGGTGGACGCCATGCCGGGCACGAGCGCGATGCGCCAGGCGGCGTTACAGTGCATACAGTGCGTGTCAACGCCGCGCCAACGCCCCCTCCCACGCTCGCCGCAATACAGAGGAATGCCATGGATACTGGACCGGACGCCTCGCCCTCGCCCAACCCCGCGCCCACGCGCCGCGTGCGCGTCTGGGATCTGCCTGTCCGGCTCTTTCACTGGCTCGCCGTTGTGCTGGTGGCGCTTGCCTATGTCTCGCAGCGCATGAACTGGATGCAGTTGCACGTGTGCGCGGGCGAGGTGCTCCTCGCGCTCGTGCTGTTTCGTTTGCTGTGGGGATGCTTCGGCAGCGAGACCGCGCGCTTCAGCCGCTTCGTCGCGACGCCCGCGGCGGCGTGGCGGCATTTGCGCCATCTGGCGCGCCGCGAGCCCGACGTGCAGGTCGGCCACAACGCGGCGGGCGGCTGGATGGTCCTGTTCTTGCTCGCGCTGCTGCTCGTCGAGACACTCTCCGGCCTCTACGACAACAACGATATCGCCGACGAAGGCCCGCTTTCCGAAATCGTCCCCGCCGCCGTCGCTAACGCGATCGCGGCGATCCACGCTTATGGATGGGACCTGCTCGCGGGCGCCGTCGTGCTGCATGTGTGCGCGATCGCCGTCTATGCGCTCGTCAAGGGCCACAATCTGCTCGGCCCGATGGTGACGGGCGCGAAGCGCCTGCCCGCGACGGTGCGCGCGCCGCGGCGCGCTTCTCTCTGGCTTGCGGCGCTCCTGCTGGCTTGTTCCGCGCTCGTGACAGCGCTGCTGGCCGCGTATCTGTGAGCGTGCGCGCGTGCCGGTTCGCCTCGATGACGAGCCCTGGCCCGCGGGCACGGTCAGTATCGGCGCCTTCTGATCCTGATTGACTTGCGAAAGCCGGTGAGGCGAATCGCCGAAGCGCAGGCCCACGATGGTCGCGAGCATCTCGCGTTTTTTCGCGTCGCCGAGCGCGCGTTCGTAATCGACCTGATCGGTGCGCAACAAGTGCGGGCCGAACCAGGCGCAGCCGGATGTCATGAAGAGCGGGCACAATGCAGCGGCAACGAGCCGCCGCCGAAGCAGCAAGCGGATTGAAATCATGTGGACAGCACGATGAGGTGGGCGCAGGAAGCGATGCGTGCCGCAAGCCTCATGCCTCGCATATCGCACGATGCGCGACGCTTGACGTAAAATCCACCGCTCCCCACCACTCGAACCGACCAGACAGCAGATGGCTACCTACCTCGAATTGCTCGCCGAAAAACGCGCTCTGGACGCGCGCATCGAAGCGGTGCGCGCCGAGGCGGCTCAAGAGGCGCTTGCGGCCGCCCGTGCCGCCATCGACGAATTCGGCTTCACGCCGGAGGATCTGTTCGGCAAGCCGCGCAAGCAAAAAGGCCCGCGACGCAAGCGCAAAGACGCTCAAGACAGCGCCGATGCGCAAGCCGCCGACCACCCCAACTTCGATCTGTTCGGCGACGCCGCCGGGCATTGAAACGCGCAGGCCCGCAAGCGCTTACGACGAAGACTTACTGCGCGCCCAGCTTCTTGATGAGCACGTCGAGCTGGGCGACTTCCTCTTCGGTGAGATCCGTGAGCGGCGCGCGCACCGGGCCCGCGTCGCGGCCCACGAGCTTCGCCCCCGCCTTCACGATGCTCACCGCGTAGCCCGCACGGCGATTGCGGATCTTCAGGTACGGCAGGAAAAATTCGTCGATGAGCTTGCCGACGGTGGCGTGATCGTCGGCGGCAATCGCGCGATAGAACGCCATCGCCGTCTCTGGAATGAAGTTGAACACCGCCGACGAGTACACGGGCACGCCCAGCGCCTTGTACGCCGCCGCGTAGACTTCCGCCGTCGGCAGGCCGCCGAGGTACGAGAAGCGCTCACCCAGGCGCCGGCGGATCGTCACCATCTGCTCGATGTCGCCCACGCCGTCCTTGAAGCCGATGAGGTTCTCGCAGCGGTCCGCCAGCTGTTCGAGCATGTCGGCACTGAGCTTCGAATTCGCACGGTTATAGACGATGATGCCCATCTTCGGCACGGCCTTGCAGACCTGCTCGACGTGCGCCGCAATGCCTTCCTGCGAGGCTTCCGTGAGGTAATGCGGCATCAGCAGGATGCCTTGCGCGCCATTGCGTTCCGCTTCCTGCGCGTACTCGATGGCCACGCGCGTCGCACCGCCCGCGCCCGCGAGAATCGGCACCTTGCCTTTGCAGGTTTCGGTGGCGGTCTTGATCACCTGGGAGTACTCGCTTTTCGTGAGCGAGAAGAATTCGCCCGTGCCGCCCGCTGCGAACAGCGCGCTCGCGCCGTAGGGGGCGAGCCACTCGAGGCGCTCGGCGTAGGTGTTCGCGCGAAAGTTGCCCTGCGTGTCGAAGTCGGTGATGGGGAACGAAAGCAGGCCATCGGAAACGATTTGCTTGAGCTCTTGCGGCGTGGTCATGGTCTTGATCCTTTAACGAAAGCGGTAAATGTGTTCAGTCGATTGCAGTCACGTCCGCGCTGCGCTCAGCGCACGAGGCACGGCCGCTTGTGGTCGAATGTCCAGTTGGCAATGAGGTATTGCATGGCGATCGCGTCGTCGCGGGCGCCCAGGCCGTGCTGCTGATAAAGCGCGTGCGCCTTTTCCATCTCGCCCATGTCGATCTCGATGCCGAGGCCCGCCTTTTGCGGCACCTGCACCTTGCCGCCGACGATCTGCAGCGGCTCGCGCGTGAGGCGCTGGCCGTCCTGCCAGATCCAGTGCGTGTCGATCGCGGTGATCTTGCCGGGCGCGGCGGCCGCCACGTGCGTGAACATCGCGAGCGAGATGTCGAAGTGGTTGTTCGAGTGCGAGCCCCACGTGAGGCCCCAGTCGTTGCACATCTGCGCGACGCGCACCGAGCCCTGCATGGTCCAGAAGTGCGGGTCCGCGAGCGGAATGTCCACCGCTTGCAGCTGGATCGCGTGGCCCATCTGGCGCCAGTCGGTCGCGATCATGTTGGTGGCCGTGGGCAGACCCGTCGCGCGGCGGAACTCGGCCATCACTTCGCGGCCCGAATAGCCGTTTTCCGCGCCGCACGGATCTTCCGCATAGGCGAGCACGCCATGCTTGTCGCGGCACAGGCGAATGGCTTCGGCAAGCGACCACGCGCCATTCGGGTCGAGCGTCACGCGCGCTTGCGGGAAGCGCTCGGCCAGCGCCGTGACCGCCTCCATTTCCGCGTCGCCCGCCAGCACCCCGCCCTTGAGCTTGAAGTCGTTGAAGCCGTAGCGCTGTTGCGCGGCAACGGCCTGGCGCACCACGGCTTCGGGCGTCAACGCCGCCTCGGTGCGCAGGCGCTCCCAGTCGTCGCGGCCATCGGCGCCGCTCGCATAGGGCAAGTCCGTCTTGTTGCGATCGCCGATGAAGAACAGGTAGCCGAGCATCTCCACTTCGCTGCGCTGCTGCCCTTCGCCGAGCAGTGCAGCAACAGGCACGTTCAGATGCTGGCCGAGCAGGTCGAGCAGCGCGGCTTCGAGCGCGGTCACGGTGTGGATTGTCGTGCGCAGATCGAAGGTTTGCAGGCCGCGGCCGCTCGAGTCGCGGTCGGCGAACTGCTTGCGCACGGTATTGAGCACTGCATGGAGATTGCCGATCGACTGGCCGACCACGAACGCGCGCGCATCGTCGAGCGTCTTGCGGATCGCTTCGCCGCCCGGCACTTCGCCCACGCCCGTGTTGCCCGCGCTGTCGCGCAGCAGCACGACGTTGCGCGTGAAGAACGGGCCGTGCGCGCCGGAAAGGTTCATCAGCATGCTGTCGCGGCCCGCAACGGGCACGACGCGCAATTCGGTCACGGCGGGCGTGGCGTTCGGCTCGCCATACGGCGGAACGTTCTGTGTAGACATGAAAGCATTACCTCGAAAAATGCGGCGCGCTGCGCCTGACAATCCTGACGATCAAGAAGCCTCTGGGGCATTCACGGTATTCGCGGCATCCGCGCCTGGCGCGGCGACGATTTCGATCCAGTTCGCGCCCTGCCCGCCCGCGCAGCGCGAAGCGAGCGTGAGCGCGCCGCGTGCGGCGTCGAGATGGAGCACCGCGATCTCGCCGTCGTACGCGTTCGAGACGTAGACGAAATAGCGGTCGTGCGTCTTGTCGTGCGTCTTGTCGTGCGCTTTGTCGTGCGCTTTGTCGTGCATGGCATCGTGCATTGGGTCATGTCCCGGCTGGTGCATGGTGCGTGGGCGCCCGAGCTCGCCAGCGTGCGCCTGGGTCGATTCGCGTGCGTTCACTGCGCGCTGCCCTGCACCGGCGCCTCGGCAAAGGCGCGGCGCGAAGGCTTGTTGCGCGCGAGGAAGGCGACGGCGGCGGCGATCAGCGAGGTCACGCCGAGCCCGTAGAGCCCGCCCGTGATCGAGCCCGTGTGCTGCTGCAAATAGCCGAACGTGGCCGGCGCGAAGAAGCCGCCCAGGTTGCCGAGCGAATTGATGAGCGCGATCACGGCGGCGGCCACGCGGGTGTCGAGATAGCCCTGCGGGATCGGCCAGAACAGCGACGAAGCCGCCTTGAAACCGATAGCCGAGAAGCAGATCGCGACGAACGAGAACACCGGATCCGCCGAAGTCGAGGCGAACAGGCCGCACGCGGCAATCACGAGCGCGGCGGCGAGCCAGGCCTGCTGGAAGCGATATTTCGCCGAGAGCAGCGCGAAGCAGTACATCGCGACGATGGCGATCATCCACGGAATCGCGTTGTAGAGGCCCACCTGGAAATCGGTGAGGCCGCCCATTTTGCGGATGATGGTCGGCAGCCAGAAAGTGGCCGCGTAGATCGTCAGCTGGATCGCGAAATAGAGGAAGCAGAACAACACGATTTGCGGATCGCGCAGCAGACGCATGGCCGGCACATGCGCGCCCGTCGCGGCCTCGCGCTCGGCCTGCTCGCTCGCCATGCAGGTTTCGAGCGCGGTCTGCTCGGCGCTCGTGAGCCAGTGCGCGTCGCGGATGCGCGACTTCAGCATGAGCCAGCTCGCGCCGCACAGCAGGACGGAAAACGCGCCTTCGATCAGAAACATCCACTGCCAGCCCGAGAGCCCATAGCCGTGCACCGAAAGCAGCGCGCCCGTGACCGGCCCGGAGAGCACCGAGGCGAACGCCGAGCCCGCGAGGAAGATCGCCACGGCCTTGCCGCGCTCCTTCTGCGGCAGCCACTGCGCGAAGTAATAGACGACGCCCGGGAAGAAGCCCGCTTCGGCGATGCCGAGCAAGAAGCGCAACATGTAGAACGAGGTGTCGTTGCGCACGAACGCCATGCTCGCCGCAACGATGCCCCAGGTGCCCATGATGCGCGTGAGCCAGGCGCGCGCGCCGTACTTCTGCATCAGGATGTTGGACGGCACCTCGAAGATCGCGTAGCCGACGAAGAACAGCCCCGCGCCGAGCCCATACGCCGCCGCCGAAAGACCGATGTCGGCCTTCATGTGCGCGCCCGCGAAACCGACGTTCACGCGGTCGATGTAGTTTGCGATGAACATGATCAGGAACAGCGGCAATACGTGCCGCTTGACCTTGGCGCTGGCGGAATCCAGCAGGTCTTCGTAACGGATGGAGGAAGCAGTCATCGAGGGTGTCTCCTGTCGCGTATCGAGGTACGTTGTCTGATGACATTTTAGCGATGTTGTACGATCACCCCAATGGAGTGTTTACCCTCGCATTCTTCGAGATCAGGCATGGAACTGGCGCAGATTACGGGGCTGGCGCCACCCGGCAGTATATAGGCGCTGTTTCGTCGCCAACCATGTTATACGATGACATATATCTCGCAACAACCGTCAGGAAACGGCATGCACATCACCGGTGAAATGCTGATCACGGTCGCCGTGTTCGGCGCTGGCAACTTTCCGTTCGCGGTGGCGGGCGGCGGCACGGCGGCCGCACTCGCGGGTAGCAATCCGCTCGGGCTCCGGCGGCGCAGGGATGGAGAGATTGTGCGGGGGTGAGGGTTGAAGGCTTGAGCTCGATCGCACTCGATTGCAGCGCAAACTAAAACAGCGGCCCCGTGACCGCTGTTTTTCCTTTTGTGCGATGTGCACACGCCACGCTCGAAGCCAGCCTGCGTTATGCCTCCCCCTCCGCCGCCGCTCGCCGCAACCGCTCCCTGCTGCTCGACAGATGCATGCGCATCGCGGCGCGCGCGCTTTCGGAATCGTGCCTTGCGATGGCTTCGAAAATGCTCTCGTGCTCGCGATTCACGAGTTCGGCGTAGGCCTGCGGGTCGCTGTGCGCGATACCCGCCGAGTCGATGCGATGACGCGGAATGAGCGCCGCGCCCATCTGCGTGAGGATGTCGACGAAATAGCGGTTGCCGGTGGCGCGCGCCACCGAGACGTGGAACTGCAGATCGGCGTTGGCGCTGTCGCCGCCCGCACGCGTGGCGGCCGAAATCGCATCGAGCGCCGCGCGGATATTCGCGAGATCGCGCTCGCTCGCGCGCTGCGCGGCGAGCCCCGCGCATTCCGTTTCGAGGCTGATGCGCAGCTCCAGCACGGAGAGCAGATCATTGAGCGTGCTCGCCGGCACGACTTCGAGATCGAGCGGCTCGCGACGCGGCTCCAGCACGAAGCTGCCGATGCCGTGACGCGTCTCGATCACCGACATGGCCTGCAGCCGCGAAATGGCCTCGCGCACCACGGTGCGGCTCACGCCAAGCGTGCCCATGAGGCGGCTTTCGGTCGGCAGCTTGTCTCCGGGCTTCAGCATGCGCGAAGCGATCTGCTCGTTGATGTAATTGACGGCCTGTTCGGCGAGATTGCGATTGCGGGCGGGTATGGGCGCGGCGGTCGACTCGGCCATCGTCCCCTCCTTGAAATGCGAATTTCGTTTCATTATACGTCGTCGGACAACTGAACGCCCGGCTGTCGCACTGCCCATGACGGCGCCGATTCGCATGGCGCCAGCACATGCCCAAAGACATCGGACAACCGGCTCTGCAAGTATGACCGGCCGGGCGTGCACGGTGGGTGCACGCGTCTCGGAACGATATGGCATATCTGCATCAATTGATTCGGATTCCGTAATTATTGATACCATTCGCATTGCTTTTCGCAAACCCGATGGGTTAGCAAACATATTGGTTTAAAGGCCGATTGAAAAACTGCGGTGGCTGATTTGTACACGTTCAACTCGACAGATCACGTTTTTCCACGATAATCTGCTCCAGAGGATGCGCGCCGGAACGCGGTCGCCACGCAGTTGCCTCGCGGTTGGGTCTGAGGCGCTGCACATGAGCGAGCCCATCACCGCGCCGGACGACGCCTCAACTGATATCGAATCGCATCGCGTTTGTGCCGTCACAATCCGCAACGAGGGAATCATTGAGAAACCGCATCGTCCGCGTTGTCCTCTGTGCCATTGCGCTCGCGCTGCCGTGCGCCGCGCCCTTCGCGGCCCCGCCCGCGGAGCGCGCGCCTGACACGATGCAGGCGCGCGTCATGGGCTGCGCCGCGTGTCACGGCGCGCACGGCGAAGGCACCGACAACGACTACTTCCCGCGCCTCGCCGGCAAGCCCGCCGGCTATCTCTACAACCAGCTCATCGCGTTTCGCGACGGGGGCCGCAGCTACCCGCCGATGAACTATCTGCTCGCGTATCTGCCCGACGCGTACCTCAAGCAGATCGCGGAGTTCTTCGCGCAAGAGCACCCGCCCTATCCGCCGCCCGCCACGCCCAAGGTGGATGCGGCCATGCTCGCGCTCGGCAAGTCGCTCGTCATGAACGGCGCGCCCAACCGCAAGGTGCCCGCGTGCGCGGCCTGCCACGGCGCCTCGCTCACCGGCATGCAGCCCGCCATTCCCGGCCTCGTGGGCCTGCACGCCGACTACATCAGCGCGCAACTGGGCGCGTTCCGCTACGGCACGCGCCGCGCCGCCAGCCC
>DATEJU010000287.1:0-5624 GCA_035277805.1 Paraburkholderia sp. | reverse complement strand
CTTCCTGGATGATGTGCAGCGGATTCTCGGTGCGCGTGTACATGCCCGGCCGTTGCCGGACGGGCTCGAGGCCCTTGAGCACCTTGATCGACGCTTCGCTATATCCAGCGTTTGCAGCGTTTGACTTCTTCGTTGCCATGGTGATCCGCAGGGGGTTGTCCGCGCGCTTGTCCACAGGTCCTGTGGACATCTGCGGGGACAACGCGTTGAGTGTTCAAAAAAACCGTGACGAAACAACGGACTGAGCGCGCTGCGCCTCACTTGGGCAGCCGGCGCGCGCTCGCGCAGTCGCTCCGATTCGCGAGGTATTGTACTGATTTGGGCTTGCGCGGCAATTTGGAAAGGGGATCGGCCGTTCGGCCGAGGGGTGGGGAGGGGTGAGAGTCGCGTAAAATGAACCGCAGGTGGCGTGGAGCGTGCCACCGCCCATTCAACCGGCTGGTTGCACCATCCGAGAACGTGGAGTTGTCATGAAACCGTCCGAAGCCTTGCGCGCCCATCGCGCCGAAATCAGGCAGATCGTCGCGAGCCATCACGCGACGAATGCGCGCGTGTTTGGCTCATCGGCGCGAGACGAGGACGACGAGGACAGCGATCTCGATCTGCTCGTCGATTCGACGCCGGAAACTACGCTTATCGATCTCGCGCAAATCCAGTTGCGGCTCGAAGCGCTCCTGGGCGTGCGAGTGGATGTCCTCACGCCAAAAGCGCTGCCCGAGACCTTTCGCGCCCGCGTAGTCGCCGAATCGGTGCCGGTATGAGAAAAAAGGATCTGCGCACCCCTGACTACCTGCAGCATATCCTTGACGCCATCGAACGCATTCGCTCATACACGGGGCCGCTATCGCGCGAAAGCTTCGAGGCAACACCGATGGCTATCGATGCCGTCGTGCGAAACATCGAGATCATGGGCGAAGCGTCCCATAACATCACGCGGGGCGATCCTGACTTTGCTGCCGCACATCCCGAGATACCGTGGGAGGCGATCTACAGGATGCGCAACCAGGTATCACATGGGTACTTTGCCGTCGACATCGACATTGTCTGGAGCACCGTGCAGACTTACCTGCCCGACCTGGAACGCAAGCTCTCGCGCCTGAAGAGCGCGTAAAAAAGCGGCCTTCATCAAGCCGCCTTTCTCTCCCATCGCCTCACTTGCGCTTGCTCTCCAGCGCTTCCCATCGCTCCAGCGCGAGAAGCAATTCATCGTCGATCGCCGCATAGCGCTCAGTGAGCCGCGCGCCCTCCTGCGCATCCTTCGCGAAAATCGAGCCGTCCTCGATCTTGGCGCCGATCTCCTTCTGCTCCGTCTCCAGCGCCTCGATGCGCCTCGGCAGTTCTTCGAGCTCGCGCTGCTCCTTGAACGATAGCTTCACGCTGCGTTGCGCGTTGCGGCCCGCCGCGCTCTCCTTCGGCGCGGCCACAGCGCTTGCCGCTTCCTTCGGCGCACGCGCCTCGGCGATCTCCTGCGCGCGGGCGCTCTGGGTCTGCCAGTCGGTGAAGCCGCCCACGTACTCGTGCCAGCGCCCCTCGCCTTCCGACGCGATCACCGAAGTCACCACGTTGTCGAGGAACGCGCGGTCGTGGCTCACGAGCAGCACGGTGCCGTCGTAGTCGGTCAACAGTTCTTCGAGCAGCTCGAGCGTGGGGATGTCGAGGTCGTTGGTCGGCTCGTCGAGCACCAGCACGTTCGCGGGGCGCGCAAAGAGACGCGCGAGCAGCAAGCGATTGCGCTCACCGCCCGAGAGCGACTTCACGGGCGAACGCGCGCGCTCGGGCGCGAACAGGAAGTCGCCCAGATAGCTCATCACGTGCTTCTTCGCGCCGTTGATCTCGACCCAGTCGCTGCCGGGGCTGATGGTATCGGCGAGGCTCTTTTCGAGGTCGAGCTGCGCGCGCATCTGGTCGAAGTACGCGACCTGCAGGTTCGTGCCCACACGCACCGTGCCGAGGTCCGGTTTCAGCTCGCCCAGGATCAGCTTCAGCAGTGTGGTCTTGCCCGCGCCGTTCGGCCCGACGAAGCCGATCTTGTCGCCGCGCATCACCGTGGCCGAGAAGCTGTCGACAATCGTGCGATCGCCATAGCGCTTCACGACGTCCGTGAGCTCCGCAACGATCTTGCCCGACTTCTCGCCCTGCGCGACGTCGAGCTTCACGTTGCCCTGCACATTGCGGCGCTCCGCGCGCTCGTTGCGCATCTGCACGAGCCTCGCGATGCGTCCCACGCTGCGCGTGCGGCGCGCCTCGACGCCCTTGCGGATCCACACTTCTTCCTGGGCGAGCAGCTTGTCGAACTTCTCGTTTTCAACGCGCTCGACTTCGAGCTGCTGCGCCTTGCGCTCCTGGTACTGCGAGAAGTTGCCCGGATACGAAAGCAGCTTGCCGCGGTCGAGCTCGACGATGCGCGTGGCCACGCGGTCGAGGAAGGCACGGTCGTGGGTGATGAAGAGCAGGCTCGAGCGCTGCGCGACGAGCAGTTCTTCGAGCCAGCGGATGCCGTCGAAGTCGAGGTGGTTGGTCGGCTCGTCGAGCAGCAGCACGTCGGGCTGCACGACGAGCGCGCGCGCAAGCGCCACGCGCTTTTGCATGCCGCCCGAGAGCGCGCCCACGCGCACGTCGCCTTCGAGGCCGATCTGCGCGAGCGTCGTCGAGACGCGCGTGCGCCAGTTCCAGGCGTCGGCATGATCGAGCGACGATTGCAGCGCGTTCATGCGCGCGAGCAGCGCGTCGTGCTCCGCGCCTTCGGGCGTTTCCGCGAGCTTGTGCGCGACCACGTCGAATTCGTCGAGCAGCGCGCGCACGTGTTCGAGCCCCGAGGCGACGGTGTCGAACACGGTGGCATCGGCGTCGAAATCGGGCTCCTGCGGCACATAGACGGTCGAGAGATCCTGCTGGCGCGTGACGAGGCCGTCGTCGGGCCTGGCGAGGTCGGCGACGATCGTGAGCAGCGACGACTTGCCCGCGCCATTACGGCCGATCAGGCCGACGCGCTCGCCGGCTTCGAGCGAAAAGTCCGCGTGGTCGAGCAGCGCGACGTGGCCGAACGCGAGTTGTGCGCCGGTGATGGTGTAAAGCGACATGAATGGAGAGCGTTGCCTGCGTTGGAGAGCAAGCGCGTATTGTACCGGGGCGTACCGGGGCCCATGGGCTGCGCCGCTCTGGCGCCGTTGCAGCAACGTCCGCCTGGACGTTCGCAGCAACGTTCACCTCGAAGCGAAGCGCCCCGGCGCGGGTGCCCGGCACCACGCCCGGAGCGGCGCGCGTCCGGCGCGCGCGGCCGGCCCGCCGTTTTCCGGTAACATCGCGGCTCGCCCGCCGCCCCGCCTCAACGAAACCGACGGGGTCAACGGGGTCAACGGGGTCACATGGCGGGTCGATCCGCAGGCAACGATCTGCGCAGAACCGCGTCGAACTGGAACGGAAGGTGTGTTGTGAGCGAAGTGATCGAATACAAGAACTGGGTCTGCCTGATCTGCGGCTGGATCTATAACGAAGAAGACGGGCTGCCCGACGAAGGCATCGCAGCAGGCACGCGCTTCGCGGACATCCCCGCGGACTGGCGCTGCCCGCTGTGCGACGTGGGCAAGGCCGATTTCGTCGTGGTGGAGTTCTGAAGCGCGCGGGGTGGCATTTTCCAGGCGGATTGCGTTTGCTATACTCTTGCGCCTGCGCCGCACACTGTGCGCAGTCTCCGCGCCATGACGGGTGACTTGGGAAACATGGCAGTCTGGCGGAGTGGGAGCTCGCGCTCCTCGCAGCGGATTTGACGGCTCCCTGTAGTTCAATGGATAGAACAAGTGCCTCCTAAGCGCTAGATGCAGGTTCGATTCCTGCCAGGGGGACCAGCCGCCCGCACCCACCCTCATCACGCCGCTTGGCCCGTGCACGCCCTGCGCGGCGCAGCCATCCCGCGGTCATCCCATCGTCATCCCGGTAGCTCCCGTTACTCTCTCGCCGCGCATGCGCGTCCCGATCGCAGATCCCGCGCGCCTCGCAGCGTCCTCTTTTCAGGCAGATCCACCATGGACATCAACAAGCAAGTCGCCGCCCTCACCCATTCCGAACTGCAGACAGCCGGCGCCAGCCAGGCCACCGCCATCGCCGTGAGCGTTCTGCTGCGTCATCTGAGCTCGCCGGAACTCGTCAAGCTGCTGTCGTCGGCATTCGAGAATCATCAGGCCGTCATGCTGCAAACGCCCTGGCCCGAGCAGATGCTCAGTTCGTTCGAGGCCACGCGCCGCTTCCTCGAAGGCGCCGCGCAAGGTCCGGCGCCCGCGACCCCGGCCGAGTGAGCCACGCGCGCGGCACGCGGGTGAAGCGGCGAAGGCTGTTGCGTCGGGCAGGCCACAGTGGCTTGTCAATTGTTAACCTTCGTGGGCGCCGGCGTCGCCTACGATGGTCTCCATCACAAATCAAAAAAAGAGACCAAAACCATGACCTCACCCTACATATTCGCGCTCATCGCGGCGCTGAGCGCCCTCGTCGTTTCGTCGCTGACGATGCTTCTGCTGCGTTGAGCCCAACCGTCCTGGATCCGGCTGCGGGTAAACATGGAGCCATCTGGGCCTAAAGTTAGGGACTGAACTGTCGTAATCTCCCTGCATGGACACACTTCGTCCCCTCCCGGCCGGCCACCTGATGTCGAGTCTCATCGACCAGGACATCGCCCATATTCGGCGCGTCATGCCGCTTTCGCTCTCGGGCGACTTCGGCGGCCCGATCCTCCCCGCTTCCTACTGGCGCATGCGCCTGCACCGGCTGCTCGATACCGGGCACGTCAATAAAGGCCAGCTCGCCGATATCGACAGCCTGCTGATCCAGATCGACCTGCACGAACTGAACGCCGCCACGGCGGCAGCCAGCGCGAAGCAGGCCATCGGCAGCGCCGCCGGCCACTGAGCCGCGCGCTCGCGGGTACTTCGCGGGCATCCCGCGCATCGTGCGCGCCGTCCGGGCGCATTGCCCTCGCGTCTTGTTGCGCGCCGTACGGAATTCCTGGTGCCGGGGGTCGCCCATCGGTCATAATGTCCGCCAAAATACCCAGAGAGGACTTCGTGCACCCGGCCCATTCGCGAGACCTGCTTCAGCAGGCACGCCAGCGCTTCACGCAGCAGCAGATCGCCGCCCACGTCGGCAAGAACGTCAAGACCGTGCGCCGTTGGGAAAAAGGCGAGACGCCTTGCCCCACCATGCTCGAAGCGGCGCTGCGCGAGCTCTTGCGCAGCACCGGGACGGGCGCAGGCGCCGCGGAGTCGCCCGCACGCTTTCGCTTCGTCGATCTGTTCGCGGGCATCGGCGGCATTCGCATGGGCTTCGAGGCGCACGGCGGCGCCTGCGTCATGACGAGCGAGTGGAATCCGTTCTCGAAGAAGACCTATCTGGAGAACTACGCGCAGAAGGATGGCGAAGGCCATGCGTTCGTCGGCGACATCGTCGAATTTCCCGCTGCCGAGGTGCCCGACCACGACGTGCTGCTCGCGGGTTTTCCGTGCCAGCCGTTCTCGATCGCGGGCGTCTCGAAGAAAAACGCGCTCGGCCGTCCGCACGGCTTCGAGTGCACGACGCAAGGCACGCTCTTTTTCGACGTCGCGCGCATCATCGCCGGGAAGCGGCCCGCCGCCTTC
>DATEJU010000286.1:0-3150 GCA_035277805.1 Paraburkholderia sp. | reverse complement strand
TGCGCTCGATCGCGCGGCGGATCAGATCGAAAACCTGCTGCTGTCGTGCGGTGAGTTTGGTCATGGCGCCACTGTATGTTTGAACAGGTGACTGTATTTTTATACAGTACTCGCCGCTTTTCAAGTGTTACTTGAGCTTTGTCATCGGGATGGCGCCACAGCGGCGCTTTCCCGCGCTCGTTCGGACGAAATCGCAGACGAAAACGCGCTCGAACGCCCGATTCCTCCGTCCTTACCACTTTTGCGTATTAAAAAATGAAAAAACATCATTTTTAATCATGTAAGCCAATCGCTAGACTGGCCTCCATCGATTACGGCATGACGAACAAAAACACACGACGACACGGAGAAAAAGCGGATGAAACAAGGCACTACGGGGCGCGCATGGCTTAGGACACTGGCGGCGAAACTGGTCATCGGCGTGGCGCCGCTCGTTGGCATGGCCGCGCTCGCGCCGGCCGCTCATGCAGGCACTTCGGCGGAAACCTCGCTGCTCAACGTCTCCTACGATCCTACGCGCGAGCTGTATCAGGACATCAACGCGGCCTTCATCAAGGCGTGGAAGGCGAAGACGGGCGAGACGCTCACCATCAAGCAGTCGCACGGCGGATCGGGCGCGCAGGCGCGCTCGGTGCTCGACGGGCTGCAGGCCGATGTCGTGACGCTCGCGCTCGCCTGGGATATCGACGCGCTCGCCAACAAGGGGCTGATCGCGAAGGACTGGCAAAAGCGTCTGCCCGACAATGCCTCGCCGTATACATCGACCATCGTGTTTCTCGTGCGCAAGGGCAACCCGAAGCACATCAAGGACTGGGACGACCTCGTGAAGCCCGGCGTCTCGATTGTCACGCCCAATCCGAAGACCTCGGGCGGCGCGCGCTGGAATTACCTCGCGGCCTGGGCCTATGCGCTGCACCAGCCGGGCGGCAACGAGCAGAAGGCGAAGGAGTTCGTCACGAAGCTCTACAAGAATGCGGGCGTGCTCGACTCGGGCGCGCGCGGCGCGACCACGAGCTTCGTGCAGCGCGGCATCGGCGACGTGCTGATTGCATGGGAGAACGAAGCATTTCTCTCGCTCAAGGAGTTCGGGCCCGAGAAGTTCGAGATCGTCGTGCCTTCGGTGAGCATTCTGGCGGAGCCGCCGGTCGCCGTGGTCGACAAGGTCGTGGACAAACGCGGCACGCGCAAGGTCGCGCAGGCGTACCTCCAGTTCCTCTATAGCGAGGAGGGCCAGGAGATTGCCGCGAAGAACTTCTATCGTCCGCGCTCGGACAAGGTGCCGGCGGCACTCACGGCGAAGTTCCCGAAGCTCAAGCTCTACACGGTCGGCGACACGTTCGGCGGCTGGACCAACGCCCAGAAGACGCATTTCGCGGATGGCGGTGTGTTCGATTCGATTTATCAACCGCAGTAATTCGTCGCCATAGGCCACTGCATCAAGCCGCCGCAACCAGCGGCTCAGACGACAAGAAAGGCGCGCCCGACGAGGCGCGCTCTTCGACGCAGGACGCCCCGAGCGCGGCACGCAACGAGGGCGGTCCGCGCAACCCATGTGAAGAGATAGAGCATGACGACGTTTCGATTACAGAAGCCAGGCGCGCTGCCGGGATTCGGCGTGACGCTCGGCATCACGGTGGCGTATCTGAGCCTCGTGGTGCTCATTCCGCTCGCGGCCACGTTCCTCAAGACCGCGACGCTCGACTGGGCGCAGTTTGTGCGCGCGGTGGCGTCGCCGCGTGTGATCGCGTCCTACCGCCTCACGTTCTTCGCCGCGCTCGGTGGCGCGCTCATCAACGCGGTGTTCGGGTTCTTGCTCGCGTGGGTGCTGGTGCGCTACACGTTCCCGCTCAAGCGCGTGATCGACGCGCTCGTCGATCTGCCGTTCGCCTTGCCGACTTCCGTGGCGGGCATTTCGCTCGCCGCCGTGTATGCGGGCAACGGCTGGATCGGTCAATATCTGCAGCCGCTCCGCATCAAGATCGCGTTCACGCCGCTCGGCGTGCTCGTGGCGCTCACTTTCATCGGCTTGCCGTTCGTCGTGCGCACGGTGCAACCCGTGCTCGAGGAGTTCGAGCGCGAGCAGGAAGAGGCCGCGGCGTGCCTTGGCGCTTCGCGATGGCTGACATTCCGCCGCGTCGTGCTGCCGGCCGCCTTGCCCGCGCTGCTCACGGGCTTTGCACTCGCGTTCGCGCGCGCGTTGGGCGAGTACGGCTCGGTCATCTTCATCGCGGGCAACGTGCCGATGAAGTCGGAAATCACGTCGCTGCTCATCATCACGAAGCTCGAGCAATACGACTATGCGGGCGCGACGGCGCTCGCCGTGGTGATGCTGTGCGTGTCGTTCGTGATGCTGCTTCTCATCAACACGCTGCAATGGTATCTGCAGCGGCGCACGAGCCGCGGCGCGTCGTCGGCGCGCGCGCCGAGCGTGGCAGTCATCGCAGGAGGCGGGCAATGAGCACTTCAGTCCGACAAAAGAGCGCGCGCCCATCGACCCGTCCCCATCCCGTCACCGAAGCACCGTGGGTGCGCTGGCTGCTCACCGGCATCGCGCTTGCGTTTCTCGCGCTGTTTCTGGTGGTGCCGCTCGTCGCGGTGTTCTGGCAGGCCTTGAGCAAGGGCGTCGGCTTCTATTTCGAATCGCTTGCCGACCCCGACGCGCTTGCCGCGATCGAGCTCACGCTGATCGTCGCCGCGATCGCCGTGCCGCTCAATCTCGCGTTCGGCCTCGCCGCGTCGTGGGCGATTGCCAAGTTCGAGTTTCGCGGCAAGGCGCTGCTCACGACCTTGATCGACTTGCCGTTTTCGGTTTCGCCGGTGATTTCGGGGCTCATCTATGTGCTGCTGTTCGGCGCGCAGGGCTGGCTCGGCCCGTGGCTCGCGGACCACGACGTGCAGATTATTTTCGCGGTGCCGGGCATCGTGCTTGCGACGATCTTCGTGACGTTTCCGTTCGTCGCGCGCGAGCTGATTCCGCTGATGCAGGCCCAGGGCAACGACGAGGAAGAAGCCGCGCACGTGCTGGGCGCCTCGGGCTGGCAGATGTTCCGGCGCGTGACGCTGCCGAACATCCGCTGGGGCCTGCTGTACGGCGTGATTCTCTGCAATGCGCGCGCGATGGGCGAGTTCGGCGCGGTCTCGGTGGTGTCG
>DATEJU010000285.1:0-31880 GCA_035277805.1 Paraburkholderia sp. | reverse complement strand
CAAGTGTCGGGCGACCTCATGCTGCTCGATACGTGGTACGCGAAGGGGCAGCAGTACAACGGCAATCGCGTGGCCGGCGCGCCGCAGTTCGTTGCGGCGGCGCGGGTTGCCTATGACGTGCCGCTCGTGCCGGGCCTGCGTCTCTCAGCCGACGCCAAGTACACCGGCAACACCGAAGTGCGTCCCGCAGGCAACCTGGAGACGGGCGGCTACATGCTTGTGAACGTGGGCGCGAACTATATGACGCGCATCGGCGGTCACGACGTGACACTGCGTGCCGCCATCGACAACCTCACGAACCGCCGGTACTGGATGTTCCAGTACGACAGCTACATCGCGCCGGGCGATCCGCGTACCGTGAGCCTGAACGCGAAGATCGATTTTTGAGTCGCTCAGAAACCGCGCCGGACGGAAAGCGTCGCGCCTGTGCTATGCGAATGCAGGATCGCGACGCGCGCCGTGGCGGAAAACACCCAGTCGTCGACGGTCAAGGACAGCCTCCGCTGCGGTTGCGCGCCTATCGCCAAGGTGGTGTCCGGCAACTGGGTGATCGCGAGTGCCGGCACCGGCGCAGCGCCAAAGTCGAGAGCGTCTGATGTGGGCTGCTGTTTCTGCAGGGCCAGCCTGGGCGTGGGAACCGCTTTCGCGGCGCCGAGCCGGAAGTCATGGGTGACTTGCGCGCTGTAGAAGTTCGTCAGTTGCGTATCGAAGGGCGTGTGCTGCTCGGCCTGATACTGGAACTCATAGCGATGCAGGTAGCTTTGCGGCCCCGGAATGGGCGGGACGATCTCCACGGGCATCGGCGCGATACTCGCGACCGTCATCTCCTCGGGCGCATCCGCGAGCGGGCCGTCCGCGAGCGCGTAGCCGCTCAGCAGGAGGCAGACTGCGCCAACAATCCTTTCGTTCAGGCACGCCATGGACATCCCTCCAATGCGGGCCCCGTAGGTCAGGAATGGAAACGTCACGCTACTGGATGTTTTGTCTGAACAGACCGGGTTTGCTGCTTCACTTGCACTCACCCATTCTAGTCAGTCAAACGCGACTTGCTATCCAAATCTATGCGCGAGTCGATGCGCGAATCTATGCGCCAGCGTACATACGACGAATGGTGCGCGGCCCTGGAGGCGCAAGCTTGCACCGCTGGCGGTCTGCCGCTATCGGTTGTCAGTTTCGCGCTATATGACTTGATCCTGACGCGTGAATACTACGCCGGTCAAAGATGAAACTCGGCGGGCCGGGAATGAGAAAGCATGTGGATGGCGCGGCAATCGCCATCATGGTGACGCTGTGCCTCATCTGGGGCTTCCAGCAGGTGGCGATCAAGGCGGTGGCCGGCGACATCACGCCCATGATGCAGGTGGGCGTGCGCTCGGGCGGCGCGGCGGCGCTCGTCTGGCTGTTCAACCGGTTCGTCACGCGCGAGCGCTGGCTGTCCGGCGTCGCGCTGCGCTCCGGGCTGGTGGTGGGCGTGCTGTTCGCGCTCGAGTTCCTGTTCGTCGCCGAGGCGCTGCGCTGGACCAACGCCTCGCATGTGGCCGTGCTGCTCTACACCGCGCCCATGTTCGCGGCCATCGGCCTGCATCTGAAGTTGCCCGACGAGCGTCTCGCCCGCCTCCAGTGGGTCGGCATCGGCCTCGCGTTCGCGGGCATCGCCGTCGCGTTTCTCGGCCCGGCGCTCGTGGGCGGCGCCCGTGTGGCGCTCGCCAACTGGCTGCCCGGCGACTTCATGGCCCTATGCGGCGGCGTGGCGTGGGGCATGACCACGGTGGTCGTGCGCACCACCCGTCTGAGCGAGGCGCCCCCCACGCAGACGCTCTTCTACCAGCTCGCGTGCGCCTTCGTCCTGCTGGTGCCGTTCGCGTTCGCCACCGGCCAGACCCGCTTTCACGGCGCGCCGCTCGCGCTCGCGAGCCTGATTTTTCAGACCATTGCGGTGGCCTTCGTGAGCTACCTCGTCTGGTTCTGGCTGCTGCGCCGCTATTTTGCGGCGCGCCTTGGCGTGCTCTCGTTCATGACGCCGCTCTTCGGCGTGGCGATGGGCGTGCTGCTGCTGCGCGAGCATGTCGATGCGGCCTTTCTGATGGGCTCGGCGCTCGTACTCGCGGGTCTGTTGATCGTGAACGGCCAGACATGGCTGTGCCAGATGTTCGTGCGCGGCGCGCGCTATGCCGAAATCGTCATTGCCGAAGGGCCGTTCGAACAAGACGGCCAGACGGGCGAGACCTACGATTGTCGGCATGAAAACCCTCACCGTAATTGACTCCCATACCGGCGGCGAGCCCACGCGGCTCGTGACCGAAGGCGGCCCCGAGCTGGGTCGCGGCCCGCTCAATGAGCGGCTCGAAATCTTCCGCCGCGACTTCGACAGCGTGCGCGCCGGCATCGTCAACGAGCCGCGCGGCTCGGACGTGATGGTCGGCGCGCTGCTGTGCGAGCCGCACGACCCCAACTGCTCGGCGGGCGTGATCTTCTTCAACAACGTAGGCTTTCTCGGCATGTGCGGGCACGGCACGATCGGCCTGATCGTGTCGCTTGCGCATCTGGGGCGCATCGCGCCGGGCGTGCACCGCATCGAAACGCCCGTAGGCGTGGTCGAGGCCGAATTGCACACGGACCACAGCGTGACGGTGCGCAACGTGCCCGCGTACCGCTATCGCCAGGGCGTACCGCTCGACGTGCCCGGCCTCGGGCGCATCCACGGCGACATCGCGTGGGGCGGCAACTGGTTCTTCCTCGTCTCCGACCACAATCAGCAGCTCGAATTCGCCAATGTGGAGTCGCTCACCGAAACGTCGTGGGCCATCCGCCAGGCGCTCGAAGCCCATGGCATCACGGGCGAAGGCGGCGCGCTGATCGACCATATCGAGCTGTTCGCCCATGCCGATCAGGCCGGCATCGACAGCCGCAATTTCGTGCTATGCCCCGGCAAGGCGTACGACCGCTCGCCGTGCGGCACGGGCACGAGCGCGAAGATCGCGTGCCTCGCCGCCGACGGCGTGCTCGCGCCGGGCGCGAAGTGGCGCCAGGAGAGCATCGTGGGCAGCGTGTTCGAGGCGCAATACGAAAGCGGGGCCGATCTCGCGCCCGGCTACGTGCGCCCGAGCATTCGCGGCACGGCACACGTGAGCGCGGAAGCCAGACTGATCTTCAGCGACGACGATCCCTTCGCCTGGGGCATTCGCGCGTGATGAAGGCGATGGGTTCCTGTCCCGATGTGATCGTGGTGGGCGCGGGCATCGTGGGCGCCGCGTGCGCCTGCGAGCTCGCGCAGCAGGGCGCCGACGTGCTCGTGCTCGAACGCGCGGGCGTGGGCGGCGGCGTGACGGCAGCGGGCATGGGGCACCTCGTGGTGATGGACGATTCGCCCGCGGAGTTCGCGCTTTCGGCGTGGTCGCGCGAGCTGTGGCTCGATCTCGCGCCGCGCCTCGGTGCGCGCGAGGCGTTTGTGCGCTGCGGCACGCTGTGGGTGGCCACCGACGACGAGGAATACGCGCTCGCGCAAACGCGCCAGCAGGCGCTCGTGGGCCAGGGCGTGGCGTGCTCGATGCTCGATGCGCAACAGGTGCGCGAGGCGGAGCCCGCGTTGCGCAAAGATTTACGCGGCGGCATGGTCATTCCCGACGATGCCGTGGTCTACGCGCCCGCTGTCGCCGCGTGGCTGCTTGCGCAGCCGGTGAAGGGGCGCATGACGTGCAGGCCCGAGACGCGCGTGGCGCGCGTGGACCGCGCGGGCGTGGTGCTGGCCGACGGCGAGACGCTTGCGGCAGGCGCTGTGGTGCTCGCCAACGGCCTGCAGGCTGCCGAGCTGCTGCCCGGCCTGCCGATGCAGGCGAAGAAAGGGCATCTGCTCATCACGGACCGCTATCCGGGCATGGTGCGCCACCAGGTGCTCGAGCTCGGCTATATCAAGAGCGCGCATAACACGACCGGCACCTCGGTGGCGTTCAACGTGCAGCCGCGCCCCACGGGGCAATTGCTGATCGGTTCGTCGCGCCAGTTCGACAATTTCGATGCCGCCGTGGAGCCGGCGATTCTCGCGCGCATGCTGCGCCGCGCCGCCGAGTATCTGCCGGAGCTGCCGTCGCTCAACGCGATTCGCGCATGGACCGGCTTCCGGCCCGCGACGCACGATGGACTGCCGCTCATCGGCCCCGCTGCGCAGTTTGCCGACGATGCGTGCCACCGCTCGACGTGGCTCGCAACGGGGCACGAGGGCTTGGGCGTGACGACGGCGCTCGCCACGGGCAAGCTGATCGCCGCGCAGATGCTCGGCATGCCGGACGCGTTGCGGATCGACGCAACGCCGTATTTGCCGGCACGCTTCGCGACGGATGCTGCAACCCGTGTCGCGACGACAGGAGCCACACATGGCTGAGACGATTACGCTCAACGTGGATGGCCGCAGCGTCAGCGTGGCGCGCGGCAGTTCGGTCGTGGCGGCTGTTGCGCTTGCGGCGGGGATGATAGCGGGCGATTCGGCCGTGGTTACGCGCCGCTCGGTGGGCGGCGCCTTGCGCGGGCCGCTGTGCGGCATGGGCGTCTGCCAGGAATGCCGCGTGACGATCGATGGTGTGCGGCATCGGCTGGCCTGCCAGACCCTTTGCGCGGACGGCATGCAAGTGGTCACGGGGAGAGCCGCCGAATGAATTTCGATATCCTGATTATTGGCGCAGGCCCCGCGGGCCTGAACGCGGCGCGGGTGGCGGCGCATGCGGGCGCGCGGGTCGGCATCGTTGACGACAATGCCTTGCCGGGCGGCCAGATCTGGCGCCAGGGCCCGCAGCATCCGCCGGCGGGCCGCGCCCGCGAGGCCATCGAAGCGCTCGCTAAACTGCCCAACGTCACGCGCATGAGCGCCACGCGCGTCGTGCAGGCGAGCAGCGCGCGGCAATTGCTGCTTGAAGATGCGGCGCGCGGCTATACGGTCGACTACGGCAAGCTCATCGTGGCGACGGGCGCGCGCGAACGTTTCCTCCCGTATCCGGGCTGGACGCTGCCGGGCGTCACGGGCGCGGGCGGCCTGCAGGCGCTCGTGAAGGGCGGCATGCCGGTGCGCGGCGAACGTATCGTGATCGCGGGGACGGGGCCGCTCTTGTGGGCCGCCGCCGTCACGGCGCGCGAGCACGGTGCGCAGGTGGCGGCGATCGTCGAGCAGGCGCCGCCGCACGCGGTGCGCCAATTCGCGGCCGGCCTCGTGGCGACGCCCGCGAAGCTCGTGCAGGCGCTGCGCATGCGTTTCGATCTGCGCGCCACGCCGTACTTGTGCGGCGCGCATGTGGCGTCGGCGGGCGGCGAAACACAACTCACGCACGTGCGCGTTCGCAGGGGCGGCGGGGATTTGAGCATCGATTGCGATCGCCTTGCCTGCGCCTATGGACTCGTGCCGAATACGCTCGTGGGCGCGGCGCTCGGGTGCAGGATCGACGAGTCGCAGGGTGTCGCGGCGATTGCCGTGGACGCCTTGCAGGCCACGTCGCTGCCCCACGTCTACGCGGTGGGCGAATGCACGGGCGTGGGCGGCATGGAGCTGGCGGCCGTGGAAGGGCGCATCGCGGCGCACGCGGCCCTGGGCGAGGACGCGCCGGCACGCGGGTTGTTCGCGCAACGGGCGCGCTACCAGCGCTTTGCCGCGCGCATGCACGCGGCTTTCGCGCTCGACGCGCAATTGCGTACGCTCGCTACGCCGGCCACGGTGCTGTGCCGTTGCGAGGACGTGCGCTTCGGCGACGCCGCCCAGTACCGCTCATGGCGCGATGCGAAATTGCAGACGCGCTGCGGCATGGGGCCGTGTCAGGGCAAGATCTGCGGCGAAGCGGCGGCGTTCTGCTTCGGCTGGCCGCGCAATGGATCAAGCGGACAGACCGGCCAGCGCCCGCCGTTCTCGCCGGCACGTATCGGCACCTTGCTCGAAGTGCAGGGCGAGGCATAAGAGGCACGACGTCGGACTGTGCATTTGCACAGGCATCGGGCGGCGCGGAAAATCCGCCGCCCGATTTTCTTTCGCGGCTGCGCAAGCACGCATGGCAAGGGCATAATCGAGCCGATCCCGACTCGTCACGCCTCGCAATGCCCGATCTGGTTCTGCCCACCGCCAACGAACACACGACGCTGCCGCAGATGGTGGCGCATTTCTCGCTGCTCGAGCCGCTCTTCGACGCGATGCCCGACGTGGTCTTCTTCGTGAAGGACCACGAGGCGCGCTACGTGATCGCCAACGCCACGCTCGCTGCGCGCTGCGGCTTCAAGGACAAGCGCGCGCTGCTCGGCAAGACCGCGGAAGACGTTTTCCCGAGGCGCTTCGGCCGCATCTACACGGAGCAGGACGAAGCCGTCGTGCGCCTGAACAGCCGGCTCATCGACCAGCTCGAACTGCATCTCTATCCGGGGCGCCAGCCGGGCTGGTGCCTCACCTCGAAGGTGCCGCTGCACGACGCACAAGGGTGCGTGCTGGGCGTGGCCGGCATCTCGCGCGACCTGCAGGCGGCCGAGGGCACACACCCCGCGTATCAGCGCCTCGCCATTGCCGCGAAATACATCCAGGACAACTACGCGCAGCCGCTCAAGCTCTCGCATCTGGCCACGCTCATCGACATGTCGGTGGCGCAGATCGAACGCTACTTCCACAAGATCTTCCATCTCACGCCGCGCCAGATGCTGCTGAAGACGCGGCTCGATGCGGCCTCCGAGCTGCTGGCCGGCGACCTCAGCATCACCGATATCGCCACGCGCTGCGGCTATAACGATCACAGCGCGTTTACGCGTCAATTCAAGGCCACGGTCGGGCTCACGCCGAGTCAATATCGCGCGTTGCTGCATCCGCAATCCGGCGACGCGGATTCCGCCGGCGCGTGAGCTCACGCGCCGCAGGCGCGCTGCATAGCAAGATTCGCGCGCAGATTTCCAGGGGTTGTCCCGGATAGTGTTTGCACGCAGGTTGCACGCGTTCGCGCTTGCGCTTCCGACTGTGCCGATTTCGTCTTTTTGAGTCGCGAAAGCCCCCAAGCTTTACGCGGCCTGGATAGCGATACTTCTTCACATCGCCACACCGTGTTGGCGCGATTCATTCAACGAAGGAGATTGTCACTGTGAGCCGTAACGCTATCCAATGGAGCGGAGTGTTCCCCGCCGTCAGCACCCAGTTCAAGCCGGACTTCTCGGTCGATATCGATGCGACTCACCGGGTGGTGAGCAATCTCGTCAAGGACGGCGTGTCGGGCCTCGTGGTTTGCGGCACCGTGGGCGAGAACACCTCGCTGAACACGAACGAGAAGCTGGCCGTGATCGAGGCCGCGCGCGACGCGGCGGGCGGCAAGGTGCCGGTGATCGCAGGCGTGGCCGAATTCACCACCGAGTTCGCGCGCCAGACCGTGCGCGAGGCGCAGCGCGTAGGCGTGGACGGCGTGATGGTGATGCCGGCGCTCGTGTACTCGGCCAAGCCGCACGAGACGGCCGCGCACTTTCGCGCGGTGGCGTCGAGCACCGACCTGCCGGTGATGGTCTACAACAACCCGCCGATCTACAAGAACGATGTCACGCCCGACGTGCTGATTGCTATTCAGGATTGCGAAAACATCGTCTGCTTCAAGGACTCCTCGGGCGATACGCGCCGCTTCATCGATCTGCGTAACGCCGTGGGTGACCGCTTCGTGCTGTTCGCGGGCCTCGACGACGTGGTGGTCGAGAGCGTGGCCGTGGGCGCGCAGGGCTGGGTCTCGGGCATGTCGAACGTGTTCCCGAAAGAAGGCGAGACGCTGTTCCGCCTCGCGAAGCAAAAGCGTTTCGACGAAGCGCTCGCGCTCTATCACTGGTTCATGCCGCTGCTGCACCTCGACGCACGTCCGGACCTCGTGCAGTGCATCAAGCTGTGCGAAGAGCTCGTGGGCCGTGGCAGCTCGCTCACGCGCCCGCCGCGGCTCGCGCTGGAAGGCGATGCACTCGCGCATGTGAAGGCCGTGATGGACAAGGCGCTCGCGACGCGCCCGCAACTGCCCGACGTCGGTCTGTAAAGCCTTAAACCCTCGCACGCCGTGCGGCGCAATTCGCGTAGCCGTGCCTGCCGGACAGGATGAGGCGCGGTACGGCTGCGCAACGCCCGCGGCCTCATTCCTATACGAGGAGACACGGCTATGTCCACTCAAGGCAATTTGCACCGTTCGGTATCTACAGGTCATTCAGTTCAACCAGGCAACGCAGTCGGCGAGCAGGCAGGCACCGGCCGCTTCAAGAAGCAACTGTCGCTTACCGACCTCACCTTCATCGGCCTCGGCGCCATTTTCGGCTCGGGGTGGCTGTTCGCCTCCAGTCACGTTTCGGCCATCGCGGGGCCTGCAGGCATCGTTTCCTGGCTGATCGGCGGCTTTGCGGTGCTGCTGCTCGGCATCGTCTATTGCGAGCTGGGCGCGGCGCTGCCGCGCGCGGGCGGCGTGGTGCGCTATCCCGTGTACTCGCATGGCCCGCTGCTCGGCTACCTGATGGGCTTCGTCACGCTCATCGCATTCTCGAGCCTGATCGCCATTGAAGTGGTGGCCGCGCGCCAGTACGCCGCCGCGTGGTTCCCCATGCTGAGCAAGCCTGGTTCGGGCAATCCCACCACGGTGGGCTGGTTCGTGCAGTTCGCACTTCTGTGCCTGTTCTTCTGGCTCAACTATTCGAGCGTGAAGACGTTCGCGCGTGCGAATAACCTCATCAGCCTCTTCAAGTTCATCGTGCCGCTCTCCGTGATCGGCGTGCTGTTCACCTTCTTCAAGCCGGCCAATCTCACCGTGCACGGCTTTGCGCCGTTCGGCATGTCAGGTATCGAAATGGCGGTCTCGGCGGGCGGCATCATCTTCGCCTACCTCGGCCTCACGCCGATCATCTCGGTGGCGAGCGAAGTGCGCAATCCGCAACGCACGATTCCCATCGCGCTGATCCTCTCGGTCCTGCTTTCCACGCTGATCTACGTGCTGCTGCAACTCGCGTTCATCGGCGGCATTCCGACCGATACGCTCAAGAACGGCTGGGAAGGCGTGAGCAAGGCGTTTTCGCTGCCGTACCGCGACATCGCGCTCGCGCTGGGTGTGAGCTGGCTCGCTTACATGGTGGTGGCCGACGCGGCGATCTCGCCCAGTGGCTGCGGCAACATCTACATGAACGCCACGCCGCGCGTGGTCTATGCATGGGCGAAGACGGGCACGTTCTTCCGCGTGTTCACGCGAGTGGACGAGGCTTCAGGCATTCCGCGTCCGGGCCTGTGGCTCACGTTCGCGCTCGCGGTGTTCTGGACGCTGCCGTTCCCCTCGTGGGAAGCGCTCATCAACGTGGTGTCGGCGGCGCTCGTGCTGAGCTATGCGGTTGCGCCAATCTCCGTGGCCGCGCTGCGCCGCAATGCGCCCGAGATGGCGCGTCCGTTCCGTGTCGGGCGCTTCGGGATCGTCGGGCCCGTGTCGTTCGTGATTGCCGCGCTGATCGTCTACTGGTCGGGCTGGGGCACCGTTTCGTGGCTGCTCGGTCTGCAGATCGTGATGTTCGTGGTCTATCTCGCGGCAGGCCGCTTCGTGCCCACGCGCCAATTGAGCCTCGCGGAGCAGGTGCGTTCCTCGATGTGGCTCATCGCGTTCTATGCGGTGATGATCGTGCTCTCATGGCAAGGCAGCTTCGGCGGCACGGGGACGCTCGCTCATCCTTACGACACGGTCGTGGTCGCGCTCGCGAGCCTTGGCATCTATTACTGGGGCGCCAGTACCGGCGTGCCGGCCCACAAGCTGCAACTCGACGACGACGATCAGTAACGCCGCAATTCACCTCCGGCGGTAGGCCATACACCATTCGTACCGCTGGATTCCAATCCGTTTTGAAACCGGGCCTTGCCGGCCCGGTTGTTTTTTTGCAGGGGGCAATATGACCTTAACCGGCCAGTCGCTGATCGGCGCGGCAAGCGTGCCAGGCACGAACGGCTCATTTCATGGCGTCGAGGCTCGCACGGGCACGGCGCTCGAACCCGCATTCGGCGGCGCCACCCGGCATGACCTGGAGCGCGCCTGCGCGCTTGCCGAGACCGCGTTCGACGCATACCGCGAAACGCCTTTGGATGTGCGTGCAGCTTTCCTCGAAACCATAGGAGAGCAGATCAATGCCATCGGCGATGTGCTGATCGAACGCTGCATGGCCGAAACCGGCTTGCCGCGTGCGCGTATCGAAGGCGAGCGTTCACGTACGGTCGGGCAGCTCAAGCTCTTTGCGGCGGTGCTGCGCAACGGCGATTTCGTCGATGCGCGCATCGATCCCGCGCAGCCCGAGCGCAAGCCGATGCCGCGCGTGGACCTGCGTCTGCGCAACATGGCGCTCGGGCCAGTGGCCGTGTTCGGCGCGTCGAATTTTCCGCTGGCGTTTTCGGTGGCGGGCGGCGATACGGCTTCGGCACTGGCGGCCGGCTGCCCCGTGATCGTGAAGGCGCATAGCGCGCATCCGGGCACCTCTGAACTCGTGGGGCGTGCAATCCAGCGCGCGGTGCAAGCTTGCGGCCTGCCCGAAGGTGTGTTTTCGATGCTGTTCGACAGCGGGCTCGCCATCGGTCAGGCGCTGGTGGCCGATCACCGCATCAAGGCGGTGGGTTTCACGGGTTCGCGCGCAGCGGGCGTGGCGCTCATGAAGATCGCGAACGCGCGCCCCGAGCCTGTGCCGGTCTACGCGGAAATGAGTTCGATCAATCCCGTAGTGCTGCTGCCGGGCGCGCTGGCAGCGCGTGGCGCGGCGATCGCGCAGCAGTTTGCGGCTTCGCTCACGCTGGGTGCGGGACAGTTCTGCACGAACCCGGGGCTCGTGCTGGCCGTGCAAGGCGAGCCGTTGCACGCATTCGAGCAAGCCGCGCGCGCCGCGCTCGCCAACATCGGCGCAGCGACGATGCTCACGCCCGGCATTCACGCGAACTATTGCAAGGGCGTCGAGCGTCTTGCCGCAAACCCCAACGTAGAACGGCTCGCGAGCGGCGCGGAGGGTGGGCGCTTCGACGCCCAGGCGGCGCTCTTTGCGACCACTGCGGAGGCATTCCTCGCGCAGCCGGCGTTGCGCGACGAAGTGTTCGGCCCGGCATCGCTCATCGTGCGCTGCAAGGATCTGAACGAATTGCACGGCGTGCTGAAAGCGCTCGAAGGCCAGTTGACGGTGGCCGTGCATCTCGACGCGGCCGACCATGAAGCCTGCCGCGTGCTCATGCCGACGCTCGAACGCAAGGCGGGCCGCATCCTCGCGAATGGCTTTGGCACCGGCGTTGAAGTGGCGCATGCGATGGTGCACGGCGGACCCTTCCCCGCGACCTCGGACGCGCGCACGACCTCGGTGGGCAGCCGTGCCATCGAGCGTTTCCTGCGGCCGGTCTCGTACCAGGACTTGCCGGACGATTTGCTGCCCGTGGCGCTGCGCGAGGCTAATCCGCTCGGCCTGAAGCGTCGCGTGGACGGCGTGATTCATCGCGAGGGTAATCTGCATGACTAATCAACAGGAAGGCGTCGTACTTTCGCTCGACGAACTCTTCGCACTGGCGCGAAAGGCGCTCATGCATCACGGTATGTCGAGCGCGCATGCGGATGCGATCGCGCGCGTCATCACCCAGGGCCAGCGCGACGAATGCCATTCGCACGGTATCTATCGTCTGCTCGGCTGCGTGCGCTCGGTGCGCAGCGGCAAGGTCGATCCGTGCGCGGAGCCTACCTTGCGCGATGTGTCGCCGGGTGTGCTCGCCGTGGACGCGCATTATGGCTTTTCGTTGCTGGCCTTCGAGACGGGCCTGCCGGTGCTGGCGGAAAAGGCCCGCACGCAAGGCTTGGCCGCGATGGCGATCAATCGCTGCTTTCATTTTTCGGCGCTATGGCCCGAGGTGGAGGCGATTGCGGCGCAAGGCCTGGTTGGTCTCGCGATGAACCCGAGCCATAGCTGGGTTGCGCCGGCAGGCGGCACACGTGGCGTGTTCGGCACCAACCCCATCGCCTTCGCGTGGCCGCGCGAGCACGGGCATCCGTTCGTGTTCGACTTCGCGACCAGCGCGATCGCGCGTGGCGATATCGAACTGCACGCGCGCGAGGGCAAGCCCATTCCTTCGCATTGGGCGATCGATCGCGAAGGCCGGCCAACCACGGATGCGCGCGCCGCGCTCGAAGGCGCGATGCAGACGTTTGGCGGTCACAAAGGCTCGGCGCTGGCGGCCATGGTGGAGTTGCTCGCGGGTGTGCTGATCGGCGATCTCACGAGCATGGAGTCGCAGGCGTTCGATGACGGCGCGGGTGCGAGCCCTTGCCACGGCGAACTGGTGATCGCGATCGACCCGCGGCGGTTTCTTGGGGCGGATTACCAGGCGGGGCAGGAAAGGGCCGAGCGGCTTTTTGCTGCCGTGGTCGGGCAGGGCGCGCGCTTGCCTTCGCAACGGCGGTTCGATGCGCGCGAGCGTAGCGAGCGCGATGGGGTGCGCATTGCGCAGGCGCTTTATGACGATGTGATGCGGTTGTTTGAGTGAGGCCTTGAAACCGCAGATGCGTCAACTTGAGTTGCCTGATTGCGCCGCCGTTGGCGGCGCGCCACGAACGCGACCGCCGCGCCATCAAAGCGGCAGCCGCTCCAGCGCCGCCCAGCGCTGCACGGAGGGCCGCTGCCATTGGTGCTTCGCGTAGTCCGCAAGCAACGGCGGCACCACGTCGCCGTTCAGCACGAGGCGGTTGAGCATCAGCGCGAGGTCGGTATCGGCAATGCACCACGCGCCGAACTGGTCGGGCTGCCCATGCGCGAGCAGCGCCTCGCATGCCGCGAAGAGCTTGCGGGCCGCATCCCGGGCGGTCGGCGAAAGCGGCGCATCGACAGGTCGATAAAACAGCACTTCAGTCGGGCGCTCGGCCCGGATCGGCATCAGGTCGCTGCGCAACCATGCCTGCACCTGGCGTGCCCGGGCGCGGTCATGCCGATCCTCGGGATAGAGCGGCGGTTCGGGAAAGACTTCGCCGAGATACTCGGTAATCGCCGACGATTCCGCAAGCGCGAAGCCGTCGTGAACGAGCGTTGGCACACGCTGCGCTGCCTCACGGCTCCTGCGCGCATTCCTCCACCACATCGACAAAGATGCGCTTGATAGGGCTATCCAGTTCGCGCCACGCGAGCCCTATTCCGGTGCGGTGATCGCGCAGGTCCAGTGGCCTTGCGACCACTTTGGGCGGCAGCGCGAGGGCGGCGTGCGTGGGAATCACGCCGATCCCGAGGCCTGCCGAAATCAACGCGAGCATGGTCGTGTATTCGCCTAGCTCCGCAGCAATCTCCAGCGAGACGCGCTGCTGGCGAAAGGCCAGCAGCATCTCGTCGTAGAGACCCGGCGCGTAGCGGCGCGCGAGCACGAAGACGGGGCGGCCGCGCAGATCGGCGGGACGGATCTGCGCTTTGTGCGTGAGCGCGTGATCCTCGGGCACCGCCACCACGAACGGCTCTTCCATGACCGTGCGAATTTCCAGGCCCGAGACGCTTACCGGCAACCTGATCAGCCCGAAATCGAGCTTGCCGTCGTGCAGGGCCGCGATCTGCTCGGGCGTGGACATGTCCTTCAATTCGAGCGCGATCAGCGGATAGCGCGCGTGCATGCTGCGCATCAGGGCCGGCAGCAGACGCGGCAACACCGAAGAAACAAAGGCCACGCGCAGCGTGCCCACTTCCCCGCGCGCCGAGCGCCGCGCCGCTTGCTCCGCGCGCGCCGCCTGATGCAGCGTGGCGCGCGCTTCGGGCAGAAAAATTGCACCGGTCTCGCTCAGGGCCACGCGATGGCGGTCGCGCTCGAACAGGCGCACATCCAGTTCCTCCTCCAATGCCTTGATCTGCATGCTCAGCGCGGGCTGCACGATGCACAGGCGCTCGGCCGCGCGCCCGAAGTGCAGTTCTTCTGCCAGCGCAACGAAGGCGCGTAAGTGCTTCAGTTCCATGTCGATCCCTTGTGGCCCTTCCGGGTATGGCTTCGCGTGCGGGCTCGAGCGCCTTGGATTCCGGCGCTGGTTATCAAATCTCATGATAACAAGGTCATGAAAGACTATTGGCGCGCTCGGGCCGATTGCGGTGAACTCACGGGGAAGCAACCTGACGCGACACACAACGATGAAAGAGACGCTTGACAAGGAGGCATCCGGCAACCATGCGCTGCGGCTGTTCGGCCTGCACGGGCGCCGCGCACTGGTCACCGGTTCCGGACGAGGCATCGGCCTCGCACTCGCGGGTGGCCTCGCGCGCGCGGGCGCAGCGCTGGTCATCAACGGACGCAATGAAGCGCAGGCCGCAGCGGCGGCCGCCCGGTTGCGAGGCGAAGGCTTCGAAGCCGATGTCGCGGTTTTCGACGTCGCCGACGCCGAGGGCGTCACGCGTGCTGTCGACGATATCGAGGCGCGCATCGGCCCTATCGACATTCTCGTGAACAACGCGGGCATTCAGCGCCGCGCGCCGCTCGACGCGTTCGCCGCAAGCGACTGGAACGCACTGATGCGCGTGAATCTGGACGGCGCGTTCCACGTTTCTCAGGCTGTCGCGCGACACATGCTGCCGCGCGGGCGCGGCAAGATCATCAATATCAGCTCGGTGCAAAGCGCGTTGGCGCGGCCTACGATCGCGCCCTATGCCGCCTCGAAAGGCGCGTTGCGCATGCTCACGCAGGGCATGTGCGCGGACTGGGCGCGTCACGGCATTCAGGTGAACGCGCTGGCGCCGGGCTACTTCGCGACCGACCTCAACCGCGCGCTCGTGGAGGACAGCGAGTTCAGCGCGTGGCTGTGCAAGCGCACACCTGCGGGCCGGTGGGGCCGCGTCGACGAACTCTGCGGTGCCGCCGTGTTCCTCGCATCGGATGCGTCGAGCTTCGTGAACGGGCAGACCCTCTTTGTGGACGGTGGCCTCACGAGCGTGGTATGAGTGTCACGCTTCGCTGTGCAGAGTTTTCTAATCGATAAAGATAACTAATTAATCAGCCATTCCGGAATTTTCAAATCGATCATGCCTCACTCGATCCCCGTACTCTGCGGCTCGCTGGCGGGCCAGCCGTTCACCTTCAACGTCAAGGTGCACAACGCTGCCTACCAGGCGCTCGGCCTTGACTATACGTTCGTCAGCTTCGGCGTCGAAGACGTGGCGCAGGCCGTGCAGGCCGTGCGCACGCTCGGCATTCGCGGCATGAACGTAACGATGCCGCACAAGCGTGCCGTCATCCCGCATCTCGATGCACTCGACGAAACCGCGCGCGAGATTGGCGCGGTGAACACCATCGACAATCGCTCTGGATACCTGACGGGCTACAACACCGACTGCATGGGCGCGGTACGCGCGCTCGAAGAGGCGACTGCGCTGCCGGGCAAACGCATTGCGCTGCTAGGCGCGGGTGGCGCGGCGCGCGCGGTCGCATGGGGCATACAGCGTGCCGGTGCGAGCGTGACCGTATTCAACCGTACGGCGGAGCGCGGCAGGGCGCTGGCCCAGGCGTTCGGACTGCGTTTTGGCGGGGCGCTGGAAGACTTCGATGCGCAGGCGTTCGACGGCGTGGTGAACGCCACGGCGGCGGGCTTTCGCGCGCCCGACGCGAGCCCGCTCGCATCGCACCAGCTCGCGCCGCATCTGTTCCTGATGGATGCGGCGTTCCTGCCGGTGCGCACGCGCCTGATTCGCGACGCGGCTGCCGCGGGCTGCAAGACGGTCGATGGCACGCGCATGTTGCTGCATCAGTTTTGCGGCCAGATCGAGTTGTATACGGGCCGGCCTGCACCGTTCGAAGCGATGCGCACCGCGCTGCTCGATGAGATCGAGCGCGTGAGCCGCAATGCTTCATAGCATTCGGGCCAATGGGGGTCCAGGAGGCGCACAGGCGCACCTGGGCGGCCGCCCCCCGTGTTTGATCCCGCGTCAGACGGGAGCTGGACATGGTGCATCGCGCTCGCCTTGCTGGCTCGCGCAATGCAGATGACAAGGAGTCCATATGGACGGAGACGACATGAAGCAGCAATCCATCGCCATTGCCGGTGCGCAGCCGTGCACGGGCGCAAGCGCTAGCGGCGCACAGGCACAGGTTTCATCGGCGGACCTGTACCGCGCTGCCTGGGCGGCCTCGATCGGCAGCGCGCTCGAATACTACGACTTCGCGCTCTATAACCTCGCTTCCGCGCTGATCTTCGGGCCGCTGTTCTTTCCGTCGGATGATCCTGCGATTGGCCTCATCGCGAGCTTTGGCGCGTATTTCATCGGCTTTGCGATCCGGCCAGTGGGTGGCATGTTGTTCGGCGCGTTGGGCGACCGCTACGGGCGCAAGTTCGTGCTGATGGCCACCATCTTGCTGATGGGCGTCGCGAGCACGCTCATCGGCGTGTTGCCCACCTATGCGAGCGTCGGCATCTGGGCGCCGGTCCTGCTGGTCGGCTGCCGGTTGCTGCAGGGCCTGGGCGCGGGCGCCGAGCAGGCCGGCGCCGCAGTGCTGATGGCCGAATTCGCGCCGCCACGGCGGCGTGGCTATTTCGCTGCGCTGCCGTTCATGGGCGTACTGCTGGGCACGGTCATGGCCGCGGCGATCTACTTCGCGCTGGTGCGGGTCGAGGACCTTTCGAAAACACCGTTCTGGCGCGTGCCGTTCCTGCTGAGCGCGGTCATCATCGCGGTGGCGGTGTGGATCCGGCTGCGTCTGCGCGAATCGCCCTCGTTCGCGCGGCTCGAAGCGCGCCAGCAGGTGAAGGAAAGTCCGCTGTGCCACCTGATGCGGCATTCGAAGCCCACAGTGCTCAAGGTGATCGGCCTGCGCATGGCCGAGAACGGCGGGTCGTCGATCTATCAGTCGCTCGCGATCAGTTACATTGCCACGGCAACGGGCCTGAAAGGGCAGATCGGACCGCTCGCGCTGCTCCTGGCCGGCGCCTCCGGCGCGCTCGTGATTCCGCTTGCTGGCGTGCTGAGCGACCGCTTTGGGCGCGTGCGGACCTACCGGGCATTCGCGCTTTATCAACTCGTGCTCGCCTTTCCCACCTGGTGGGTGCTGAGTCTCGGCAACGCCACGGCCAGCATCGTCATGCTGTGCGTGACGCTCGCGGGCGTGTGGGGCATGTTCGCCACGCAAGGCGCAATGCTGCCAGAACTATTCGGCGCGCAGCACCGGTACGCCGGGGTGGCGGTGGGGCGCGAAGTGTCGGCGGTGATCGCGGGCGGCGTCGCGCCGCTCGTGGGCGCGTCGATCATCGCGTGGAGCGCCGCGCGCTGGGGCGCTCACGGCACCGTGCTCGCATGGATTCCGCTAGCGGCCTACGTCGCCGTCCTGAGCCTGATCGGCGTGTTGACGACGTACTGCATTCCCGAGACGCGCGGCCGTAACCTCGACGATCTCCACGACGCAGCCGCTCCGTGCGTTGGTCGAGCCCCATAAAAATCTCCACGTGGAGATTTATTGCAAATTTAGCGATTTCGCCAAACATCCGGTCGAGCGGCAGGCGTCGAGCCAGGCCGCCCGCGCAACACTTCAGGCCGCAGCGGTCGCGGGCGTCTCGCTCAGCGTCGCGATCGTGCGCAGGCGCACCGGCTGCGAGAGCGAGATGATCACAAGCTGTGCGCCGAAGCCGATCAGCACCCCCACGAGGCAACTGCCGATGCCAAAGCGCGTGCTCAGCCACGCGCCCAGCATGGCGCCGAGCGGGCGGGCGCCGAACGTCGCCATCATGATGACCGAGGACACGCGCGCGATGAGATTGCCCGGCGTGACGATCTGGCGTAGCGACGTGGTGGAGATGGTCCACACGATGGGCCCGAAGCCGAACAGAAAGAACGCCGCGAATACGGGCGCCTTGGCGTGCACGAGCGCGCTGCTCGCCATGAGCATGGCGGCGAGAGCGGCACACGACGGGCCGAGCAGGATTTGCCGGCCGAATGCGATGCGCCTGGCGAGGCCTTTGTAGAGGAACGCGCCCGCGACCATGCCGAAGCCGTAGACGCCGAGCGCGAAGCCCACCTCCGACGCGCCGAATGCGAGCCGATGGATCGCGTACCACGCGAACACGGACAGCAGCAGGAACCACGACGTATTGAACACGAAGGCGGTCGCAACGATGGGGCGCAGCCACGGATTGCTGCCAATGAAGCGCAGGCCGTCCGCGAGCTCCTGCGCGACGTGCCGGCCCGAAGGCGCGCGGCGCGCCTCGCGGGGCAGGCGCCCCATGACGCACGCGCTTGCGAGCGAGAGCGTGAACGCGGCAAGGAAGGCGACCACGCCGGAACCCCATCCGGCGAGGATGCCGCCCACTGAAGGCCCAGCCGTATAGGCGATGCTGCGCGCGATCTCGAGGCGCCGGTTGGCGGCGAGAAGGCCGTCGGTATCGACGAGCGCGGCAACGAGCGAAGGCGCGGCCACGCTGAAAACCACCGTGCCGGTGGCGATGGCGAATCCCAATGCGCCGAGCGTGACGAGCGTGAGGGCATGGCGCCAGAAGAGCGCGAATAGCACGAGGAGGGCGACGGCGCGCAGGAACTCCGTCGCGATCATGAGATTCTTGCGGCGCACGCGGTCGGCGATCAGACCGGCGGGTAGCGAGAGCAACAGGAACGGCAGCGTGTTGACCGCTTGTAGCGCGGCGGTTTGCTGCGCCGTGGCGCCGAACGCCACGACGGCGGCGATCGGAATGACGGCGATGGTCATCTGCTCGCTGAATTGCGCGGCGAGACTTGCGTGAGAGAGACGGTTGACGACGGTTTGCGTGCGCGAATGGTTCATGATTCGGCTCTCGATGCCTGGTGAACTTGCTTTGGAGTGCTGCGGAATTGCGCGCTCGAAGTGTGTTTGCCGAGTGGCGCGAATGAGGCGGCTTGAGTGCTGAAATCGAGTCTAGGGACGGCAGGCGGCTACGGCTATCCGGTTCTTGTGGTCCAATTTTCCGGTCGCGAAATACGGGTAGCGGGGGGGCGTGGTGGAGCGGAACCGGGCGGCGCGCGCAGACGCGCTTAGGGTCCCCCACCCATTGACGCTTCCCGTCGATTTTGCGATACAGAATATAATTCCGCGTCCGAACCGCAACGCCCCGACGCTGCGGGCACCCGCGCCCATCTACTCCTATTGCAATGTCCGATACCGCGCAGAAGCCGGCCCGAGCGAGCGCTCACAAGGAAGACCGCCATTTCGTGACCGCGCTGGCTCGCGGGCTCGAAGTCCTCGCGTGTTTTCGCGGCGGCGATACGACGCTTACCAATCAGGAGATCGCCCAGCGCTGCAAGCTGCCGCGCTCGACGGTTTCGCGTCTCACGATGACGCTCACGAAGCTCGGCTACCTCATCCATCTCGAAGACACCGGGCGCTACCGCCTTGGCACGGCGTGTCTCGCGCTCGGCAGCTCGATGCTGGCGCGCCTCGACGTGCGCAAGCTCGCGCGGCCCATGATGCAGGAGCTTTCCGAGTTTTCGGGCGGCACCGTTTCGTTGGGCGTGCGCGACCGCCTGTCGATGCTCTATATCGAAAGCTGCCGCAGCACCGCCGCGCTGGCGCTCACGCTCGACGTGGGCTCGCGCATTCCGCTCGGGAGTTCGGCCATCGGCCGCGCGTGGCTTGCCGCCGTGCCGCCGCGCGAACGCGAGGATGTGATGGAGCAGATCCGCGAGCTCGACCACGTGGCGTGGCCGGGCATCAAGCGCGGCATCGAGCAGGGCGTGCGCGATCACGCACAGCTTGGCGTGACCTGCTCGTTCGGCGACTGGCAGAAGGACGTGAATGGCATTGCCCGCGCGTTCGAGCCCGGCGGCGGCCTGCCGGTGATGGCCATCAACGTGGGTGGCCCGTCGTTTTCGCTCACGCGCGAGTTCTTGCTGGAAGCGGTGAAGCCGCGGCTGCTGCACATGATCGCGCAGCTCGAGGCCGCTATCGCAGGGCGCTGACGCGCACGGGCGCAAGCGGTGCGCTTGCGCCTTTCATTTCAGCCTGTCAATTCGGAATGCAGATCAATTGCGCGCCGCTTCGATATCGCGCGACGCGGCGCACGAACGCGTCGATACGGGTCGCGCCGATGCGTTATTGGCGCGTCCGCTCCCGCACGCGATCCCCGCTTGAAACACGCAATGAGCAGGATCGCCGCGTCGCGCGATGCCGGATGAGTGTTCGGCGCACATAGCCGGTGACGCGATTGCCGGCAAGCCTCTCTCGCGTCGTGCTGCCCAAACAGTGGGGTTTTTCCCGATCCGCCGGCGCATTTCAGCGCTTTACACCCCCAAGCCACTCAAGTTAGCATTTCTGCATTGCAGAATTCACGTCTACTTTGCAGAATTATCTAACGACGGCGAAGCTGCGCCTCTTCTGGTGCCGCGTGTGCCGTGGCGGGAGGCCTTTTCGATTCCATGAGCATCGATCTCCAGACGAGTTTCAGCGGGACTCGCCCGGTCGCGCACGCGCATGCATTCGATGCTGCGCGGCTGGCCGCATGGATGCGCGAGCACGTTCACGACTTTGCGGGCAGAGTCCATGTCGAGCAGTTCAGGGGCGGCCAGTCGAATCCCACTTTCCTGATCGAGGCCGGCGGCGCGCGCTATGTCCTGCGCCGCAAGCCGCCGGGTGCGCTGCTGCCTTCGGCGCATGCGGTGGAGCGCGAATATCGCGTGATCCGCGCGCTGGCGCAAACGCCGGTACCGGTGGCGAAGGCCTATGCGCTGTGCGAGGACGCGGCCGTGATCGGCACGCCGTTCTACCTCATGGAGTACGTGGAAGGCCGCATCTTCTGGGACGCAGCGCTGCCGGGCATGACCCCCGAGGCGCGCGGCGCCGTCTACGGCGAAATGAATCGCGTGATCGCCGCGCTGCATTCGGTCGATCCCGATGCGATCGGTCTTGGCGATTACGGCCGCGAAGGCAATTACATCGAGCGCCAGGTGGCGCGCTGGACGAGGCAATATCGCGCCTCGGAAACCGGGCGCATCGAGGCGGCCGACCATTTGATCGACTGGCTTCCGAAGCACGTACCCGCCGGCGACGAGCGCCGCATCGTGCACGGCGATTACCGGCTCGACAACGTCATCTTTCATCCACACGAGCCGCGCATTCTCGCCGTGCTCGACTGGGAGCTTTCCACGCTCGGCCATCCGCTCGTGGATTTCGCTTATCACTGCATGGTCTGGCACATGCAAGCCGGCGCGCGGCGCGGCCTCGTGGGGCTCGATCTGGTCGCGCTCGGCATTCCCGGCGAGAAAGTCTACTTGCAGTGCTACCTGAATAAAGTTGTGTGCGCATCCAGCAAGGAAGTTTCGGAAACGGACTGGGGCTATTACCTCGTCTTCAACATGTTCAGGCTCGTCGGCATCCTGCAAGGGGTGATGGCGCGCGCGCTGCAGGGCAATGCGTCGAGCGCGCTCGCACTCGAGACCGGCAAGCGCACGCGGCCGCTCGCTGAGCAGGCATGGGCGCTGGCGCGCGCGGTGGATGCGATGCGCTAGCGCGGCAAGGCCGCCGTCGCACACATCACACGCAGTCTGACTATTCGCGGAAAGAGGCTTATGAACTTCGAATATTCGAGCAAGGTGAAGGAATTGCAGGCACGTCTCACGGCGTTCATGGACGAGCACGTGTATCCGGCGGAAAAACCGTTCGCCGAGCAAATGGATGCGGCGCGCCGTGCCGGCAATCCGTGGCAGCCCGCGCCAGTCATGGAAACGCTCAAAGAGAAGGCACGCGCCGCCGGGCTATGGAATCTATTTCTGCCCGCGCACGAGTCGAAGGACGGACTCACGAATCTGGAATACGCGCCGCTCTGCGAGATCATGGGGCGCTCCGCGATTGGCGCGGAGCCGTTCAACTGCTCGGCGCCCGACACCGGCAACATGGAGACGCTGCTGCGCTACGGCAGCGAGGCGCAACAGCGCGAATGGCTCACGCCGCTGCTGGAGGGCAAGATCCGCTCGGCATTTGCGATGACCGAGCCGGCCGTTGCTTCGTCGGATGCGACCAATATCGAGGCGCGCATCGAGCGCGATGGCAGCCACTATGTGATCAACGCGCGCAAATGGTGGACCTCGGGCGCGAACGATCCGCGCTGCAAGGTTCTCATTTTCATGGGCAAGACCGATCCCGAGGGCGCGGATCGTCATCGGCGCCAGTCGATGGTGCTGGTGCCGCTCGATACGCCGGGCGTGACGGTGCTGCGCCATTTGCCCGTGTTCGGCTATGACGACGCGCCGCACGGCCACGCCGAAGTGCTGTTCGAGAACGTGCGCGTGCCGGTGGAAAACGTGTTGCTGGGCGAAGGGCGCGGCTTCGAGATCGCGCAGGGGCGGCTCGGGCCGGGGCGCATCCATCATTGCATGCGGCTGATCGGTCGCGCCGAGCGCGCGCTGGAAGCCATGTGCCGCCGCACGACGAAGCGCACCGCGTTCGGCCGCTCGATCGCCGACCAGGGCGTGACGCGCGAGCGTATCGCCAATGCGCGTATCCTCATCGATCAGGCGCGCTTCCTCGTGCTGCACGCGGCATGGAAGATGGACACGGTCGGCAACAAGGCGGCGCGCAAGGAGATTGCAATGATCAAGGTTGCAGCGCCCAACATGGCGTGCCAGGTGATCGACTGGGCCATCCAGGCGCATGGGGGCGGCGGCGTGAGCGACGACTTCGGACTCGCGCGCGCTTATGCGAATGCGCGCACGATACGGCTTGCGGACGGCCCCGACGAAGTCCATCGCAATGCAATCGCCAAGATGGAACTCGCGGCCTACCTTTGAGCAGCGGAGCACGACGACATGAATGTTTCTTCAAGCCGCTACGACACGCCATTCGTGAGCATTGGCGAGCAAATCCGCCAATGGGCGGTCGAGCAGGGCGATCGCGCCGCGCTGATCTGCGACGACCAGCGTTATAGCTACGCTGAATTCGACGCGATGATCGACCAATGCGCGAGCGCGCTGCAACGCGACGGCATCGTGCCCGAGGACGTGGTTGCAATTTGCGCGGGCTCGTCGCCGTGGTATGCGGCGGTGTTCCTCGGCGCACTGCGCGCGGGTGCAGCCGTCGCGCCGCTTGCGCCGTCCTCGCATCCCGACAGCCTTGCCGGCATGATCGAGAATTCCGGCGCGCGCGTGCTATTTCTTGATGCGTCCGTGCGCGAAGCACTGAAAGGCGCGGCCACGCCGCCCACCGTGCGCTGCGTGCGGCTGGACGCGATGGGTGATGAAGCGGAATCGGAAGGACTGGACGGCTGGCTCGCATCGCGCGGGACGGTTCCGCACCATGTCGAGATCAAGCCCGAATGGGCCTTCAATATTATCTATTCGTCGGGCACGACGGGCATGCCCAAGGGTATCGTCCAGTCGCATGCCATGCGCTTTGCGTACGCGTTGCGCAGCGCTTCGCGCGGCTATGGCCCCGAGGCGGTCACGCTGATTTCCACGCCGCTCTATTCGAATACCACGCTCGTGAGCTTCTTTCCCACGCTCGCGCTGGGCGGCACTGTCGTGCTGATGCCGAAGTTCGACACGCGGTGCTATCTGGAACTGGCGCAACGCCATCGCGCCACGCATACCATGCTGGTGCCGGTGCAGTATCAGCGGCTGCTGGCGGAGCCCGATTTCGACCGCTACGACCTTTCGAGCTTTGTTTCGAAGTCCTGCACAAGTGCGCCGTTCGGGGCGCGCCTGAAAGAGGAGGTGCTGCGCCGCTGGCCCGGCAGCCTCACGGAGTTCTACGGTATGACCGAAGGCGGCGCTTCGTGCGAGTTGTGCGCGGACGAGTATCCACACAAGCTCCATACCGTGGGCAAACCCATGCCAGGCCATGAGATGCGCCTGATCGATCCCGATGGCAAGGAACTGGAGGCGGGTGGCATCGGCGAGATCGTCGGGCGCTCGCCCACCATGATGACGGGCTATTACCGGCAACCCGAGAAAACCGCCGGGACGGAATGGTACGACCGTGACGGGCAGCGCTTCATTCGCACCGGCGACATCGGCCGTTTCGACGAAGACGGGTTTCTCGTGCTCATGGATCGCAAGAAGGACATGATCATCTCGGGCGGCTTCAACATCTATCCGAGCGATCTCGAACAGGTGCTGCTCGCGCATCCCGAGGTGGCGGAGGCTGCGGTGGTGGGCGTGAGCTCGGCGCGCTGGGGCGAAACGCCCGTGGCCTTCATCACGCTGCGCGGCACGGCCGCCTCGGACGCGCAGGCAATTGCAGCGTGGGCCAATGAGCGGCTCGGGAAAATGCAGCGGCTCGCCGAGGTGGTCGTAGTCGACACGCTGCCGCGCAGCGCGATCGGCAAGGTGCTCAAGCGCGAGTTGCGCGAGAGCTTCAAACCATCGAACACCTGATCGATCGTCAAGGCAGACCCGCGCGAGGCACGGCCACGCGCGGGCTCATCGCCGTCACTTCGCGGCTGCGAGCGCCGTGTCGGGCAGCGTCTTGATGCTGCCGCCTTCAACCACCGCCACCACCGGGCGGCCCATGGTCATGCCGCCGCGCGCATCCACGCCCGAGAGCGTATTGGGATTGCTCTGCGGCGCGAGCGATTTTACGGCTTGATCGAAGACCTTGCGGATCGCCGTGGCGTCGGTGGTCGTGCCCGCGAGCTTCATGGCCTGTGCCGTTGCCCATACCGCCGTGTAGTTGAGAGACGCTTCCTGGGTCGGCATGCGGCCGCCGTGGGTCTTGGCAAAGCGTGCGACGAAGGCCTTCGCCTCGGGCGAGGGATCGTCGCCTACCGGCATCACGCCGATCGAGCCCTCGAGCGCGCCATAGCCGCCCGCGATCTTCGCGACTTCATCGAGCTTTGCCTGGTCCATGACCGCGAAGCCGCCCTTGTAGCCCAGTTCGCGTGCCTGACGGATGATGAGGCCCGTGGGTTCGGAGGGGCCGCCCACGAAGATCACATTCGGCTTGGCCGCGAGCACGCGGCTCACGCCGCTGTAGAAGTCCGTCGCGCGGTTATACGACATGGGGTTGTCCGCGACGACGGTGCCGCCCGCGGCAAGCCATGCGGGCTTGAACGCGGCCGTCCACGCTTTGCCGTAGTCGGTGTCCGTGCTGGCAATGGCCACGTTCTTGCCGTATTTGCCCATTTCGTATTTCACGAACGACGGCGTGTACGAGGTGAACTCGGGTGGAATGCGGATGGTGAGCGGATTGCCGCGTGCGGCGAGCTGCGGCACGCTGGTATAGCCGAGCAGCAATACCTTGAGCTGCTGGTTGATGGTCTGGACTGCGTAGCATCCACCCGAGTGAGGAACCAGCACCACCGGCGCGTTGTATTCCTGCACGAGGCGGCGCGCGTTGATGGCGGTTTCGCTGGGGTTGTACTGGTCGTCGAGCGCGACCACGTCGAGCTTCACTTTCTTGCCGCCCACCACCAGTCCGGCCTGATTGATTTCGGCGACGGCCATCTGCATGCCTTCGAGCACTTCCTGGCCATACTTCGCGGCGCCGCCGGAAAGCGGTCCGGAATAGCCGATGTGCACGGCGGTTTCCTGCGCCATGGCGGGGGCGGCGAAGGCGAGCGAAACGGCAAGCGCGAGGGACAGCTTCCTGATGGTCATGAACGTATCCTCGATGGGGTGACGATGGACAGCAGAGGGCAACTATGGGATCAAACTGAAAGAGGAAGCCCGCACGCAGCGCGGGCCGCGAGAAGTTCATCCGCCGACATAGGCGCGGCGCACCGCCTCATTGCCGGCGAGGCTTTCGTAGGTGCCTTCGAGCACGATGCGCCCCGACTCCACGACATAGGCGCGATGCGCGATCCTGAGCGCCGCGTGCGCGTTCTGCTCGGCGAGCAACACCGTGGTGCCGGCGCGGTTGATGCGCTGGATCACCTCGAAGGTCTGTTTGACGACGAGCGGCGCGAGGCCGAGCGAGGGCTCGTCTAGCAGCAGCACGCGTGGGCGGCTCATGAGCGCACGGCCGATCGCGACCATCTGCTGCTGGCCGCCGGAGAGCGAGCCCGCCGGATCGTCCTTGCGGCCGACGAGGTCGGGGAAGAGCTCGAGCACTTCGTCGAGGCGCTTGCGATTGCCCGCGCGGTCGCGCCGATGCAGATACGCGCCCAGCATGAGATTCTTCAGCACCGACATGGCCGGAAAGAGCTTGCGTCCTTCGGGGCAGTGGATCACGCCCGCGCGCACGACGTCCGCGGGGCGCTTGCCGACCAGATCGACATTCTTCAGGCGGATATGGCCCGCGCTCGCGCGCGTGAGCGCGCTGGCGGCGCGAAAGATCGAGCTCTTGCCCGCGCCGTTCGCGCCCAGCAGCACCACGAGCTCGCCTTCGCCTGCATGCAAGGTGATGCCGTGCAGCGCGCGAAAGCCGCCGTAATCGAGGCTCACGTCATTGAACGTCAGCATGGTCGCTCCCGAGATAGGCGTCAATCACCGCCTGGTTCTTGCGAATTTCGTTGGGCGTACCTTCGGCAATCTTCTCGCCGTGGTCGAGCACCATGATCTTGTCCGCGAGATTCATGATCATGCTCATCTTGTGCTCGACGAGGCACACGGTCATGCCGCGCTGCGCGATCTTGCGGATCAGCGCGGCGAGCCCGTCGGTCTCCTCGGGGTTCACGCCGCCCGCGGGTTCGTCGAGCAGCAGGAGCGCGGGATCGGTCGCAAGCGCCAGTGCGACCGCCACGCGCTTGCGCTCTTCCTGGGTGATGCTGCCCGCAGGCCGCGCCTCGAGGTGGGCGAGCCCCACGAAATCGAGCGCTTCTCGCGCCTTGTCGCGGCAGATGCGCTCCTCGGCCTTGCAGCGCCGGGTGCGCAGCAGCGCGTCCCAAAGTCCCGAGCGGGTGCGCAGACGATGACCCACGATCAGGTTCTCCAGCACCGAAGCCGTTTCGAACAGCGCGGTTGCCTGAAACGCGCGCGCCACGCCGAGCTGCGCCATCTGGTCGGCGCGCAGGCCGGTCACGTCCTGGCCGCGCAGGCGGATCGTGCCGGTGCTGGGCTGGTACATGCCGCTGATCAGATTGAAGAACGTGGTCTTGCCCGCGCCATTGGGGCCGATGATGGCGTTGATGCGGCCTTTTTCGATGCGCGTGCTCACGTCGCTTACGGCAGTCAGGCCTCCGAAGCGTTTTGAAAGGGCGGATATTTCAAGCATGGCCGTCTCCGCTCGTGGCGCGGCGCGCAGGGGTGGGCGGGACGCGGCGCACCACGCGCCGCTTGCACGCGCTCTCGTAGAGACCCACGAAGCCGCGCGGCAGAAAGATCAGCAGCGCGATGAGCAGCGGCCCGAACACGAGAAAGCGGTAGTCCTGCATGAACTGCAGCGACTGGGTGAGCCACGGCAGCGCGAGCGCGCCCAGCAGCGGGCCGGCGAGCGTGCCGATGCCGCCCACCACCACGTACATCGTCATGTCGAAGGTATGGCCGATGTTGGCGAGATCGGGGCCGAGAAAGCGCACGAAGCCCGCGTAGAGGCCGCCCGCAACGCCTGCATAGAACGTGGAGATGAGGAACGCCAGCATCTTGTTGCGCATGAGGTTGATACCCAGCGCCTGGGCCAGGTGCTCGCTGTTGCGGATCGCGACGAACGTGTGCCCCAGCAGCGAATTCACGATGCGATGCATGAGCCACATGCCGACGGCGAGAAACGCGAACGTCAGGTAATAGAGCGCGCGCGGGCTTTCGAACGAGACCGGGCCGATATCGGGCGGCGCGGCAATGCCGATGATGCCCACTACGCCATGCGTGAGGCTGTCCCACTTCTCGATCGCGAGAAAGATGATGTAGCCCACGCAGAGCGTGAAGATCGCGAAGTAGTTGCCTTTCAGGCGCAGCGAAATGAGGCCCACGAAGAAGCCCAGCACGACGCTCACGACGCCCGCGAACGCGAACGCGATCCAGAACGGCACCTGATGGTCGACGGTGAGAATGCCCACCGTATAAGCGCCGATCGCCATGAAGCCGCCATGCGCGAGATTGAACTGGCCGGTGTAGCCGGTGAGCAGATTCAGGCCGACCGTCGCGAGCGCGAAGATGTAGGCCGTGGACATGACCGTGAGCGAATAGTCGTTGCGCACGAGAAACGGCAGGGCGGCGCCGAGCGCGAAAAGCGCGATCCAGCCCAGATAGCGCGCGCTGTGCGAGTTGGGCGTGTTCGTCATGATGCGCGCATCTCCCTCGAAAAGAGCCCTTGCGGGCGCAGCGAAAGAATGGCCACGAGCAGGACGAAGGCAATCAGGTCCTGATAATCGGGCGAGACGTAGAAGGCGCCGAAGCTTTCGGCAAGTCCAATGATGAGGCCGCCCGCCACGGCGCCGGGCACGCTGCCCATGCCGCCGAGAATGATGATCACGAAAGCCTTGAGGATCACTAACTGGCCCATGGCGGGATAGATGAGATTGATGGGCGCATAGAGCGCGGCGGCCACGGCGGCCAGCACGCCGGAGAGCGCAAACGTGGCCATGCCCACCTTGCGCGGGTCGATGCCCATGAGCGCGGCGCCCTCGCGATTCTGCGCGACGGCGAGGATCGTCGATCCCGCGACGGTGTGGTGCAGGAACAGTTGCAGCGCGAGCACGAGGCCGAAGGCGCCACCGATGATCAACAGGCGCTGGATGGGTGCGATCACGCCGCCCCACTCGAGCACGCCCGGCCACGGCGACGGCATGCGATGGAAGTCGGTGCCCCAGAGCGCCTGCGCGCCGGCTTCGAGAAACAGCATGAGGCCGATGGCGGCGATCATTGGCGAGAGCTCGGGCGCGTTGCGCAGCGGATAGAAGACGAGGCGCTCCGCGAGCACAGCCAGCACGCCCACGCACACTGCGGCTGCGGCCATCGCGCTCCAGTAGCCGAGCCCGAAGCGCGAGCTGAGATAGAACGCCGCGAAGGCGCCCACCATGTAGAACGCACCGTGCGCGAAGTTGGGCACGGCCATGATGCCGTAGACGAGCGTAAGCCCGAGCGCGACGAGGCTGTAGATGCCTCCGAGAGTCAAGCCGTTGAGTACCTGCTGCAAAAACAGATCCACCGTGACCTCCCGAACACGTGCCTTCGGAGCGCGGCGCGAATGGGCGCCGGGTTGAAGGACGGAGATTGGACTGCCGCGCGCTGCTGCCTGGCGACAGGATTGCCTGGCAAGAATGGCCAGGCTCAATTTGGCAATGAATTCTGCAATGCAGTCAGCCTGGGGAAAATACCAGACCCACGCAGGCAGGCGATGGCGATGGCGTTTTCTTGCCAAAAAGCATAACTAGGGCGTCTATACGTCTCTTGCTAAGTCATGAGATGCTGTCTCGGCGGCAAACTTTATCTCTATGAATTCCTCAATACAGAAATAAAATCTGCATAGTGGAATTCATGAGACTATCTTGAGCGCGAATGGAGATGGGCGGCAATACCGCTTCGCTGAATCTGCCTGGCGTGAAGGTTTGACTCGCGCACTCGATCGGGCGGGCCGCCCGGATCATGAGCCGCGCCGCGTTCAGAACATATGCCGGATGCCGATGCTCGCACCAACTGTCGAGCCGGACACCTCGAAGAGCGCGTTGTTGATCGACAGGCCCGTGTCCATGCGTCCGTGATTGTTCACGTAGCCCACCTGGCCATAGAGCGTCGTGCGCTTCGAGAGGAAGAACTGCACGCCGCTCGAAGCGAGGATCGAGTGATTCGCGCCTTCGTTGCCGTCGCGCGTGTAATAGACGCCCGCGTTCACGTTGAGATAAGGCGTGACGAAGTAGCTGAGACCACCCGAATAGACACTGTTGTCGAACGAGCCCGCGACTTTGTAGAGCGCATACGAGGCCGAAACCGTGAGGCTGTTTTCGAAGCGATAGCTCGCGCCGATGGTGCGGCCCACGAACTCGACCGTGCTCGGAATGGGCGTGGTGGCCGCGCTGCCGCCTGCATTGCCGTCGTAGAGCGCGGCGGTGAGCGTGAGGCCGCCCAGGTGATAGCGCAAGCTCGCGGAGTATTGCCGGCCCGCCTGGAAGTTGCCCGCCGCGCCGCCGGGCGCGAACATGCCGGAGGCCTGCAGGCCCCAGATTTCAGGCGACGTGTAGGTGATCGAATTGCTGTTGAAGAGGCCCGTGACATAGACATTGTTCACATAGCTCACGAGCCCGCTGCCGAAGTACGACATGCCGCGCGGATCGGTGTCGTAGAGCGAGAGGAAGAACGGCGAATACTGAAGACCGGCCTTGAGCGAGCCATAGCCGCTGTCCAGACCCACCCATGCCTGGCGGCCGAAGAGGTTGCCGTTCGAATTGGCGAACTGGCCGTTTGCCACGCTGATGCCGCTTTCGAGCATGAAGACCGCCCGCATGCCGCCACCCAGATCTTCCGCGCCGCGCATGCCGAAACTCGAACCGGTCATGCCGCTGTCCGTGAACGAGAACTGGTGCCCCGCGCTCTGGCCGGTCTGCGTGTTCAGGGTGTGGCTGGTGTAGAGCAACGAGCCGTCGACGATGCCATAGAGCGTCACGCTGCTTTGCGCGTATGCGGCACCCGAAATGCCCATCATCCCCGTAGCGGCGACCCCGGCGGCGAGCAGTGTCTTACGTAGCGTCTTGCGTTTTGACATTCTGGAATCCTGATTAAATAGCGTGGCCTGGAAACAACGGGAGTCGCGCCCTTCTTTTCGCGGCGCATCAGTCCGCACGGATGTTGCACATGGGCGCCATCCGTACGGGTTGCAGACCTGGCTTTGCAGCGCGAGGCCTGCTTCGACGCGTCACATGGACGTCGTTACGGGGATTGCAGCAGTAACTCGGGAAAGGACGCCGTGCCGCTGAGGCGAGCCGGGCGTGCGCGGGTACGACGGCGCGCCGCGAGACGGTTTCGAATGGCAGGTTGATGCGGGTGTTCGTTCACCGATTGCCTCTCCACGAACCAGATGGGCTTGCAAGGTCGTCCGGGATGCCTGTCAGACGGTGATTATTTTTGTACGGTCGTGCGGAAAGTGTCACCTGGGGGAAACGTGGGGGAGAACGAAGCCTTCATTTCCCTCACGCGCCAAGTCACCCTGCATACGTTCGACCGCGCCGGCATTTTGCCGCCTCTGCGTATTCGCGCGCATTGCGATATCGGCCCGCACGCCAGCTTGCGCCGCGACTTTGATCGATCGTGGCGGAGGAAAGCCGCAATATGCAGGACAACTGCACGTTGCACGTCGCATTCGCGAGACCTGCTGGCAGGACTTCAATCCGCATATCGATGTGCTCGACGATCTGCATGCGCCGCGGATGCCTGCCGCAACGGGAAATGAAGCCTGCCTTTTCAGGCTAACTTCATATTCCGTAGAATGCGTCCATGATCCGACGACACGACGACGCCTTCCCCGAATCCACCCACGCACTCGCGAGCGATCCGCGCGCGCGGGCCGGCAGGCTCGAACGGCGCGGCCAGGACCGAAGGTGCAGCCCATGAGCGACTCCGCGTCCGGCATGTTCCGCTCGCTGCGCAGCTTCAATTACCGCGTGTGGGCGTCGGGCGCGCTGGTGTCCAACATCGGCACGTGGATGCAGCGCACCGCGCAGGACTGGCTCGTGCTGACCGGCCTCACGCACCACAGCGCGGCGGCGGTAGGCATCGTCATGGGCTTGCAGTTCGGGCCGCAAATGCTCTTTCTGCCATGGTCCGGCTATGCCGCCGACCACATGGATCAGCGGCGCCTCTTGATGATCACGCAGGCCACGCTCGGCATGCTCGCACTCGCGCTGGGCGTGCTCACCATCACCGGCGTGGTGCAGCTCTGGCACGTGTACGTTTTCGCATTCCTGTTCGGCAGCACGACGGCGTTCGATTCGCCGGTGCGTCAGACCTTCGTCTCCGAGCTCGTAGGCGACGCCGATCTGGCCAACGCGGTCGCGCTCAATTCGACGTCGTTCAACGCCGCGCGCATGATCGGGCCGGCGGTGGCGGGCCTGCTCATCGCGGGCGTCGGCACCGGCTGGGTGTTCCTCATCAACGCGGCCTCCTCC
>DATEJU010000284.1:0-3364 GCA_035277805.1 Paraburkholderia sp. | reverse complement strand
CGGCACGTCGTCGATCTGCTCGACCGTCCAGCCCGCGTCGGCAAGTCGGCGGCCGGCGTCGAGCAAAGCATCCTCCACCTCCTTCGTGATGCTCATGCCGCCCGGACGCAGGCAGAGCGCCGCACGCCGCGGCACGTCGGGCCCGATGAGCGGTGCCGGCGCCCACCAGGGGTCGCGCAGGTCGGGCGCCGCAAGCGCCGCGAGCGCCACGCGCAGGTCCTCGACCGTGCGCGCCATCGGTCCCGCGCCCGACATCATCTGCGCGCCGATCGGCCGCTCGGGCGACGACGCGTTGAACGCCGGCACACGCCCGATGCTGGGCCGCAAGCCGTGCACGCCGCACGCATACGCGGGGTAGCGCACCGAGCCGCCAATGTCGGTGCCGAGCGCGATATGCCCGATGCCGGCCGTCACCGCCGCCGCCGCGCCGCCGCTCGAGCCGCCCGGCGTGAGCGACGCATTGCGCGGGTTCTTCGTATGCCCGTGGACCTGGTTGCTCGTGAACCAGCGCAGCGCGAAGGTCGGCGAATTGGTGCGGCCGAGCAGCACCGCGCCAGCGCGCACGAGGTTCTCGATGGCGGGGCTGTTCACCTGCGCGATCAGATCCTTTTGCAGACGCGTGCCGTTGGTCGTGGCGAAGCCCGCCTGGTCGATGTTGATCTTCGTGGTGACGGGCACGCCCGCCAGCGGCCCCGGGTCTTCGCCGCGCGCGATCGCCGCGTCGATCTTGTCGGCCTGCTCGAAGACCCATTCGGGCCGATAGTCGATCACCGCGTTGATGAGCGGATTGACGGCTTCGAGGCGCTCGAGCGCGGCCTTCGCGGCCTCGCGTGCGGACACCTCGCGCGCGCGAACCCGCTTTGCGAGTTCGGTTGCGGTTAAACGCCATAGTTCAGTCACGATCCCTCCGGTTCGTTGGCAAATTGAGAATGAGTGGGTCAGGCGCTTGCCGATAACGTCTCGACGCGCTGCCTGTCGCGCAGGACGGCCAGCGCGAGCGCCGCCAGCCCGCACGCCGCGATGAGCGCAAGCAGCGCCGCCCGGCCGCCGTGCACGAGGACCCAGCCGCCGACGGCCGGAAACCCGAACGCGCCGACGAAGTACGCCGCGACGAACCACGTGAGCGCGGCGCGGCGGTGCGCGGCAACGGAGTCGTTGACGGCCTGGAGCTGGACGATCGGGTAAGCGAGCCCGTACCCGGTGCCGAGCAGCACCGCGGCCGCCGATTGAAACAGCACGTGAAACGGCACGACGAACATCGCCGCGCTGCCGAGCACCATCATCGTGAGCAGCACTTTCGTCGCCGTTTCGGAGCGCAGCTTGATGACCACGCGCGAGAGCAGCCAGCGCGTGGCGATAACCGTCACCGTGTACACGCTGAAGAAGGTGGTCGCTTTCGCCTCCGTGCCTTGCACGAGCGACATCTGGAATGTCATGAGGCCCGAGAACACGCTGCCGCCGAGCGCGATGATGACGATGGGATACACCGCGCGCGTGCGGGCGATCACGGCCACCTTCAGGAGCCACGGTTCTGGCGAGGCCGGCTCTTGCGCCGCGGACGTGGCGCGCACGTGCGGCGCAAGGCGGCCGAATAGTTCGAGCAGGACGGCCGCCAGCACGCACAGACCGCCGATCGCGTAGAGCACGCCGCCAAGCGGCATGCGCCAGAAGCGGATCGCAAAACCCGCAAGCGCCGGGCTGCCGCCGATGCCCGTCATCTGCATGGTGGCGAAGCGCAGGAACCAGAGGCCGCGTTCGGCGTCGTTCGTGCGCTCGGCGAGCGCCATGGGCGCGGCGAGGCAAAACGCGCCCCAGCCGAAGCCCACGAGGAAGCCGGGCACGACATCGAAGCTGCTCACATGCTCGACGAGCGCGAAGCTGACCACGCCCGCGCCCACGCAGAGCGCCGCAAGCGCCGCCATGCGCGCAGCGCCCACATGCTGGGCGACCCAGCCTGTGAGCGAGACGCCCACGAAGGTGCCGAGGGCGGCGCCCGCGAGCGCCACGCCGGTGTTGATGTCGTTGCCGCCGATGGCGTGCACGCGCATGGAGAACAGGAACGTCGCGCCGTAGCCTGCCGATGCGAGCAGGACGCCGACGAGCATGATGAGGGCACTGAATGGACGCACGGCGGGACTTCCGGACGATGACGGAAGTGTGCAGATTATCAGTCCCTGTGCCCAGCGCTGCATTCAGGTGCTCCTCGGGTGCGATGACGATGGCATGCGGTCAGCCGGGCGAGTTACTTTGCGTCCTGTTGTGCGTGCTCCGCCGCGTCGATGATCGCGTCGGCCACCGCCTTCGGCTGGCTCAGCATCGAGACGTGGCTGCCGTTCACGCGCGTCACCTTCGCGCCGATGTGCTTCGCCATCGATTCCTGCAGTGCGGGGTCGATCATGCGGTCGCGCGCCGTCACGACGAAATACGACGGCTTGTCATGCCACGCGGCCTGCGTGACCTTCTGCGAGAGGGCGCCGCTGAACCACGGGCCCTGGGTGGCCGCCACGATACGCTGCTGCGCGCTTGGCAGGTCGGGCGCGAAGTCCTGGCGAATCGCCTTGTCGGAGAGCGTCAGGTAGCCCGCCGAGTCCTTCCGCAACTCGCTCGCCCACGGCGCGTCCGGCTGGCCCTGCGTGATATCGGCGATCGACTGGCCGTTGTCGGGCGCGAAAGCCGCCACGTACACGAGCGACTTCACCTTCTCGTCGTTGCCCGCCTCGCTGATCACGACGCCCGCCCACGAGTGGCCGACCAGCACCACCGGGCCCTTTTGCTGCTCGATCACGCGCTTCGTCGCGGCCGTGTCGTCGGCGAGCGAGCTGAGCGGGTTCTGCACGGCGACCACGTGCAGGCCGCGCGCTTCCAGCAGCGGAATCACGCGGCTCCAGCTGGAGCCGTCGGCGAACGCGCCGTGCACCAGCACGACGTTGGTGCCTTTCAAATCCTGCGGCGGCGCGGCGTGCGCCGCTTGCAGCGCGAACAGGCCGCCGAGGAGCGCCACGGAAGTGACAATCTGCTTGATCGAAGCCATCGTCTTTCTCTCTTCTTTTATCGGGTCGTTCGGTTGGTCGGGAGGGACGTATTACGAATGCGCGTAGATCGGGCCGAGGCCGGGGACATCGTCCTGCGGGGCGCGCGCGGCGTTCGCGTCGCGATGCGGCGCGCCCGATGCGGACGACGCACCCGCCACGCCGCCATACGACGACGAGGTGGCTTGCTGCGCGACATGCGAGGCTTCCACGCGGGCCAGCGCTGCCTGGATGTTGCGCGGGTATTGGGTTTCGTCGGCGGCGGGGTTATAGCCGGCCTTCTGCAGCTGCACGAGTTCGGCGCGGACCTGCGCACGGGTGACGGGCTCGTTCGA
>DATEJU010000283.1:0-10604 GCA_035277805.1 Paraburkholderia sp. | reverse complement strand
AGCAAGCCCGTCATGGCCGCGCCCACAGTGCCGGAAAAAATCGTTTCCACGCCGAGATTCGAGCCCCGGTTGATGCCCGAGAGCACGAGCGTGGGCGTCACGTCGCCCATCAGATGGCGCACGGCCATGACCACGCAGTCGCCGGGCGTGCCGAGCACGCCGAAGCGGCGCTCGCCGCGCCGGCTCACGCGCAGCGGCGAGTGCAGGCTGATCGAATGGGAGGTGCCGCTCTGGTCGTGCTCGGGCGCGACCACCCACACTTCATGCGCGAGTTCGGACGCGACGGCTTCGAGCACGGCGAGGCCGGGCGCGTCGATGCCGTCGTCGTTGGTGAGGAGCACACAGGGCAATTTCGATTCGGATGCGGACATGGCGAGTCTCTTTTTGGGCGCAGATCGGTTGGGCGGAAGGGCGAGCGGCCATTATCGGCGATTGAGCGGATCGAGGGCTATTTCGCGACGGATCAAGGGCTATCCGCGATAGACTAGCGGGCCGGCGGCGTCGTGCTCCCGGGCCGCGTACCCGGGCTCGCTGGGCCGCCGTTCGAGTTTTAGTCCGTTGCATTGATGCGGCCTGCCTACCGCGAGGAGACCCCGTGAAGTCGCAAGATTTGCCAGATATTGCTCGCGTACTGTTTGTCGTCGCGATTCTCTGCGCATTGACGGTCGGCTCCCTGTACGTCATGCGCCCGTTCCTTCCAGGGCTCATATGGGCGACCACGATCGTCGTCGCGACGTGGCCCGCGATGCTCGCCGTCGAGCGGCGCGTGGGCAAGCGACGCTGGCTCGCCACGCTCGTCATGCTGCTGATCCTGCTGGTCGTGATCGTCCTGCCGCTCTATGAAGCGATCTCGACGCTCGCGGCGCACGGCAGCGAGATCATGGACCTGATCCGCAAACTGCCCGAGTACACCTTGCCGCCGCCGCCGGGCTGGATTCACGAGGTACCCGTGGTGGGCACGCGCGTGGCCGACGAATGGCAGACGCTCTCCGACGCGGGTCCGGGCGGCCTGCTCGCGCAGCTCGAGCCCTACGTGTCGATCGCGGCGCACTGGCTCATCGGTCATGCGGCGTCGGTGGGCGTGTTCGTGATGCACATGGTCGTCACGGTCATCATCACGGGCGTGCTCTACACGCAGGGCGAGCGCGCGGCGGCCTTCGTCACGCGCTTTGCAGCGCGCGTCTCGCCGAGCCATGGTCCGGAAGCGGTGCAGCTCGCGGGCGCTTCGATTCGCGCGGTCGCGCTCGGGATCGTCGTCACGGCCGTGCTGCAGTCGGCGATGGGCGGCATTGGCCTCGCGGTGGCCGGCGTGCCGGGCGCGGGCGTGCTCACCGCGCTGATGCTCATGCTCTGCCTCGCGCAAATCGGCCCGGGGCTGCCGTTGATCGGCGGCGTGGTGTGGCTCTTCATGCACGATTCGCATGTCGCGGCAATCCTGTTCGCGGTCTGGGCCGTCGTGGTCTCCATGATTGACAGCGTGGTGCGCCCGGCGTTGATCAAGCGCGGCGTGAATCTCTCGATGCTGCTGATTCTCTCCGGGGTGCTCGGCGGCATGTTCGCGTTCGGCATCGTGGGGCTGTTCATCGGCCCTGTGATCCTGGCGGTGTCGTCGGCGCTGCTGACCGCGTGGATGAACAAGGCGCCGTCCACGCCCGCCTGAAGTCCCGCCTGCGTTTCCCCTTCAGCCTTCCTCCCGAGCGCGCTTCCCGCTTCGCCCCTTGCGGGCGGGAAGCGCGCGGCGCTCACGTAAAGCACGAAAGGCGCCGTCCAGCCCCCCTCGTTCCCGGCATCCGATTCGTCTGATCTGCCACGCCACTCCGCCGGCACAAGCCCAACAGCTGTCGGACCATGGCTAACCAGGCAGCAAAGCGGCACGCCGGCCGGATCGACGTTACGATGACGGCTGGACTTCGTTTTGCCCTTGCGTTCTTCGCGTCTTCGCGTCCATTCACGCTGTCATGCGCCTGACTCGCTGCACACGTCGTCCCGGCTCCCCGGTGCGCTCGTGTGCGCGTGCACGGCGCATTGCTACCAGGGAGGGAAGATGGCTCAGTTCAACTGCGACATATGCGGCGTGCGTCCTGCGACGGTGCGGGTGGCCGTGTTGCAGGACGGCCGCCGGCGCTTTCTCGACGTCTGCGATTACCACTACGCCCAGCTCACGCGCCATCAGCGCACGCTGAGCCCGCTCGAAGCGCTGTTCCGCGCTTCCCGGCAGCAACCGGAAGACACCGGGAGTCCTGGTGCGCCCCACACGATGGAAACGGGCGATGGCTCCATCGTCGAGCGTTATTTCAGCGACGTGGCGCGCGATTTGCTCCAGCGCGCCGCGGGGCGCGCCGTGCAGTTCGGCCGCCGCGAAGTGGACACGGAGCATCTGCTCTACGAACTCGCCGGCAACGATGCGGTAGCGGCCGTGCTCGAGCGCCTTGGCATCGAGCCCGATGACGTGCGCGCGTTCATCGACGCCAACGCCCAAAAGCGCGAGCCCGCCGCCGCGAGCGAGGAAGGCCGTGTGGCCGTTTCGCCACGCCTGAAGAGCGCGCTCGACCGCGCATTTCTCGTTTCCCGCGAGCTTGGCCACAGCTACGTGGCGCCCGAGCATCTGCTGTTCGGGCTCGCACAGGTGCAGGACAGCTTCGCGGGCCATCTGCTCGGCCGCCTCGGCGTTACGCCGCAAAAAGTGCTGCAGCGTCTCGTGGAAGCGCAAGGCGACCAGCGCGAGCGCGCCGCCGCCAAGGCGCCGAGCCCCACGCCGCAACTCGACCAGTACAGCCGCGACCTCACCGCACTCGCGAGCGAAGGCAAGCTCGATCCCGTGATCGGGCGCTCGAGCGAGATCGAGACTGTCGTGGAAGTACTCGCGCGGCGCCGCAAGAACAATCCGGTGCTGATCGGCGAGCCGGGCGTGGGCAAGACCGCCATCGCCGAAGGCCTTGCGCAACGCATGCTCGGCGGCGACGTGCCGGAGTCGCTGCGCGGCCGGCGCCTTGTCGAGCTCAACGTCAACGGCCTGATCGCGGGCGCGAAGTATCGCGGCGAATTCGAAGAGCGCGTGAAGGGCGTGATGGAGGAAATCAACACGCAGCGTGAGAGCCTCGTGCTGTTCATCGACGAAGTGCACATGATCGTGGGCGCGGGCCAGGGCGGCAACGAGGGCGGGCTCGACATCGCCAACGTTTTCAAGCCCGCGATGGCGCGCGGCGAGCTGAACCTGATTGGCGCGACGACTCTTTCGGAGTACCAAAAGTACATCGAAAAGGACGCTGCGCTCGAGCGGCGCTTCCAGCCCGTGTTCGTGGCCGAGCCGAGCGTGGACCAGACGATCAACATCCTGCGCGGCCTGCGCGACAAGCTCGAAGTGCATCATCACGTGACGATTCGCGACGACGCGCTCGTGTCCGCCGCCGAGCTTTCCGACCGCTACGTCACGGGCCGCTTCCTGCCCGACAAGGCAATCGACCTCATCGATCAGGCCGCGGCGCGCGTGCATCTATCGGCCACTTCGCGACCCGCGCAGATTCTCGAGCTCGAGGCCGAGCTCGCGCAGCTCAAGCGCGAGCAGGACTACGCGGCGACGCGCAAGAACTTCGAGCGCGCGCATGCGCTCGACGAGCCCATCGCCCAGAAGGAGAAGGCGCTGGCCGACGCGACCGGCGAATGGAAAAGCCGCCTCGGCTCGGTGACCTCCGACGTGAGCACCGAGCAGGTCGCGGAAATCGTCTCGAAGCTCACGGGCGTGCCGGTCACGCAGCTGACGGCGGAAGAGCGCACGCGCTTGCTGGAGATGGAAAAGCGCCTGCACGAGCGCGTGATCGGCCAGGAGCAGGCGATCACGGCGGTGAGCGACGCGGTGCGCCGCTCGCGCGCGGGCTTGCGGCGCGGCCGGCGGCCGACCGCGGTGTTCCTGTTTCTCGGGCCCACGGGCGTCGGCAAGACGGAGCTTGCGAAGGCGCTGGCCGAAGTGGTGTTCGGCGACGAGGACGCCATCGTGCGCATCGACATGAGCGAGTACATGGAGCGCCACGCCGTGTCGCGCCTGATCGGCTCGCCGCCTGGCTACGTCGGCTACGACGAGGGCGGGCAGCTCACCGAGCGCGTGCGCCGCCGTCCGTACTGCGTGATCCTGCTCGACGAAATCGAAAAGGCGCATCCGGACGTCTACAACGTGCTGCTGCAGGTGTTCGACGACGGCCGGCTCACGGATGGCAAAGGGCGCGTGGTCGATTTCAGCAATACGATCGTGATCGCCACGAGCAATCTGGGCTCGGACGTGGTGTCGGGGCAGAAGCGCTCGGGTCCGGGCTTCCTCTCGAGCGCCGACGCCTCGATGCAAAGCGCGGTGCTCGGCGAATTGCGCCAGCATTTCAGGCCCGAGTTCCTGAACCGCATCGACGACATCATCGTGTTCAAGCCGCTCACCGACGACGAACTGCGCGCAATCGTGCGCCTGCAACTGGAGCAGGTGCAGCGCATGGCGCGCAGTCAGGACATCGATCTCTCGTTCGACGAAAGCGTGGTGGATTTCCTCGCCGCCGAAGGCTACCGGCCGGAATACGGTGCCCGCGAGCTCAAGCGCCAGATCCAGCAGACGCTGGAAAACGAGCTGGCCAAGGAGATGCTCAAGGGCGAGGTGAAGGAGGGGGCGAAGGTCGTCTGCAAGTACGACGCGGCACAGCGGCGGATGGAGTTCGCCACGCAGACCTGATGCGGCTTCGAATCCGCTGTGGTGGGCCGATAGTTTTCCCGATTTGTTTTCCCGATTTCGGATCGGAAAGCGCCGATGACGCGGCGACCGGGCATCGTTCCAGTCGCCGCGTTTTTTTTGCGACCGCCTTGGAGAGATCAAGACATTATACGAATAATGTCAAAATATATAGCCAATACAGTAATATTCTTATCGGTTTACGTTGTATTACTTGCGAATTCCCGCGTTGAACATTGGAAACCAGGAAAACAAACAGGGCGATGCGCCTACGAAGCGCATCGCCCTCTGCCGGGCTTCCACACCCGATTTACATCGTCTTCAACGCCGAGCGCTTGAGCTTGCCGGTCTCGGTTCTCGGCAGCGCATCGATAAACGCGATCAGGCGCGGGTACTTATAGGCCGCCACCGCGTTCTTCACGAAGCTCTGCAGCTCGGCCACCATGGCGTCGTTGCCCTCGAAACCCGGCCGCAGCACGACAAACGCCTTCACCACCTGTCCGCGCAATTCGTCGGGTACGCCTGTCACGCCGCATTCCGCCACTGCCGGATGCTGCATCAGCACGGTCTCGATCTCCGGGCCCGCGATGTTGTAGCCCGACGAGACGATCATGTCGTCGGCGCGCGCCTGGTAGAACACATAGCCGTCGGCGTCGATGGTGACGGCGTCGCCGGGCAGGTTCCAGCCGTCGCGCACGAACTTCAGTTGCCGCTCGTCGGCCAGATAGCGGCACCCCGTCGGCCCGCGCACGGCGAGATTGCCGGTCACGCCGGGCGGCACCGGCTGCATCGCGTCGTCGAGCGCCTGCACGACGTAGCCCGGCACCGCACGGCCGATCGAGCCGGGCCGCACGTCGCCCGCCGACGAAATGAAGATGTGGATCATCTCCGTGCCGCCGATGCCGTCGATCATCTCGATGCCCGTCGCGTCGCGCCACAAGTCGCGCGTGGCCTGCGGCAGCGCCTCGCCGGCCGATACCGTCTTGCGCAGGCTCGAAATATCGACGTCTTTCACGAGCGGCGCCATCTGCCGGTAGAAGGTAGGCGCCGTGAACACGGTCGTCGCGCCAAAACGCTCGATGGTCTGCAGCAGCAGCGCAGGCGTGAGCTTTTCGATCAGCACTGTGGATGCGCCCACGCGCAACGGGAAGCAGAGCAGGCCGCCCAGCCCGAACGTGAATGCGAGCGGCGGGGTGCCGCAAAACACGTCGTCGGTCGTGGGCTTGAGCACGTGGCGCGGGAACAGATCGCACATGGCGATCACGTCGCGATGGAACTGCATGCAGCCCTTCGGGGTGCCCGTCGTGCCGCTCGTGAACGCGATCAGGCAGACATCGTCGCTTGCCGTGTCGCACGCGGCGAATGTGGCGGGCTTGTTCGCGGCGAGACCTTCGAGGCTCTCGGGCGCATCGTCGTGGAAGTAGCGCACCTGCGCGAGCTCCGCGCAGAAGAATTCGTCGTCGGGGTTCGTGCAGCGCGCGAGCTCGTCGGCCAGGCGCACGTCGCAGAGCGCTGCGTTCACGCGCGCCTTGTCGGCGATCTGCTTGAGCTCCTTCGCGCGCAGGAGCGGCATGGTCGGCACCACCACGAGCCCCGCCTTCAGCGAGGCGAGCAGCGCGATGGCCATCTGCAGCGTATTGGGGCCGCGCAGCAGCACGCGGTTGCCGGGCTTGAGGCCCATGTCTTCCACCAGCACATGCGCGCCGCGGTCCACGAGTTCGCGCAATTGCACATAGGTGGTCGCCTGCGGCTTGCCGTCGACCTCGGACCAGATGGCCGGGCGGTTGCCATGCCCGGCCTCGATGGCGCGGTCCAGCAACTCGGCCGCGCAGTTCAGACGCGCCGGGTAGGCGACGTCGGGATTGTCGAGAAGCAGCACGGGCCACTGCGCTTCGGGCGGCAGGTTTTCGCGTGCGAAGGTATCGACGTGAGCGGTCGGTTGCATGATGTCTCCGTCTCCGGCTTGGCTGTGAACAGTCTTTTGTATGCTCTATCGCTTTGTGCGCGGCCTGGGCGTGGCTTACCGGCTCGACAGGCGGGCGTCGTCGGGAATCACGGCGGTTGCCTCGATTTCCACTTTCGCCTCGTCCTCCACGAGCGCGACCACCTGGATGGCGCTCATGGCGATATCGTAGTCGCCGATCAGCTCGCGAAACGCTGCGCCGATCTCCTTGAGCGATGCCAGGTACTCCTTTTTGTCCGTGACGTACCAGGTCAGGCGCACCAGATGCTCGGGCTTGCCGCCCGCCGCTTCGAGCACGGCCACGATATTGCGCAGCGCCTGCACCGCCTGTGCGCCGAACTCGCAGCTCGTGAAGCGCGCGTTCTCGTCCCAGCCGATCTGGCCGGCGATGTAGACCTGGGTGCCCACGGCGGCAACGCCGTTGGCATAACCGCGCGGCTTGATCCAGCCTGCGGGAAGAAGGGCTTTTTTCATAGGTGTTTCGCGTTAGTCAGGTGGACGGAAAACGCTGCGGCTATGCAGCGGGGTGTTCCGCGTGGTATTCCTTGAGCAAGTCGCGCCCGACGATCAACTGCTGGACCTCGGTCGCGCCTTCGTAAATGCGCAGCGAGCGGATCTCGCGATAGAGCGACTCCACGATGTTGCCGCTTTGCACACCCATGCCGCCCCAGAGCTGCACGGCCGCGTCGATCACCTGCTGCGCGCCTTCGCTCGCATGCCACTTCGCCATGGCGGCTTCGCGCGTGACGCTCACGCCCTGATCGCGCAGCCAGGCAGCGCGATAGACGAGCAGGGCGCTGCTGTCGATGGTGAGCGCCATCTGCGCGAGCCTGGCCTGCGTGAGCTGGAAGTCGCCGAGCGTCTGGTTGAACATCCGGCGCGAGGCGGCGCGCGCAAGTCCTTCGGCCATGGCGCGGCGCGCGAAGCCGAGCGACGCGGCGGCCACCGAGGTGCGGAAGATATCGAGCGTGCGCATGGCGATCTTGAAGCCTTCGCCCGGTGTGCCCAGCATCTGGCTCTTCTTCACGCGCGCGCCGGTGAAGCGCAGGCGCGCGAGCGGATGCGGCGCGATCACGTCGATGCGCTCGGCAATTTCGAGCCCCGGCGTGTCGGCGTCCACGACGAAGGCGCTGATGCCGCGCGAGCCGGGCGCTTCGCCGGTGCGTGCGAACACCACGTAGAAGTCGGCGATGCCGCCGTTCGAGATCCACGTCTTCTCGCCGTCGAGTACATAGTCGTCGCCATCGGCACGAGCGGCCAGCGCCATCGCGGCGACGTCGGAGCCTGCATTGGGCTCGGAGAGGGCGAAGGCGGCAATGGCTTCGCCCTTCGCGACGCGCGGCAGGTAGCGCGACTTCTGCGCGTCGTTGCCCGCGAGCGAGATCGCGCCCGAGCCGAGTCCCTGCATCGCGAGCGCGAAGTCGGCGAGGCCCGAATGCTTCGCCAGCGTCTCGCGCAGCAGGCACACGGCGCGCGTGTCGATGGTGTCGCCATGGCCGCCGTATGCGGTGCCACCTACGCCGTAGCGCAGCCAGCCCGCTTCGCCCAGCTTGCGCACGAGCGTGCGGCAGGTCTCGTCGACGTTATCGTGCGGCACGTGCGCGAGATGCTCGCGCGCCCATGCCTCGACACCCGTGGCGAGCGTGCGGTGGCGGGCTTCGAAGAACGGCCACGCGAGCGCGCCGTGCAAAGTGTTGTCAGCCGTTGCGCTCAATTGCGTATTCAATTGCTTAGTCCCCCTTGAAAACCGGACGCGTCTTTGCCGCGAAAGCGTCATAGGCGCGGCCGAAGTCGCGCGTCGCCATGCAGATCGCCTGCGCCTGCGCTTCCGACTCGATGGCTTCGTCGATGCTCATGGTCCATTCCTGATGCAGCATCGTCTTCGTGATGCCGTGCGCGAAAGTCGGGCCTGCTGCGAGATCGGCCGCGAGCTTCTGCGCCTCGGCGAGCAGCGCTTCGGGTTCGCACAGGCGGTTGTAGAAGCCCCATGCATGGCCTTCCTCGCCGCTCGCGGAGCGGCCCGTGTAGAGCAGCTCGGCTGCGCGGCCCTGGCCGATGATGCGCGGCAGGATTGCGCACGCGCCCATATCGCAGCCCGCGAGGCCCACGCGCGTGAAGAGGAACGCGAGCTTGCTGCGCGCGGTGGCATAGCGCATGTCGGAGGCCATCGCGAGAATCGCGCCCGCGCCTGCACACACGCCATCCACGGCCGCGATGATCGGCTGCGGGCAATGACGCATCGCTTTCACGAGGTCGCCGGTCATGCGCGTGAACATCAGCAACTCGGGCATCGGCCGGTCGATGAGCGGTGCGATGATGTCGTGCACGTCGCCGCCCGAGCAGAAGTTCTCGCCCGCGCCGTGCAGCACGACAGTCTTCACGTCGGTCGCGTAGGCGAGTCGACGGAACAGGTCGCGCAGCTCCGCGTACGATTCGAACGTGAGCGGGTTCTTGCGCTCGGGGCGATTGAGCGTGATCGTGGCCACGCGGCCTTCGACCGACCAGCCGAAGTGCTTCGCCTCGTAACCGGCCAGCGTCACGCGGTTGCCAGCGAAAAGCGCCTCCGCGCTGGAGCGTTCTGTCGTCAAGGTATGTCTCCTTCCTGGTATCTGCTTCGTACGGCTTGTTTGCGGGGGCGCGTGCTTCAGCCTTCCAGGCTGTCGCGCAGATGTTGCTTGAGCTTGCCGAGGCGCTCGTGCATCTTCGACTTCTCGTCGAGCGAAAGGCCGCCGAACATCTCCACCACCCACTGCTCGTGCGCGGCCGCCATGCGGTCGAACGCGGCGCGGCCCTCGGGCGTGAGACGCACGGCGATCGAGCGGCGGTCCTCGGGGTCGGCGTCGCGCACGACGAGGCCCTCTTTCTCGAGCTGATCGGTGATGCCGGTGACGTTGCCGCCCGTGACCATCAGGCGGCGCGAGAGCTCGGTCATCCGGAGTCCTTCGGGATGACGCTCGAGTTGCGCCATCAAGTCGAAGCGCGGCAGCGTGGTGTCGAACTCGGTGCGCAGGCGGCGGCGCAGCTCGGCTTGCACGAGGTTGGTCGTGGTGAGCAGGCGCAGCCAGAGGCGCAGGCCCATGTGGCTATCGGCGCCGGTGCTCATTTCCATGTCGACGACGTTCTCCGCGGGCTGGGCAACGCCCTTGCGCGTCGTCTTCACGGCCGGCGCCTTGCGCGCTTTGTCTTTCGGCACGGGCGATGTCATGTGATTTCTCCACCGGAAACGGATATCGATTGCCCGGTGATCGCGGACGACCCGGGCGCGCACAGCCACAGCACCGCGTTGGCGACTTCCTCCGGTTGAACGAAACGCTGCTGCGGGTTGTGGCGCACGAGGATGCTACGCGCCTCGGCTTCGCTGCGCGAGGTCTTGCGCGTGATCTGGTCGAGCGAGGCCTGCAGCAGTTCCGTTTCCGTATAGCCGGGGCACACCGCGTTCACCGTGATGCCCTGCGTGGCCACTTCGAGCGCGAGCGCACGTGTCATGCCGATCACGCCGTGTTTCGAGGCGCAATACGCCGCCACATACGGATAGCCGACCTGGCCCGCCGTGCTCGCCACGTTGACGATGCGTCCGCTCTTGCGCGCGAGCATGGCCGGCAGCACCGCACGCGTGCAGAGGAACACGCCCGTGAGATTCACGTCGAGCATGCGCTTCCAGAGCGCGAGATCGGTCTGCGCAAAGGGCGAAGCCGTGGCCTGGCCCGCGTTGTTCACGAGGATGTCGATGGCGCCGAGCCCGTCAGTCGCTCGCGCGAATGCGGCATTCACGGCGTCTTCGTCGGTTACGTCGACGCCCACGCAGGCGATCTGCTCGCCGCCGCCGAGCGCCGATCGCTGCGTTTCGAGCTTCGCCGCGTCGCGGCCCATCAGCGTGACGCGCGCGCCCGCGCGCAGCAGCGCGGCGGCCGTCGCCGCGCCGATGCCGCTGCCGCC
>DATEJU010000282.1:0-11101 GCA_035277805.1 Paraburkholderia sp. | reverse complement strand
CGCGAACGGCTCGCGGGCGCCGTCGACGATTTCGTCTGCGTGCAAACGCCCTCGTCGTTCATGAGCGTGGGCCAGTTCTATTTCGACTTCGACCAGGTCGACGACGATACCGTGCGCGATCTGCTCGACCGCGCGGCGGCGAACGATTGAAGGCTGCCGGGCCACACCGGCTGAGCGCCACAGATTTTGGGCGCCGGGCTCGTGGACATTGTGTGCGCAGTCATCGAACCCCCAACCGGGCGCAGAACAGAACTCACAACGGAACTCACAGGCGGCCACGCGAGCGCGCCGCCGCGCTCAGCGTCCCCGGGGCATCGGCGTTCAGCGCACCGGATTGGCTGCCTGCTCCCCGACCACCGTCTGCCAGGGCCGCACGCGCCACGCCTTGACGAGGCCCGCCTTCACATACGGATCGGCGCGCGCGAACGCTTCGGCGATCGCGGGGCTATCGCCCTGAAATAGCAGCAGCGCACTGTCCACCGGCTCGGCGATCGCGCCCGCGAGCAGCAATTCGCCGCGCGCGGCCGCCGCCCACGCGAGCGCCAGATGCGCGCTGCGGTGCTCGGGGCGCCGCTCGAGATAGTCGTCGGCGAGGTCGTACATCAAGAGGTAATGCATCGTCTGTCTCCCGTCCGGTATAAAGCCGTTCCGAATCGAACCGCACGCGCGCGAAGGCCGTGCAGCGCCCATACCACGCATTGTGCCCGAGTGCGCGTCAACCGAACTCACCCATGATTCGTTTTCAGGATGGCTTTGCCATAATGGTTGCGGCGATGGGCTAAGATGGACCGAGTAAGCCGCCTGCTCGCACGACTACCGACAACGTCGATATCCCATGGGAGTGAACGATGAAGATCCAATCCGTCATTGCTGCAATCGTGCTGGGCGGCGCATTGGCCGCGCCGGCTTTCGCACAGACCGCCGCGCCCGCGGCAGCGGCTTCCGGTGCCACGAGCCCGAATAGCCAGCAGTCGAAGATGAAGACGTGCAACGCGCAGGCCGGCAGCAAGAAAGGCGACGATCGCAAGGCATTCATGAAGCAGTGCCTCTCGGCCGGCGGCGGCGCAACCACCGGCTCGATGACGCAGCAGGAGCGGATGAAGGCGTGCAACGCGCAGGCCGGCGGCAAGAAGGGCGACGATCGCAAGGCATTCATGAAGCAGTGCCTGTCGACCAAGAGCTGATCTACCACGCAACCGCAGCGTCCTGGCTGGCCTGGTCCAGACTTCAACGCTGTCTTGCCTCAGTCGCGACGCGCCGCAGTTTTTGCTGCGGCGCGTCGTTTTTTTTGGCGCAGCGTTGCCTTGCGCACGCGCGCGCCGCACGTGCGCCTGCACGCCTCCTGCCTTGCGCTCAACAGCCGTTTTTCTCCTATGATGGCTGCAGCGGCGCCCCTTCCCTGACACGAAATCATGCAAACGCCATCGGGCCGCCGAGCGAACGTTAAAGCCTGGATGATGCCGGTCGCATCGTACGGAGGCGTGGATGGCATGGAAATACAAGAACCGCTGGTTTCGCCGCTGGCTGGTGGTGATCGTTTTCTGGCTCGTGCCAGTGTTGATCATCGCGGTGCGCGAGGCCCAGGACGAGATGGCCTATAACCAGGCGGAACTTCAACGCGGACTCACCAACTGGACGTTCACCGACGCCGAACGTGCCGCCGGCGCGCCACAGCATTGCCTGGGGACGCCCGAGCAGGCGCGCGCGCTGGGCTGCCCTGCCGCCGTGCTCGCGGAGAACGCGGCGGCCCATCAGACGACGCTCGACGAATACGCCATGCGGCGCGCCACGCTCGTGAGCTATCTGTGGCATGCGTTCGTCGGCTACTGGGTCGTGCCGGCGGCCACGCTGCTCGCGATCGGCATCCTCATCGGCGGCGTGAAACGGGCGCTGCGCCGTCCGCCCGCCACGAAGCCCGTACCGGAACGCTGACGCACGTCTTGTCGCTGCACGGTCTCGACCGGATAAATCAAATGCCTGTGCTATAACGGCGAAAGCTGATTCCGTCGCCTGCAAAGCCGCGACGGGCACGGCTTTCAGACATTTCGGAACCCAGAACGGAGAACAACATGCAAGCACGCCGTTTTATCCTGAAGACTTCCGTCGCAATCGCGCTCGCCAGCGCGGCGCTCGCAGGCTGCTCGACGACGGGCAATAATCCGCCCACCGCGCAATCCAATGAAGCGCGCCGCCAGTCGATCGACGCAAGCGTCGACGGCACGATGTCGCGCCTCTTCCAGACCGTGCCCGGCTCGCGCGAGCTCGTAGGCAAGGCGCGCGGCGTGCTGGTCTTCCCGCAGGTGATCCAGGCGGGGATCGGCATCGGCGGCGAGCACGGCGATGGCGCGCTGCGCGTCGGCGGCAGCACAGTCGGCTACTACAGCACGACGGGGGCATCGGTGGGCGCAACCCTTGGCATGCAGTCGAAGGCGGTCGTCTATCTCTTCATGACGCAGGACGCGCTGGACAGGCTCCGTACCTCGGAAGGCTGGTCGGTCGGCGGCGACGCCTCGGTCGCGCTCGTGAAGGTCGGCGCGAACGGCTCGATCGACACCACCACGGCAGTCAAGCCCGTGGAAGTCTTCGTACTCACCAACAGCGGCCTGATCGGCGACCTCTCGCTCGGCACCACCAAGATCACGCGCCTGAAGCTGTAATCCTCACGCCTCGGGCGAGCGCCGCGCGCTCGCCCGAGGCGCCTTTCGCCGCTCAGCTCGTGGACGTATCGATCACCTTGAAGCGCGAACGCTTGCTCGCGCGTATCACCGCCTGATACGCCTCGATGTACTGCTGCGCCATGCGGTGCGACGTGAAGCGCTCTTCGAAGCGGCGCCGCACACCGGCGCGCGACACGCGTGCCAGCCGGTTGACGGCCGCGACGGCGCCAATCTCGTCCTCGACGATAAATCCCGAGACACCCTCGTCCACGACTTCGGGCACCGCGCCGCGATTGAACGCGATCACGGGCGTGCCGCATGCCATCGCCTCGATCATCACGAGCCCAAACGGCTCGGGCCAGTCGATCGGGAACAGCAGCGCATGCGCACCGGAGAGAAACTCGGCCTTCTGGCTGTCGTTGATCTCGCCGACGAACTCGACATTCGGGAGTGCGAACAGCGGCTTGATCTCGCGTTCGAAATATTCGCGGTCGGCCTCATCCACTTTGGCGGCGATGCGGATCGGCAAGCCACAGCGCTGGGCAATGCGGATCGCGGTATCCACACGCTTCTCGGGCGAGATGCGGCCGAGAAACGCGAGATAGCGCTGCTCGACGGGTTGCGGCGTGTAGAGCATCTCGGGCAGGCCGTGATAGACGGTCTTGAGCCATTTGGCCTGCGGCATCGGCTGGCGCTGCGAGTTCGAGATCGAGACGACAGGAGCGGTGTTGAACGTGTCGAACACTGGCTGCTGCTCCGGCAAGTCGAGGCGGCCGTGCAGCGTCGTCACGAACGGCGTTTCCTGGCGCTTGAACACCGAAAACGAGTAGTAGTCCATATGGAAGTGCAGCACGTCGAACTGGTCGGCCTGGCGGCGCACCATTTCCATGAGCAGCATGTGCGGCGCGACCCGGTCGCGAATGCCGGGGTCGAGGCGCAGCGCGCGCGGCCACACGGGTTCGAGCTTCGCACGCGTTTGCGAATCGCCGCTTGCGAAGAGCGTCACGTCGTGCCCGAGTTCGACCAGCGCCTCGGTGATGTACGACACGGCGCGCTCGGTGCCGCCGTAGAGCTTGGGCGGCACCGATTCGGTCAGCGGGGCGATCTGCGCAATTCTCATCGGGAGTCTCCTTCGTGTCCCGCGCGAAGGCACGCGGGGTATCCGCCAGGCGGTTCGAATAATTTCGAGCCATTTTAAAGGAAGCCGCATACCGCAACCGTACCGCCGGTCATCGAAGGGACGGACCCGTAAAGGGCACGATCGAGCGGCTCAGTGGGGGCGGCGCACCATCTTCATTATTTGCCATGCGCGGCGCATGCGCTGCGAGTCTTTCAATTGCTATATGGACTTACACGTGGAAACATCCCGCGATGCAATGCGGCCCAGCGCAATTCAGCGCGACGGCCACTTCCACGCCGGAATGTCGAGGGCGTCTTCGTCGGCGAGCGCCGTCGCGCCCAGGCGCCGCTCCAGCACGATCGACTGGCTGCCCGCCTCGCGCTCGAGCGCCGCGACGAGCCGGGCCGCATGCGAGACCACCAGCACCTGTGAGTGCGTCGAGGCACGCGCGATGAGCCGCGCAAGCGACGGCAGCAAGTCGGGATGCAGACTCGTCTCCGGCTCGTCGAGCACGAGCAGCGCCGGTGGACGCGGGCTCAGCAGTGCGGCGGCGAGCAGCAGATAACGCAGCGTGCCGTCCGAAAGCTCGGCGCCACGCAACGGCCGCAGCAGGCCTTCCTGGCGCAGCGCCACCTCGAAGCGCCCTTCGTGGTTGACGATTTCGACACGCGCGCCGGGAAACGCATCGCCGATCGCCGTATCGAGCGCCCGGCCGTCGCCGATCTCGCGGATCGTCTGCAGCGCGGCAGCAAGATTTGCGCCGTCGTCGGCAAGCACCGGCGAATGGGTGCCGATCTGCACCTGGCGCGCGGGGGCGTGCTCGTCGGTGCGGAAGTGGTCATAGAAGCGCCACGAGCGAATCTGCTCGCGCACCGCGATCATCTCCGGCGCGCTGCGCGGGTCGGCGAACTCCGTCATCATGCTGTCGAAGCTCGCCACGGGTTGCGCGAGTGTCGTCCACTCCCCTCGCCCCGCTTCTTCGTCGCGAATGCGGATCATCGGCCCTTGGCGGTCCACGAGCAAAGCCGATGGACGCAGCACCGGTCCGCCCCAGATGCATTCGCGCTTGATGACGGGGTCGAGCGAGAAATACGATGAACCGGGCATCGGCAATCCCAGGTCGATCGCATAGCCGAAGGTCTCACCCGAGAAGCCGAGTTTGAGGCTCACGGCGTCTTTGCGCACCGTGCCCTGCACGGCGTACTCGCCCTTGGCGACTGTGCGCGAGAAACGCTCGGGGCCGGCCCAGAGCGTCGATTGCAGGCCGCCCTCGCGCGCAAGCGATGGAATCACGCCGCCGCGCGCCGTCAGCGCGAGCAGACGCAGCGCCCGATAGAGATTGGACTTGCCGCTGCCGTTCGGTCCGGTGATCACGTTCAGCGGGCCGAGCGGCACGATGAGCTCGCGCAGCGAGCGGTAATTGGCGATGGCGAGGGTGGAGAGCATGAGCCGATGCAAGCGCGCGCGCGCAGGTTGAGCCAGCGCCCGATGATACGCAATCGGGCGCCGCGCGCGTTGTCGCCGGTCGGCGTCACGCGCGAATCGATGCCCGGCGATCGACCATCGATGATTGGCGCGCGCAAGCTCAACGCGGCTGCGGCACGGCTGCGAGGTCGGAGAGGAAGCGGTCGCGCCAGACACCCAGATCGTTGCGGCGCAACGCCTCCATATTGGTCTGGTAGCGCGCCTTGCGCTCATCGAGCGGCATCGAGAGCGCGCGCTCGAGCGCCTCCGACATGCCGGCCGCGTCGTGCGGATTCACGAGCAGCGCGCCGGTGAGTTCGGCGGCGGCGCCCGCGAAGATCGAGAGCACGAGCACGCCGGGATCGTCGGGATTCTGCGCGGCCACATATTCCTTCGCGACCAGATTCATGCCGTCGTGCAGCGGCGTGACATAGCCCACCTGCGACTCGCGAAAGAGCGACATCAGCTTCCAGCGGTCGTATTGCTGGCTCAGATAGCGGATCGGCGTGTAGTCGAGGCCCGAATAGCGCCCGTTGATGCGTCCCGCCTCGCGCTCCAGCTCCTCGCGGATGACCTTGTAGCTCGCGACGTCGGAGCGCGTGGGCGGCGCGATCTGCACGAGCGTGACCTTGCCGCGCCATTCGGGCGAGTGCTCGAGCAACTGCTCGAACGCGTGAAAGCGCTCGACGAGCCCTTTCGAATAATCGAGCCGGTCCACGCTCATCACGAGCTTGCGCCCTTCGAGGCTCTGCTTGAGGTCGAGCACGTGCTGGCGGCTCTCATAGCGCGCGGCCTGCTCGGCGATCTCGTCGGGAAACACGCCGATGCGATAGACGCCCGTGCGCAGCTTGCGCCCATACGCTTCGACGTCGCCCTCCTCCTTGTTCTCGCCGTGCTCGCGCACCGTGCCGCGCGCGGTGCGCTCGATGTAATCGTGAAACGCCTGCTGGTCGTTGCGCGTCTGGAAGCCGAGCAGGTCATAGCAGCACAGCGACCTCACGAGCTCTTCGTGCGGCGGAATCGTCTGCAGCACTTGCGGCGATGGAAACGGAATATGCAGAAAGAAGCCGATGCGATTGCGCACGCCCTCCGAGCGCAGCGCCTCGGCGAACGGGATCAGGTGGTAGTCGTGGACCCAGATCATGTCGTCGGGCTGGATCAGCTTGATGAGCTTGTGCGCGAGCCACGCGTTCACGCGCCGGTAGCCGGCGTATTCGTCGCGCTCGTAGCGCGCGAGATCGTTGCGGTAGTGGAAGACGGGCCACAGCGTGGCGTTCGAGAAACCGCGGTAATACTGGTCGTAGTCCTTCCTCGTGAGTCCGGCCGTCGCGAACGTGACGTGGCCCTCCTCGACGAGCGCGGGGCCCGCATTCGCGACCGTCTCGCTCACGACGTCGCCGCTCCAGCCAAACCACACACCGCCCGCGTCCTTGAGCGCGCCGAACACCCCGACGGCGAGCCCCCCGGCGGAGCCCTTGGTCTCCGTGGGCGTCGCCACGCGATTCGAGACGACTATCAGTCTGGCCATCGAAGTACTCCTCCTGTCTGCTCCATTGCTTCCTCTGCTGTTTCTTTGTTGCTTCTTTGTTGCTTCTTCGTTATAGGCATGCGCTCGGGCTTGTCGGGTCAGACAGCATGCAAATGTGCCGCTCGACACCGCTCAGCGCGTTCTGCGCTCGCCGTCCACCTCTACCGCCATCGCGTCTTCGCCCGCCCTGGATCTGGATCACGACCACGTCGTCGAGGCGGATCTCGGCTGTGTCAGCGCGATCTGCAACGCGCCGATCAGATTGCCCAGCACGGGGCGTGCCGCGATACCGGCCACGAGACCGGCCACGCCCGCCGAAGCCAGCAGGCTCGCGCCAATCTGGCGCACGACGCGCGCCGAGCCAGTGGATGGACAGGGCGACAACGAGCGCCACGGCGCTCACGATAAGCGTACCGAACCCGTTGCGCAGCGGCGCATCGGCCAAGAGCGAGAGATCGTCGGCATCGGCGGCCAGTTCCTCCTGAGCGTCACGACAGCGGATGGAAAAGGCACGGGCCAGAGCCCGCGCGACGAGTGCGGTATTCGAGGCGCGTGCGTCGAGGCAGAGCACGCTCGCGAAGGCGGGCGCGCCAGATGTCACGCTACGCGAACGGGCGTAAAAATGCGCTAAAGAATGTGCCTGGCCGAATGCACCTGGCCAGATTGTGCGGCCGACCTGGCCTGCGCGGGGGCGTGAGAGGCGGCGACGGCCCTGAGCCGCCCCGCTGGTGAATCGACTGAAGCCTGCGCCGATGGTTCAGCGGCGAGTGCCCGGAACTGGGCGATCAGACAGCGCAACCTGCCGGGCATCCAGGCGCGCTGGCAAAAACCGAGGTCGGCGGCCTGGCGAAAGATCAGTTACCGGGTCGACTATAGAGTCAATTACGCGATCAACTGCGCAACCAACTGCGCGGTCAACGACCGGCTCAATTACCGGTTGTTTTGCACGGAAACGCCTTGCCGAGCCCGAGCGAGATAGCCGTGCTGGCGTTGTAGCCGGCGACGTTCGGATTGTCGGCGATGTATTTGCGCACGGCGTCGGTGAGTTGCGCCGAACGCGCGTCCGGCGGGAGGCAGAAATACTGGCCGACACGCGGGCCGGTCGTGCCGCCGATCGCGTCGATGGTGTTGAAAATGCCGTCGGCGGCCCCTTCGATGTAGGCGGCGCAGGCACTGCGCGACGCCACATCAGTCTTCGAGCACAGCCGGTTCAGATCGGAAGCGGTAAAGGCGAAAGCCGAAATCGGCACAGCGAGCGCGCCGGCGCAGATCAGAGCCCGCAGCATGATTCTCCTTGATTCGTCGTTGGGTGCGGCGCTTGCCGCGCCGCGAGCCGCCCACTGGCGGCCGGCGGCAACCCCGGTATTGTGCACTGTTTTAAAGGCGCGCCGTAGGCCGTGCTACGAAAGGGCCGGCGGGCGGCGCTCGATGGCCGCGCTTGAGCGGCCGCTCGCGGTGTACCCGGCCTCGCCGCCGTGCGAATGCGTCTGCCTTGAACCCGGCTGCGCGGCCCCACAGCAGCCCTGCGGCGGCCTTACTTAAGCCCCACTTCAGCCTTACTGCGCCTTTTGGCCCATGCGCGCCGAGAGATCCTTGATCGCGTCCGGTGCCTTGTACTGCTTGGCGAAATCAAGCGCGTTCATGCCGATCTGGTTCTTCGCATTGAGATTGGCGCCATGGTCGAGCAGCAGCTTCGCCGTGCTCATGTGGTCGCCGCGCGCCGCCATCATGAGCGGCGTCGTGCCGTTGGGTGAGAGCGCATTGACGTCAGCCGAATAGCCGATCAGCAGCTTCGCCACGTCGTCGTGGCCGTTCGCGGCCGCGTAGTGCAGCGGCGTCCAGCCCTGCTTGTTCACCTCGGCGCCCTTGGTGATGAGCAGTTTCACGAGGTCCATGTCGCCGTTGAGCGAGGCGAGCATCAGCGCGTTCTCACCCGCCTTGTCCTCGGCGGCAATGTTGGTCTTGGGATTGTCGAGCAGCATCGCCGCCACCTTGTCCGACTTCTCGCGCGCGGCCAGCACGAGCAGCGGCATGCCCTGGCTGTCGGTGGCATTCGGGTCCATGCCGTTGGCGATGTCCTTGGCGACGCCCTTGTCGTCGTCGAATTTCACGCTCTTCACGAGCGAATCGATCGACTCGGCGTGAGCCGGCGCGCTCGCGAGAAAGGCGGCGCTCATGCCGAAGGCGAGCGCAGCGGTGATGCGGCGCACGCGTGCGGCGCGCGGAGCTTGCGTAGCGTGGACAGTGGACGTAAGCGGATTCGAGTTCATGTCAGACCTTAACGTTATTCGCTATCTAATTGATAATAAATAATATTGACCGCTTGCGGTTCGTGACTCAGGCGGTAGCCGAAATCTTGAAGAGCCGGAAAAAATTCTGCGTCGTGGCAGCGCCGAGTTCGGCGTCCGGCAATCCGCGTTGCTGCGCAATGAATCTTCCGACATGGCTAACGTACGCAGGTTCATTGGGTTTGCCGCGATATGGCACTGGCGCAAGGTATGGCGAGTCCGTTTCGATCAGCAACCGCTCGAGCGGCACGCGGCGCGCCACGTCCTGAACGTCGGTCGCGCTCTTGAACGTCACGATGCCCGACAGCGAGATGTAAAAGTTTTGCGCGAGGGCGCGCTCGGCGATCGCCCAGGGCTCCGTGAAGCAGTGCATCACGCCGCCCGGCTCCCCGGCGCGCTCTTCCTCCATGATGCGCAACGTGTCGTCCGACGCCGCGCGCGTATGCACGATGAGCGGCTTGCCCGTCGCGTGCGCGGCGCGAATATGGACGCGAAAGCGCTCGCGCTGCCACTCCATGTCCTCGATCGTGCGCTCGCCGAGGCGATAGTAATCGAGCCCCGTTTCGCCGATCGCCACGACCTTCGGATGCTTCGCGAGTTCCACGAGGTCCGCGACGGTGGGCTCCTGAGCGTCCTCGTGATCGGGATGCACGCCCACCGACGCGTAGACGTTCTCGTAGCGGCTCGCGATGTCCAGCACCGAGGGCAGCGTCTCGAAGTCGACCGAGACGCACAGCGCGTGCGTGACGGCTTGCGCGCGCATGTTCTCGAGCACCTCGTGCAGCCGGTCGGCGAGGCCTTCGAAGTTGATGTGGCAATGTGAATCGACAAACATGGGCGGTCCTACGATGGAGTTACGGGCCAGGCTGACTGCACAGAATCAACGAAAATGCGCAACGAAAACGCACAGCAAAAAGACGGCGGTGAGTGCCGCGCCACTCAAGCCGCGAGCCGCTTGCCGAGAATCACGAGATCGCGCTCGACGCTGTCGAGCACGGCCACGCGCGGCAGCGTGCCCCACGCCTCGAAGCCGAAGCCGCGAAAGAGGCGCACGCTCGGCTCATTGTGGCCGAACACGAAGCCGAGCACCGTGTGGATGTCCAGCCCCGGCGCGGCGTCGAGCGCGGCGGCCAGCAGTTGGCGCCCGAGCCCCTTGCCGCGCGCGGCCTCGGCGAGGTAGATGCTGACTTCCGAGGTGTGGCCATAGGCCGGACGGCCATAGAAGTCCGAAAAGCTCAGCCACGCGATCACGCGGCCGCCCTCTTCGACGACCCACAGCGGCCGCCGCGCCGGGCCATGAGCGTGAAACCACGGCAGGCGGCTTGCCACGCTTACGGGCTCGAGGTCGGCGGTGACCTGCCGGGACGGCACCGTGGAGTTGTAGATGGCGACGATCGCGGGCAGATCGTCGAGGGTGGCATCCCGGTAGACAAGGCTCATGGTGCGGATCATCGGATAAGACAGGACCGGCGCGTGGCGGCGCGCGCCGACGCCGGCCGGACACACTCAGATAAAAATCTCAGGCGAACATTTCACGATAGCCGAGAAAGAGCTCCTCGAACACGAGGCGCGCATTCAGCGGATGGTTTTCCACGGCGCGCTGGCGCGTCACGGTCTTCAGGTAGCGGGCGAGCGCCGGTGCGTCCAGATTCGCCGCGCAGCGCGCGAGTGCGGCCGCCGACTGCGGGTAGTAGCGCGGACGGCTCGCCGTGCGCTCGGCCAGCAGATCGTAGACCCAGCGCTGCAGCCAACCGAGCACGAGCGGCACTGGCAGCTTTTGCAGCGTCTCGCCGCATGCAAAGGCGTCGCACGCCGCGCCTGCCGCGAGCTGGCCGAGCGTCCAGTCGCGCAGTGCGCGGTTGTCGTCTTGCGAGAGCGCGAGCGCCGCGAGCGGCGCGCCGCCCGCCTCGGCGAGCAGGCCCGCCGGATCGGCCACGCCCTGCTGCGTGAGCCAGGCCTGCGCCGCCTGCGGCGCAGGCGTGCTCATCGGCCATTGACGGCAACGGCTGATGATGGTCGGCAGCAGCCGGTCGATGCGCGCCGA
>DATEJU010000281.1:0-4914 GCA_035277805.1 Paraburkholderia sp. | reverse complement strand
AGACGGTCGGTCGTGACGATCAGCAACTGGTCGTTGCCCACGGCATAGTTGTCGCGGACCTTGCCGCGGCCGAGGAGCGGCAGCGAGCGGAGCGTGGATTCGTAGAGGGTAGACATCGTCGTGATTCGCTAAAAGGACAATCGAAAACGGGCAGATCCGGAAAAATCGCGCGCCAGACTACGGCGCAAATCTGCGGCAGGAAACCGGAATCCTGAGGTACTGCGAGGGTAAACCAAAAATCTCAGAAAAGCCCATCGCCGTTCCCCCAAAACAGGCGGAAACGGCGATGTTTTTTACTGCTTCGGGCGCGGCCGGCGAGGCAAAGACCCAGCCGGCGCGCCTCGTGCAAACATCCGCTTTAGCGGACGATCTGCGCGAGCTCGCCCGACTTGTACTTCTCCGCGATCTTGTCGAGCGCGACCGGCTTGATCTTGCCAGCCTGGCCTTCGCAGCCGAACGCGAGGAAGCGGTCCACGCACACCTTCTTCGCGGCTTCGCGAGCCGGCTTCAGGTAGTCGCGCGGGTCGAACTTCGACGGGTTCTCGTACATATAGCGACGGATCGCGCCCGTGATCGCCAGACGCAGGTCCGTGTCGATGTTGATCTTGCGCACGCCGTGACGGATGCCTTCCTGGATCTCTTCCACCGGCACGCCGTACGTTTCCTTCATGTCGCCGCCGAACTCGCGGATTTCCGCGAGCAGCTCCTGCGGCACCGACGACGAGCCGTGCATCACGAGGTGCGTGTTCGGAATGCGCGCGTGGATTTCCTTGATGCGCTGGATCGACAGGATGTCGCCCGTGGGCTTCTTGGAGAACTTGTACGCGCCATGCGAGGTGCCGATGGCGATGGCCAGCGCGTCGCACTGCGTGAGCTTCACGAAGTCGGCGGCCTGCTCCGGATCGGTCAGGAGCTGCTCGCGTGTCATGGTGCCTTCGGCGCCGTGACCGTCTTCCTTGTCGCCCTTCATCGTCTCGAGCGAGCCGAGCACGCCCAGTTCCGCTTCCACGGTGACGCCGATCGAGTGCGCCATTTCGACGACCTTGCGCGAGACATCGACGTTGTACTCGTACGAAGCCACCGTCTTGCCGTCGGCTTCGAGCGAGCCGTCCATCATCACGCTGGTGAAGCCGCTGCGGATCGCTGCCATGCAGACTGCCGGCGACTGGCCGTGGTCCTGGTGCATCACGACCGGAATATGCGGATACGACTCGACCGCGGCTTCGATCAGGTGGCGCAGGAACGGCTCGCCCGCGTATTTGCGCGCGCCGGCCGAGGCCTGCATGATCACCGGCGAGCCGACCTGGTTCGCCGCTTCCATGATCGCCTGGACCTGTTCGAGGTTGTTCACGTTGAACGCCGGCAGACCATAGCCGTGTTCGGCCGCGTGGTCGAGCAGTTGACGCATTGAAACGAGAGGCATTGTTGCTACTCCTTTGATTTGAAACGAATTGCTTCGTGCCGCCGGCCGTCTTGCGCGGCCGGTCGAGGGTGACCTGGCGGCCACCGCCCGCGTGAGACGCCGCGGGCTCAATTTCGTGATTTTATCGCGAAGCCGCTACGTTCCCGCCGCCAAAAAAACGAACTGGCATGAATTTGGCGTATCAGGACGTCAAATCGGCGAGAAGATGCAAAAAGAGTTGACAGCCTGCGCGCTGCCTCTAGCGCGCGCAGGCTGCAATTGCACGGAAAAGACGCCCAACAGGCAGCCATCTGGCACCTATCCGGCACCGATCAGATACCAATTTGATACCAATCGATGCCAGCAGAAGGTGCCGACCCAAGGCGCGTACGACCCAATTTCGCGAGTCTCGAAAATAATGCGAAAAAAATCGCCGCGAATTTAAAAGACGTCGCCCACGCGCACGATCTTGAGCGTGTTGGTGCCGCCGGGCTGCCCCATCGGCTCGCCCACGGTCAGCACGACCATGTCGCCGCGCGACGCGTAGCCCTTGCTCACCACCACTTCGATGGCCTGCTGGAGCGCCGTGTCGCGGTCGTTGCTGGTGTCCAGATGCAGCGGCGTGACATTGCGGTAGAGCGACATCGCGCGCTCGCTGCCGGTGCGCGGCGTGAGCGCGAAGATCGGCACGTGGGTCCAGTGACGCGACATCCAGAGCGCCGTCGAGCCCGACTCCGTGAGCGCGACGATCGCCTTCGCGCCCAGGTGGTAGGCCGTGAAGAGCGCGCCCATCGCGATCGACTGGTCGATGCGCGTGAAGGTGCGGTCGAGGAAATCCTTGTCGAGCTCGGACTGCTCCGACTTCTCCGCCTCCACGCAGATCGCGGCCATGGCCTCGATGGTCTGCACCGGATATTTGCCCGCCGCCGACTCGGCCGAGAGCATCACGGCGTCGGTGCCGTCGAGCACCGCGTTGGCGACGTCCGAGACTTCGGCGCGCGTGGGCACGGGCGCGTGGATCATCGACTCCATCATCTGCGTGGCGGTGATCACGAGCTTGTTCGAGTCGCGCGCCATGCGGATCATGCGCTTTTGCAGCGCCGGCACGGCCGCGTTGCCCACTTCCACGGCGAGGTCGCCGCGCGCGACCATGATGCCGTCGGACGAATCGAGAATCTCCTGCAGCGCCGGAATGGCCTCGGCGCGCTCGATCTTCGCGATCATCTTCGGCTTGATGCCGTAGGGCGCGCCCGCGATATTCGCGAGCTGGCGCGCCATTTCCATGTCGGTGGCGTTTTTCGGGAACGACACGGCGACGAAATCCACGCCGAGCGACATCGCCGTGCGGATGTCTTCCATGTCCTTGGCGGTGAGCGCGGGCGCCGTGAGGCCGCCGCCCTGGCGGTTGATGCCCTTGTTGTTCGACAGGTCGCCGCCCACCCGCACGGTGGTGTGGATCTCGCTGCCGATCACGCGCACCACGTCGAGCACGATCAGGCCGTCGTTGAGCAGCAGCACGTCGGCGGGCTTCAGGTCACGCGGCAGGTCCTTGTAGTCGAGGCCGACGCGCTCGTCGTTGCCGAGCTCGCACTCGGCGTCGAGGATGAAGGGCTGCCCCGGTTCGAGCGTCGTCTTGCCGTTTTCGAATTTGCCCACGCGGATCTTGGGACCTTGCAGGTCGGCCATGATCGCGACTTCGCGGCCGGCCTGGCGGGCGCACTCCCGCACCATTTCGGCGCGCTGACGGTGGTCGTCGGCGGTGCCGTGCGAGAAGTTGAGGCGCACCACGTCCAACCCTGCGCGGATCATTTTCAGCAGGATGTCCGGCGTGCTGGAAGCCGGACCGATGGTGGCGACAATCTTGGTGGCGCGATGCATGAGTCTCCTCGTCTGGAAAAGATCGCTGGAAAAACCGTTGCTGCGAGATGTGCTGGCCGGCTCGAGCGCCGATACGGCGTGGCCGGAACGCGCACCGGTCATACCCGGCGTCGCTTTCTTGGAGGGCGCCGCGTCAGTCGGCGGGACTGGCGCGGCGTTTCTGATGCTTGCGTCTGGGGCCGCGCCGGGCGTGGCTGTGCGCCCGGTCCGCGGTGGCTGCACGGTGGCCGGATCGGCGTGCGGATCTTTGCACGTCGCGGCGCGCGCCTCGGCAAGCGGCGCGCCGATCGGCTCATCGAGCGGCGACTGTACGGTTTGCGGCACGGCGGCGGGCGTCGCGTTCGCCCGCGCGGTGCCTGCGAGGGGCGCTGCGCGCCCCCGCTCTTTTACGTCCCTGGCGTCATTTGCGGCCCCGGCAGCGCCGCGCGGCTTGGCCGCGCTGGCTCGGGCAGACCGGGTCGTGGCGGCCTTTGCCACTTTACTGGCCGGGGCGCGCGGCGCCACTTAGGAAGCCGCCCGGGTTTCGAGCACTTCGACCGCCGGCAGCTTCTTGCCCTCGAGGAATTCGAGGAAGGCGCCGCCGCCGGTCGAGATGTAGCTGACCTTGTCGGCGATGTCGTACTTCGCGATGGCCGCGAGCGTGTCGCCGCCGCCGGCGATCGAGAACGCCCCCGAATTCGCGATGGCGCTAGCGAGCGTCTTCGTGCCGTTGCCGAACTGGTCGAACTCGAACACGCCAACCGGGCCGTTCCACACGATCGTGCCGGCCTGGGCGAGCTGCGCGGCGAGCGCGTTGGCCGTGACCGGGCCGATGTCGAGGATCATGTCGTCGTCGGCCACGTCGGCCACGTTCTTCGTCTCGGCCTGGGCCGTCGGCGCGAATTCCTTGGCGGTCACGACGTCGGTCGGGATCGGCACCGAGGCGCCGCGCGCGCGCGCCGCTTCGATAATGGCCTTGGCTTCGTCGACGAGGTCGGCTTCGGCGAGCGACTTGCCGATCTTCAGTCCCGCGGCCAGCATGAACGTGTTGGCGATGCCGCCGCCGACGATCAGCTGATCGACCTTCTCGGCCAGCGACTTGAGGATGGTGAGTTTGGTCGAGACCTTCGAGCCCGCGACGATCGCCACGAGCGGGCGCTTGGGCGCGCCGAGCGCCTTGCCGAGCGCGTCGAGCTCGGCCGCCAGCAGCGGGCCCGCGCACGCGATGGTCGCGTACTTCGCGATGCCGTAGGTCGTGGCTTCGGCGCGGTGCGCGGTGCCGAATGCGTCGTTCACGTAGATATCGCAGAGCTTCGCCATCTTTTGCGAAAGCTCGTCCGAGTTCTTCTTCTCGCCCTTGTTGACGCGGCAGTTCTCGAGCAGAACCACATTGCCCGGCGCGACGCTCACACCGTTCTCGACCCAGTTGGCAAGCAGCGGCACGTCGCGGCCGAGCAGCTCGGAAAGGCGCTTTGCGACGGGTGCGAGCGAGTCTTCGGGCTTGAATTCGCCCTCGGTCGGGCGGCCCAGGTGCGAGGTGACCATGACGGCCGCGCCGGCGTCGAGCGCCGCCTTGATGGCCGGCACGGATGCGCGCACGCGGGTGTCTTCGGTGATGTTGCCCTGGTCGTCCTGCGGCACGTTCAGGTCGGCGC
>DATEJU010000280.1:0-3499 GCA_035277805.1 Paraburkholderia sp. | reverse complement strand
TGTTGCTGGGCATTGGCGTGCTCATCAACTACTTCGACCGGATCAACCTCTCGGTGGCGGCGCCGCAGATGAAGGAGGCGTTCAACCTCTCACCGGGCGAAATGGGCCTGTTGTTCAGCGCGTTCTTCTGGCCGTACGCCTTGCTGCAGGTGCCGGCCGGCCTTCTGCTCGACCGCTATGGCGTCACGCGCATCGGCCGGCTGGGTGCGTTCCTGTGGGGCCTGGCGTCCGCCATCACCGTCTTCGCCAGCGGGTTCGGCGGCGTGTTCGCCGCGCGCGCGGTGCTCGGGATCGCGGAGGCGCCGGGCTTTCCGGTCAGCTCGAAGGCGACGGGCTACTGGTTTCCGCGCAAGGAGCGTGCGCTGGCGACGGCCATCTTCGACGCCGCGGCCAAGTTCTCCAATGTGATCGGCGTGCCGCTGGTCGCCGTGGTCGTCGTGAACGCCGGATGGCGCTGGGGCTTCGGCGTGACCGCGCTGCTGAGCCTTGCGTATTTCGTCGCATTCCTGACGATCTATCGCGATCCGAGCAAGGACAGCAGGCTATCGGCGGAGGAGCTGGACTATATCCAGCAGGGCGGCGCGACGCCCGAAGGCACGCCGGGCGGCAGCGTGTTCGGCATGCTCGGCTACCTGCTGACGAAGACCAAGGTGTGGGGGTTGACGATCGGGTTCGCCGCCTACGGCTACTCGTTCTATTTGTTCCTGACCTGGCTGCCGGGCTATCTGGTCCAGACCATGCACATGAGCATTCTCAAATCGGCGGGCTTTGCGGCGATTCCGTGGGCGGTTGCCACGGCGACCGATCTGCTCGTCGGCGGCTGGCTGATCGATCACCTGATCGCGCGAGGCAAGGACGAGACGCGCGTGCGCAGGGCGGTGCTGGTGACGGGCATGCTGTTCGGCCTCGCGGTATTCGGCGCGACGCAGACCACCAATCCCGGCTGGGCGATCTTCTGGATTTCGGTTGCGCTGGGCGGTCTCGCGGCGGCGGCGCCCGTGGGCTGGTCGCTGCCTTCGCTGATTGCGCCCAAGGGCGGCGTGGGCACCATCGGAGGCATCATGAACTTCGCCAACAACCTGATGGGCGTAGCCGCGCCGATCGTGACGGGCTTCATCGTTGGCGCAACGAATTCGTTCACCAACGCGTTCCTCGTGGCGGGCGTGATCCTCGCGGTCGGCATCGTGTCGTTCGTGTTCGTGATGGGCCGTATCGAAGCGATTCCGGAGCCCGCCGCCAAAAACGAAGCGGACGCGCGCACGGCGTCGAAGACAACGACTACAACGGATTGAACGACAGGACGGCAGCGGGACTTACGCGGCGCGTCGAGCGAACCACGACCGATCCGGCGCCGCCGCGGCAGAGTTGCCCGCGGCGTATTTCGCTCCAGACCGGAAGTTATCGCTGCGCGAGCGATTTAGTAGCGGCGCTGCGCTTCTGCGAGCAGCTCGCAGTATTCCAGGTGACGATTGAGTGCCTTGACGCCGAGGCGGCCAACTGCCTCGAGAGCTTGAGTCACGGTAGACGAAATTGTGGCGATGAGCGCGGCCATGCTGTCCTCGTTTGACCAGGGTAATTACCTAAGTGTTAACCCTATTATAGTGACGTTGCGCCAGAATGCAAGGAAAGCGGGCGCGATGAGCGTCCAAAACCGCGATTTGAGGATCGGATGCCGGTTGGCTGTTGTGCAGGTGCAACAATTCGTGGCCGGCCGGCCCGCCGCGGACCTTCGTGTGCCGGCCTCGCCGGCCCGGGAGCGGCCTCGTCTGCGTATTTCGTTTCAGCATTTCTGGATTTCATGGTCTCGCGCTACGATTCCCGGTCCCGATTGGCTATTCAATGGATCAAGGAACATGAAATACGAGAGCGCCTTGCAAAAGGCGATCAAGGGACGTCTCGAGCGCGCGATGGAGCTCGCGGAGCTATTCGGGCTGGGGATTATCGGCATCGGCACCGTTGCGGCGATGGTGCACCTGATCTGGCGGATGGTGAATTCCGATGGCGTCACGCTGACCGATCTGCTGCTGATGTTCCTGTATCTGGAAGTTTTCGCGATGGTCGGCCAGTACCTGAAGGCCGGGCAACTGCCGGTGCGCTTCCCGCTCTACATTGCAATGGTGTCGATCGCGCGGGATCTGATTCTTCGCTCGGGCTCGAATACCGAGCTGCATCTGCTGGCGTCCGCGGGCGCGATCGTGCTCATCGCACTGGGTGTCCTGTTGATTCGTTACGGGCAGGCCAGATATCCGAGCAACGCGGGCGAATCCAAAGGCGAAGAGGCCAGCTAGTCAGGGCCTGTTGATCGGTCCATCACAGGCCCTGGATCGCCCGGCGCTCAATCCAGCGCCTTGTTCCCCGTCTCCTCGAACATCGAAACCGCGATCAGCGAAATCAGCACGCAGCCGATCATGTACCACGCGGGCGCCATCTTGCTGCCCGTCTCGCGGATCAGCCAGGCGGCGACGAGCTGCGAGGTGCCGCCGAATACCGAAACGGCAATCGCATACGCGCTCGACATGTAGCCCGCGCGCAGATGCTTCGGGAAGTTCTCGGGCATCAGCGCGTAGGCGGGCGCGGAGCCCATCGTGTAGCAGAGCATCAGCACGATCAGCGTAACGAGCACCACCGGCAGCGACGGAAAGTGCGTCATGATCCAGAACGCCGGATACAGCAGCAGGATCAGCGCGGCGCGGCCGATGATCGTGAGCGGCTTGCGCCGGCCCATGCGGTCGGACCACGCGCCGTAGATCGGGCACATCACGAGCGAGATGGTGCTCGACGCCACGCCTGCCAGCATCGACATCTTCGGCGGCAAGCCGAGGTATTGAATGCAGTAGGTCGGCATGTAATACATCATCACGTAGGTCGAAACCGACATGCCCATGATCGCGAAGATCGTGAGGAACCAGTTGCGCGCGTAGAGGCCGCGCTTCGGGTCGTCGCGGCTTGTCGCGGCTTTGGCCGCGGGCGGTTCTTCGCGGATGTGCCGGCGCAGATAGATGCCCACCGGCGCGATCAGCGTGCCGACCAGAAACGGGATGCGCCAGCCCCAGCTATGCATCGTCTCGCTCGAGAGCAGGAAGCCGAGGCTCGCCGCAAGGCCCGAGCCGAGCAAGGCCGCCGCGCCCTGGCTCGCGAGCTGCCAGCTGGCGCGAAAGCCGCGGCTTGCCGTGCCGCCCATTTCGAGCAGCGTCGCCGTGGCCGCGCCGAATTCGCCGCCTTGCGCGAAGCCCTGCACGAGCCGCGCGACCACGATCAGCACCGGCGCGGCCAGGCCGATCTGCGCGTAGCTGGGCGCGAGGCCGATGGCCGCCGAGCCGATCGCCATCAACAGGATCGTGAGCGTGAGCGCGGGCTTGCGGCCGGCGCGGTCCGCGTAGCGGCCGAGCACGATGCCGCCGAGCGGGCGCATCACGAAGCCCACGGCGAACACCGCGAAGGCGAGCAGCGACGAGGTGACGGGATCGTCGGCGGGAAAGAACTGCTTGCCGATGGTGAG
>DATEJU010000279.1:0-7284 GCA_035277805.1 Paraburkholderia sp. | reverse complement strand
GGCCGACCTGGTTTCGACAGGGGTTATGAAGTAATCAGGGCATGCCGAGGACCCGTCACCTCGTTAATCAATGGGAAAAACGTAACTGCAAACGACGATACGTTCGCACTGGCAGCCTAAGGGCCGCCGTCCTCTGCCTGGTTCACTGACGGGCTAGTGTCGCAAGACCGGTAGCAATACCGCCAGAGGTCATATACGTCAGTTAAGCCTTGGTGGCGTCACGACGCCAAGGTCGAAAATTTAGTGAATCGCCGTAGTGCAGCGTGTTCGTCCGCGTCGCTGCGGTTAAATCAAATGACAGAACTACGCATGTAGAACTGGTTATGGACTGCTTCTGGACGCGGGTTCGATTCCCGCCGGCTCCACCAGATTTCATTGAAATAAAACAAAAACTCGCGACAGCCCGGAAAGCTTCGCGAGTTTTTGTTTTTTCAACGCCTGAATTTAACCGCCGGCGATTGCAGCGACAGGCGCAGGCGCGGCGCCCTCGCGCCGCCAGCCGCCCCGCAGGTCAATTATCTTGCGGACACTGCAGGTTACAGCCGCTCGGGTCGCCGAGATCGCCCTTCCTGCGCATCGCCGAGGGCTTGCCGTGCTGATACTTGTCCGAAGGCGCCGACGCGGCGAACGGCATTTGCGGATGCTCGTTGATCTTGAATTCGTCAGAAAGAATGCCGCCCGGCACGCCTGGCGAATTTTGCGCGAAAGCAATGTCGACGGTTCCGAACAGCGCTGCCGCAGCGGCGGCAGCGATACAAACGTTTAGCAAGAATTTCATGGTCGATCGGCGCGAGTGACGCGCATCTGAAACGGGGAAGCCAGTACCGGCCCAAAGTATCACAAAAAGCGGCGCAGCCTGCAGCGCCAATCGACCATCATATTGCTTCTTGTTACAAGGCCCGGGCCCTCATCAGCGCGCAGGCGCCTGTGCCCGGCCCGACCAGCCAACGGCCAGCGGCACGACGGCGCCGCATTCTCCCGGATCGTAGCCTTCCAGTTGCGCCACCGACTGACGGAACGCCGCGCCGCGCAGCAGCTGAAGCACGGCCGCCAGCGGCTCGCGCTCCAATTGCGCGCGTTCGCAGGCGAAATAGTAGTCCTCGTCGGCGATCGGGATGAAGTCGAGGCCGAAGTGATGCGCCGCGGGCTCCACACCAAAGCCCACGTCGGCCATGCCGCTCGCGACGAACGCCGCGATCGCCGAATGCGTGAGCTCCGACGAGGCATAGCCGTTCACCCGCTCCGGATCGACACCCACGCGGGTGAGCAGCAAATCGATCAGAAGACGCGTGCCCGAGCCCGGCTGCCGGTTCACGAAGCGGATGTCGCCGCGTGACAGGTCAGCGAGGCCGGCGATCCCGCGCGGGTTGCCGCGCCCGACGAAAAGGCCCTGCTTGCGGCGCGTGAGGTGGATCAGCACGTGGCGCTGCGGATCGAGCCAGTTGCGGTAGGCATCGGCGCAAGCTTCGCGAAAGTCGCTGCGCGGCAGATGGAAGCCCGCCAGATCGCACTCGCCGCGCGCGAGCGCCGTGATGGCGTCGGCGCTATCGCGGTACTTGATCTCCACGGGCACCTGGTCGGCTACGAGCGCGGTAACCAGCGCCGCCACTGCGTAACCGTGCGAGGCGTGGATGCGCAAGTCCTGCCTGTCGGGCGCGAGCCAGCGGTTGAGATCGCTCGCCACTTCGCTTGCGAGCGCCTGAAGGTTGCCGGACAGGCGCTCCCCGCACAGCCGCTGTGAGCGCAGCACCGCTTCGCCCAGCTCCGAGAGCACGGAGCCGCGCCCGCGCGCCTTGGCGATCAGCGCGCCGCCCAGACGCTCTTCCAGTTCGCGCAACAGGCCCCATGCGTGGCGGTAGGACAAACCCTTACGCTGCGCGGCCTGCGCAATGCTGCCTTCTTCCGCGACGAGCGCGAGAAGCGGCACGACGTCCGTCAGACTGGCCTCACGGCCTTGTGCATCGCGCACGACCAGTTGTGCCTGACACTCGACCTTGATCATTATGAAGTCTCTCTTCCTATTGCATCCGCCTTTCTGCGGGCCTATTGTTCGTGCATACAAGAAAACAACCCCAGCATAGATGCGCACTTTATGAATAGCAAGCGCATATATGCCTCCGCAGGAGCTCTACAGTGGATGAGACAACCGCCAGCGCGCCGGACGACCTCGTACGGCGCCATGCCCAGCCGGGCCGCACGCTGCTTGCGATCCTGCATGCGATCCAGGACGAAACCGGCTTCGTGCCGCTCGCCACGGTCGCCCCGCTCGCGAAGGCGCTGAACCTCTCGCGCGCCGAAGTGCACGGCGTCATCACGTACTACCACCACTTCCGTACCGCGCCGCCCGCGCCCGTCGTCGTGCAAATGTGCCGCGCCGAAGCGTGCCGCAGCATGGGCAGCGAAGCGCTCGCGCAGCACGCCGAGGCGCACACCGGCTGCCGCTTCAGGCAGCACGGCCACGCCAGCGAGCACACGCACGAGCACGCGGGTGAAGTCGAGCTGGAGTCGGTCTACTGTCTCGGCCAGTGCGCACTGTCGCCCGCCATGATGATCAACGGCACGCTGCACGCACGCGTGACCCCGCAAAAGTTCGACGCATTGCTCGCCAAGGCCTTGGCCGCCGTCGCCCGCACCGAGGAGGCCGTATGACGCGCATTTATGTTCCTCGCGATTCGTCGGCGCTCGCGCTCGGCGCCGATGACATCGCCGCCGCCATCCAGCGCGAAGCCGCCGCACGTGGCGCGACCATCGAGCTCGTGCGCAACGGCTCGCGCGGCCTGCTCTATCTCGAACCGCTCGTCGAGGTCGAAACGCCCGATGGGCGCGTCGGCTATGCGAACGTCGAAGAAGACGATGTGAAGAGCCTCTTCGACGCAGGCTTCCTGGAAGGCGCACAGCATGCGCGCTCGGTCGGTCTCGTCGAGCAGATTCCGTATCTGCGCAAGCAGCAGCGCCTCACGTTCGCGCGCATCGGCATCACGGATCCGCTCTCGACCGAGGACTACGTCGCGCATGGCGGGCTCGAAGGCCTGCGCCGCGCGCTGACGATGAGCGGTGCTGGCGCTTGCGAAGCGCTGATCGAATCGGGTCTGCGCGGACGCGGTGGCGCGGCCTTCCCTGCCGGCATCAAGTGGCGCACCGTCGCCCAGGCCAATGCGGACCAGAAGTACATCGTCTGCAATGCCGACGAAGGCGACTCGGGCACATTCTCCGACCGCCTCGTGATGGAAAGCGACCCGTACGTGCTGATCGAAGGCATGACGATCGCCGGGATCGCGGTGGGCGCTACCGTCGGCTACATCTACGTGCGCAGCGAGTATCCGCATTCGATCGCCGTGCTCGAAGAAGCGGTCGCCCGCGCGCGCGCCAAGGGCTGGCTTGGCGACAACGTGCTCGGCAGCGGCAAGCGCTTCGACCTGTTCGTTGCAAAGGGCGCCGGCGCCTACGTGTGCGGCGAGGAAACGGCGCTGCTCGAATCGCTCGAAGGCAAGCGTGGCATCGTGCGCGCAAAGCCGCCGCTTCCCGCGCTCTCCGGCCTCTACGGCAAGCCGACGGTCATCAACAACGTCATCACGCTCGCCACGGTGCCGATCATCTTCGCGAAGGGCGCGGCGTACTACAAGGACTTCGGCATGGGCCGCTCGCGCGGCACCCTGCCGTTCCAGCTCGCCGGCAACATTGCGCGCGGCGGGCTCGTCGAGGTCGCCTTCGGCGTGACGCTGCGCGAGCTGATGGTCGACTACGGCGGCGGCACCGCCAGCGGCCGCCCCGCGCGCGCCGTGCAGGTGGGCGGCCCGCTTGGCACCTATCTGCCCGAGAGCCAGTGGGACATTCCCATGGACTACGAAGCGTATGCAGCAGTGGGCGCGGTGGTCGGTCACGGCGGACTTGTCGTGCACGACGACACCGCGAACCTCGCCGATCTCGCTCAGTACGCGATGGAATTCTGCACACTCGAATCGTGCGGCAAGTGCACGCCGTGCCGTATCGGCTCGACGCGTGGCGTCGAGGTGATCGCGAAGATCCGCAAAGGCGATACCTCCGAGAAGCAGATCACGCTGCTGCGCGATCTGTGCGACACGATGGTGTCCGGATCGCTCTGCGCGATGGGCGGCATGACGCCCTATCCCGTGATCTCCGCGCTCAACTATTTCCCCGAAGATTTCGGTCTTGAACCTGTCCAGCCAGCCGCCGACGCGGCGGCCGCCTGAACGAGGAGCCCTCACCATGTCCGACACGCTCATGCCCCAAGCCGGCGGTTGCGGCTCCGGCAACTGCGCCTGCAAATCGGCGGCGATGAAACAACGCTCGCCTTTCGACGACACCGACTTCGGCACGCCACTGCGCCATGCCGACGTGGACATCACGCTCGAGATCGACGGCCAGTCCGTCACGGTGCCCGCGGGCACCTCGGTGATGCGCGCCTCCATCGAGGCCGGCGTCAACGTGCCCAAGCTCTGCGCCACCGACTCGCTCGAGCCGTTCGGCTCGTGCCGCCTGTGTCTCGTCGAGATCGAAGGCCGGCGCGGCTATCCCGCTTCGTGCACGACGCCGGTCGAGGCCGGCATGAAGGTGCGCACGCAAAGCGACCAGTTGCAAAAGCTGCGGCGCAACGTGATGGAGCTCTACATCTCCGATCACCCGCTCGATTGCCTCACCTGCCCCGCCAACGGCGACTGCGAGCTGCAGGACATGGCGGGCGTGACGGGTCTGCGCGAAGTGCGTTACGGCTTCGACGGCGCGAACCACCTCAAGGATCAGAAGGACGAATCGAATCCGTACTTCACCTACGATCCGTCGAAGTGCATCGTCTGCAACCGCTGCGTGCGCGCCTGCGAAGAAACGCAGGGCACGTTCGCGCTGACCATCTCCGGGCGCGGCTTCGAATCGCGCGTTGCAGCGGGCGCGAGCGAGCCGTTCATGGAGTCGGAGTGCGTCTCGTGCGGCGCGTGCGTGGCCGCGTGCCCGACCGCGACGCTGCAGGAAAAGAGCGTCGTGATGCTCGGCCAGGCCGAGCACTCGGTCGTGACGACCTGCGCGTATTGCGGCGTGGGCTGCTCGTTCAAGGCCGAGATGAAGGGCAACGAAGTCGTGCGCATGGTGCCGCACAAGAACGGCCAGGCCAACGAAGGCCACGCCTGCGTGAAGGGCCGCTTCGCGTGGGGCTACGCCACGCACAAGGACCGCATCAAGAAGCCGATGATTCGCGCGAAGATCACCGATCCGTGGCGCGAAGTGAGCTGGGACGAAGCGATCAAATACGCCGCGAGCGAGTTCCGCCGCATCCAGGACAAGTACGGGCGCGACTCGATCGGCGGCATCACGTCCTCGCGCTGCACGAACGAAGAGACGTATCTCGTGCAGAAGCTCGTGCGCGCCGCGTTCGGCAACAACAACGTCGACACCTGCGCACGTGTGTGCCACTCGCCCACGGGCTATGGCCTGAAGACCACGCTCGGCGAGTCGGCAGGCACGCAGACCTTCGCCTCGGTCGACCACTCGGACGTGATCATGGTGGTCGGCGCGAACCCCACCGACGGCCACCCCGTGTTCGGCTCGCGCCTGAAGCGCCGTGTGCGTGAAGGCGCGAAGCTGATCGTCATCGATCCGCGCCGCATCGACATCGTCGATACGGCACACGTGAAGGCCGAGCATCATCTGCAACTGCGCCCCGGCACCAACGTCGCGATGGTCAACTCGATCGCACACGTGATCGTCACCGAAGGACTCGTGAACGAGGCGTTCGTGGCCGCGCGCTGCGAGACGCGCGCGTTCGAGCAGTGGCGCGATTTCGTCGCGCTGCCGGAAAATTCGCCCGAAGCGATGGCCGAAGTCACGGGCGTGCCCGCCGAGCAAGTACGCGCCGCCGCGCGCCTCTACGCGCAGCAAGGCAACTCGGCGATCTACTACGGCCTCGGCGTGACCGAGCACGCGCAGGGCTCGACCATGGTGATGGGCATCGCCAATCTCGCGATGGCCACGGGCAACATCGGCCGCGAAGGCGTGGGCGTGAATCCGCTGCGCGGCCAGAACAACGTGCAGGGCTCGTGCGACATGGGCTCGTTCCCGCACGAACTGCCGGGCTATCGTCACGTGGGCGACCCCGTCGTGCGCGGCGAGTTCGAGAGCGCCTGGAACGTCGCGCTGCAAAGCGAGCCGGGCCTGCGCATTCCGAACATGTTCGACGCGGCGATGGACGGCACCTTCATGGGCCTCTATTGCCAGGGCGAGGACATCGTCCAGTCGGACCCGAACACCCAGCACGTGGCAGCGGCGCTTTCGGCCATGGAATGCATCGTCGTGCAGGACATCTTCCTGAACGAGACGGCGAAATACGCGCACGTGCTGCTGCCGGGCTCGTCGTTCCTCGAAAAGGACGGCACCTTCACCAACGCCGAGCGCCGCATCTCGCGCGTGCGCAAGGTGATGCCGCCGATCGCCGGCTACTCGGACTGGGAAGTGACGATCCTGCTCTCGCGCGCGCTCGGCTACGAGATGGACTACACGCATCCGTCGCAGATCATGGACGAGATCGCGCGTCTCACGCCCACTTTCCACGGCGTCTCGTATCAGAAGATCGACGAGATGGGCAGCATCCAGTGGCCCTGCAACGAAGAGGCGCCCGAAGGCACGCCGATCATGCACATCGACGAGTTCGTGCGCGGCAAGGGCAAGTTCGTCATCACGAAGTTCATCGCCTCGCCGGAAAAGGTCACGCGGCGCTTCCCGCTCCTGCTCACGACGGGCCGCATCCTCTCGCAGTACAACGTGGGCGCGCAGACGCGCCGCACCGAGAACTCGCGCTGGCACGAAGAGGACCGGCTGGAGATTCATCCGGTCGATGCGGAGGACCGCGGCATTCGCGACGGCGACTGGGTGGGCATCGAATCGCGTGCCGGGCATACGGTGCTGCGCGCGAAGGTGAGCACGCGCATGCAGCCGGGCGTGGTCTACACGACGTTCCACTTCCCCGAATCGGGCGCGAACGTGATCACCACCGACGCCTCGGACTGGGCCACGAACTGCCCCGAGTACAAGGTGACCGCCGTGCAGGTAAGCCATGTGCAGCAGCCGTCGAATTGGCAGCGCGAGTACTCGCGCTTCAACGCGACGCAGCTCGAGTTGCTCCGCCAGCGCGAATCGCTCACCACTTCAGGGAAATAAGCCGATGAAAGCAGACAACCTGATCGAGATGGCGAACCAGATCGGCATGTTCTTCGACTCGCTGCCCGATCGCGAGGAAGCGCTCACGGGCATCGCCGAGCACATCCGCAAGTTCTGGGA
>DATEJU010000278.1:0-3087 GCA_035277805.1 Paraburkholderia sp. | reverse complement strand
GCCACCGCCGACGTCCAGGAAGTTCGCCGGCTCGCCGCCGAACAGCTTGATGGTGTCCATCGTGGCCATCGCGAGGCCCGCGCCGTTCACGAGACAGCCGATGTTGCCGTCGAGCGAGATGTACGCGAGGTCGAACTTCGAAGCTTCGATTTCAGCCGGATCTTCTTCGTCCAGGTCGCGGTAAGCGACGATTTCCGGGTGGCGGAACAGCGCGTTCGAGTCGAAGTTGAACTTCGCGTCGAGTGCGATGACCTTGCCGTCGCTGCTAACGTTCAGCGGATTGATTTCGGCCAGCGACGCGTCGGTTTCCCAGAATGCCTTGTACAGGCCTTGCAGGATCGCGCGGGCTTGCGGAATCGAAGCAGCCGGCACGCCGATCTTCGCGGCGAGGTCGTCGGCCTGGGCGTCGAGCAGACCGGTCGACGGCTCGACGATAACCTTGTGGATCAGCTCGGGATGCTTTTCGGCCACTTCTTCGATGTCCATGCCGCCTTCGCTCGAACCCATCAGAACGATCTTTTGCGACACGCGATCAACGACGAGGCTGACATACAGTTCCTGCTTGATGTCGGCGCCTTCTTCGATCAGCAGACGGTTGACCTTCTGGCCTTCCGGACCCGTCTGGTGCGTGACGAGCTGCATGCCGAGGATCTGGTTCGCGTATTCGCGGACTTGATCCAGCGACTTCGCAACCTTCACGCCGCCGCCCTTGCCGCGACCGCCTGCGTGGATCTGCGCCTTGACGACCCACACCGGACCGCCCAGCTCTTCAGCGGCCTTGACCGCGTCATCCACCGAAAACACCGGCGTGCCGCGCGGTACCGCGACTCCGAATTTCCGCAGGATTTCCTTACCCTGGTACTCGTGAATCTTCATGCGTGATTCCTTCAGTCTGAGAGTTGGAGTGAACTTCGTTTCCGCTGTTGTTATTCATGCGCGAGAACGTCGGCCTTGCCCTCCTGGCTCAGGCCTGGGTCATCGCGCACGCTGGCGAGCTGCGCGCCACGCTCTATTGAGCGCGGCACATGGCCATACCAGCGCGGATAAAACTGCTTCACCGCCTCGCCGTCGAACCGCAGCGCATGGCAGCGGCCGAGCTGGAAAGGCGGCTTTTCGTCGGCGGCTTCGCCGTCGGCGGTCTTGCTGGGCTCCGGTCCGGACTCGTCGCCCGGAGAACCTTTCGATGTATCCCACACCGCTCCAACAAACGCCTGGATAGCGACCGTCGGCAACACGCCCAACATTTCGGTGAGGTGCGTGCAGCCGACCGTGCCGGCAAGGAGCCGGCCCGCTTCGCGGCGGAAGTTCTGGAGGAGATTGAGCCCGATGAGGGCCCGATAGGCGGGATTGGCGTTCTGGCACTGACCGTCGTAAGGCACCCAGTCGGACGACGCTTCTGCGTCGATGACGTTGAGCTTGCGATCGATCGTAATGCGGAGCCAGAGTTCATGGATCGGCAAACCGTTGGGCCGGACACCGGCGGCGAGCGGCACGTCGCGTGGCTTGTGGTCGGTCAGGCACGCGTCGATGTCCCACAAACCGTCTTCGCGCTCATAGGCGACCGCCCGGATAGCGCGCTGATGACGCAACTGGCGAGGCGCTGGCGGAGAAAGCGGCATGCTAAAGGTAAGACCGGACAGGAAAACTTCCCGATTTTAGCATACCGGGTATTTGAGACAGCGCCGAACCCACAGCGCCCGGCGGGACTTGGCCGCAAGCGGTTTTTGAGCCGGCTGGCTCAGTTTTCCACTCACTCGCCTTCGAAGCTGTCTTCGATGCCCTTCAAAATCTTGCCGATAATCGACATCGAGAAGCCGCGCGCGGCCAGGAAACGTGCCTGACGCGCACGCTCGGCGGGCGTTTCGGGCAACTGACCGTACTTCCTCTGCCAGACGGCGCGGGCACGCGCGAGTTCGGTCTCGCGCAGCTGCGCGTTCACTTCTTCGATGAGCGCGTCGCCCACGGCATGACGCTTGAGCTCGCTGACGATGCGCCCCGCTCCCACGCGGGCGGCGCGGCGATACACGACGCTTTCCGCAAAACGTACGTCGGAGAGCCAGCCCTCGCGTTCGAGCGCGCCGAGCAGCGCTTCGAGCTCGTCGGCGTTTTCGGTGTAGGGCATGAGCTTGCGGGAAAGCTCCGCGCGGCTGTATTCGCGGCGCGAGAGATAGCCGAGCGCACGGCCCTTGAGCGAACGCTCGGGGCGCTGCCTGCCCGACGTCTCGCTCTTGCGCGAGCTGCGCGACAGGTGCGAGGCAGAGGTGCGCTCGAAGCGGTCGGCTTGCGGTGCGGAGGCATCGTGGGGCGCGTCATGAGGCGCGTCGAAAAATGCCTCGAACGGCACTTCGAATACTGCCCCGCCTTCATCGTCCAGATCGTGGGGTGCTGAATGAGCAAAGCCGCGAGCGCCCGTATGGGCGTCGCGGCTTTGCGTGTCGGTGCGTTGCGCGGCAACGCGGCGCGTGGTGCGCCGCGCCTCACGCGGGTGTTCCGCCTCGTCCGAAGCCGAAGAGGTCGCCGCTGAAGTTGCCACTTCAGGCGGCACCGAGGCGGATCCGCCCTTGCGCATCACAATCGTGCTGACTCTCTAGTGCCGGCTTCGGGACTTATTCTTCGCCCGCGATTTCGACTTCGCCGGAATCGTTGACGCCGTCCGGCATCACGCTCACGCCGAGCGATTCGCGGATGCGGTTTTCGATCTCGCGTGCGATGTCCGAATTCTCGCGCAGGAATTCACGCGCGTTGTCCTTGCCTTGGCCGATGCGCTCGCCGTTATAGCTGTACCACGCACCCGCCTTGTCGACGATCTTGGCCTGCACGCCGAGGTCGATGATTTCGCCCTGACGCGAGATGCCTTCGCCGTAAAGAATGTCGAACACGGCTTCGCGGAACGGCGGCGACACCTTGTTCTTCACGACCTTGACGCGCGTTTCGCTGCCGATCACCTCGTCGTTCTTCTTGATCGAGCCAATGCGGCGAATGTCCAGACGCACCGACGAGTAGAACTTGAGCGCGTTGCCGCCCGTGGTGGTTTCCGGGTTGCCGAACATCACGCCGATCTTCATGCGGATCTGGTTGATGAAGATC
>DATEJU010000277.1:0-10212 GCA_035277805.1 Paraburkholderia sp. | reverse complement strand
TGCTCATGCGGTCGGTGATGCCGTACCGCGTGTCGAGATCGGCCATGATCTGGTGCGACTTCGACTCGCCCAGATTGATGTTGCCGAGAAAGATTGCATCGAGCGCGAGGAAGCCCGAGAGCTGCAACTGGCGCCGGTCGTAGTAGGTGTCGCTGATGCCCCAGTCCAGCGTGAGCTTGTGATCGAAGAGCGGCGCATGCTCGCGCTGCACGACCGCTTCCTCCGCCTGGGTGCGGGTGGGCTCGGCGCTCTTTTGCGTCTCGCCCACGGTCGGGTTGGCGGGGTTCACGCCGACGGGTGCGCCTTGCTGCGGCCCGCTCGCGGCCGAGGAGCCGGTGGCGCCCGTGGTCGGGCCGCCTTCGGGCGAAGGCGGGTTCACCGGCACGCCGGTGGCGGTGCCGGTGAGCGAGCCCGGCGCGGTGGCGCCGGGCAGTGCCTGCGCGAGCGGCGGCAGCGGCACGGGCAGGCCGTCCGCGCCGGGTTGCTCGGCGACGCTCGTACCGGAGGCGGCATCGGGAGCATCGGCGCCCGGCATGCCGCGTCCGCGCTGCGCCATTTCGAGGTTCGTGACCTGCCGCTCGAGCGACTGGATCTGTCGTTGCTGCTCGTCGACCACACGCATGAGCGTGTTGAGCCGATCGTCTACAGACTGGCTTTGCAGCGCCTGCGCATGGGCCGTTTGTGCGAGCGCGAAAAGCAGGACTGCTGCTGGAATGGCGGCCAGCGTCAAACGCGGCGCCGCCGTCTTGTACTTCGTGTTCATTCTTTTCCCCCCGGATCGAATGCAGGCGCACGGCAGAACCCCCTGGTTCCGCGCCCGCGCCGTCGATACGCTTGCTGATGCCTCACGCGGTCTGGTTAGCCGCGTGCAGATCTTCTGGTGATGTCTCCTTGTTGTGGCCGTCGTTGGCGGTGGGCGGCATGTTGTTGATGAAATAGGCGGCGTTTTCTGTTAGCGGGTGTTGCGTAGTGCCTGTAATACGCCGGCCTGCCGGATCATCTGTGCGCTTAGCTGCTGCGTCTGCAAGCTGAGCTGCAATTGATTGGCGACTTGCTGGTTGTTGCCTGCGACCTGGAGCAACTGGGCAATGGCGCCTGCCTGCTGCGCGTTATTCGGCAAGATGTTCTGCGTTGCCATGCCGGCGGGCGTCTGCAGCGTCACGCTGATGCCGTTGCCGCCGAACGCGATGCCTGCCTTGATGGTGCCGTTCGCATTCGAAGCCGATGCGCTCGACTGATTGGCGCCTGCCATGCTGGCGAGCTGCGCGGCGCCATTGGGCGAATTGCTGTAGTCGATGGTCGCGGCGTTGGCGCCGACGTTGCCGTTGCCGGCGACCTGCGTGATCTGCGATACGCCGTTGATCGACACGTTCTGGCCGCCCGAGGCCGACGTGTTCGGGGTGGCGCCGCTATTGGCCGCGTTGGTGCCGCCCGGCACCGGGTCGGAGACGTGCGCCGTGGTCTGCACGGTGGCGCTCAACTGGTTCGCCGCGTTTTGCGCGACCGTGAGCGCGCCTTGCGCCACGGCGCTCGCTCCGTTGGGCAACTGCCATGTCGACAGCACGCTCAGTACGAAGCCGGAAATCATGTCGCTGCCGGCATACTTGCCGGTCTGATGCGCGAGCACGTCGTCGCCGACGGGCTCGCAGCGCACGGGCTGTGCTTCGGCGCCGCCCGCCGAGAGAAACGCAGGCACGGCCGCCTGCGTAGCGGCGAGACTTTCTGCTGCGCACGCAGTGCCCGAACAAGCGCAGGCGAGCGCGTAGATGCCTGCCGCGATGCCACACTGTGAGAGGTTGCGTTTCATGACTGTTCAGGACTTCAGAACATCACGGCCTTGTCGAGGCCGTATTCGAAGAAGGGAGTCGGCGCCGAGCCGTTGAGCAGGGCGTTCTCGCGCAGCTTCAGGGCGAGCGACTCGTTGTTCTGCAACAGCGGAGAATCCTCCAGGAACGGTTTGCCGAGCACGGCGAAGACGAGTCCGTTCCATGTCTTCGCAAAGTCGTCCTCGGCCACGATGCGATTGCCGAGCGCGGGGTCCGCGATGAAGATGCGGCCGTTCTCGGCATGCTTGACGATCACGAAGTGCTCGTAGCCGTCGATGTTCATGAGCACGAGCACGGGAATTTGCAGGTGATAGAGCGCGTCGGTGTTGACGCGAAAGCCCCGGCCGCGCAGGCCGATCGTTTCGACGAACTTCTTCATGTCGAGCATGGAGAAGCCGTTTTTCACGACCACCTCGGGCGTGGAGAACACCATCATGCGCCGGATCAGTTCCGGTTCGGGGATGTCGATGCCATAGCCGTACTTCAGCAGCGTCGCGAGCGCGGCGGCGCCGCAGCTATAGTCGTATTGCTGGGTGACGACGCTCCGGTAGCGAATGTCGCGCATCGAGTGGACCGGCAACTTGATCGGCACACCGATCAAGTGGGTCGCATCGATGCTCGACTGCGCACGGCAAGGCACCCACGCCGCGGCGGCGACGAGCGCCAACGCGACAGCACACATCCTTGACGCCGGGGACGAAACGGACCCGGACATGGTGGTCTCCTGCATCTGGTTTGCGTGCCGGCCGCTGTGTGGCAGCGGCCGGCACGTCGGGGTACAGCCTGGAATTACGTTGACTTCAGGACTGCTGAGTGATGCCTGATGCTCAGTGGCCGTTGCTCATTGCTGCAATGGCCATGCCGTTGTGCTGCAGGTTGCCGATGCCGCCGGCAATGTTCACGCCGATGTTGCCGCTTGCGCCGACGAGGGTGCCGCCGCCGAGGCTGGCCGTACCCTGGAACTGCCCGTTGGCGTTCATCGCCGCGTTCTGCACGTTGTTGTCGGTCGCGACCATCGCCGTCGTTTGCGCGCTGCCCGCGTTGGCCGTCGTGACCGAGCCGGCGAGGCTGTTGTTCTGCGCGTTGCCGATACCCGATGCGACGTTCACACCGACATTGCCCGAAACGCTGGCGAGCGAGCCGTCACCCACCGATGCGTTCAGATTGAAGTTTTTCACATTGGCCTTGCCAGCGGACGACTGATTGTTAAAGATCTGAGCGTTACCGAACACATTGCCGACATCGACCGAAGCGAGCGCAACGTCGTTGCTTTGCGCGTTGTTGATGCCTTCGGCGATGTTCACGCCCAGATTGCCCGTTACGCCGGTTGCCGCGCCATTACCCGTATTGGCGTCGAGCGTGCCGGCCTGCTGGGTGTCGTAGTGCTGCGTGACCGAACCGGTCGTCGTTTCGTTGACCGTGTTCAGCGAGTCGTTCACGCTGTAGCCTGACGTCCGGCTTTCTTCCGTGGCCTTTGCGTAAGACTGCGAGTGCGAGTGCGAGCTGCTGCTCGAGTCGCTGTACATATGGTTGTACGTCCTGCTCGAGTCCCGCGACTTGCTGCTCGTGCCGTTCGCGTAGGCCGAGACCGCGGCGCTGCCCGTGCCGTCGGCATAGGCGGTGTTTGCGTTGGTCGAGTTGTTGCTCGTGTTGCGGTCGTTGTTCTTCGACCATGTGCTCGCCGTCGCCGTCGAGTCGCTGTTGTTATGCGAGTTGGTCTTCGTGTGCGACGAGCTCTCGGACGCGCTCAGGCCGAGATTGGCCGAGCCGTTCTGCGAGTTGCCGGTGTGCGACCACGATGCGCCGAGCGAGACGCCCGCGTTGCCGCTTTGCGAATGCGTCGACGTGTTGTTGCCAACGCTGTCGTACGCATGGCTGTGCGTTGCGCTGCCCGTGTCGTTATAGGTGCTCGCGGTCGTCGAATTGCTCGTGTTGCCGCTGTCGGTTGCGACGTGGTAATTGGCCGCGATGCCGGCGTTGAAGGTCTTGGCGAAGCTCGAGTTGCTCGACGAGGTCTTCGTGGTGGCGGCGCTCACGTTATGCGTGTGCGACGACGAACTCGCCGACTGCGAAGCGGAGGCCTCGCCGAAGGACGAGGTCCGGTAGCTCGAGTTCGTACCCGTGCCGCTTACGCTCCACGTGTTGTTGTTGAAGGTGGTCGTCACGTTGCCGAAGACATAGCTCTGCGCCTGCGGGGTGAGCGTGCCGCCGGCCGTCGTCTGCGTGTTGTTGATGACCGCGCCGGCCGTGCTCGAGACGCCGACGCATCCGAACAAGCCGACAAAGCCTTCGATGCCCACTGCTTCGCCAACCAGCGTGGCGTTGAAGAGGTAAGCCGTCTTCGGGCCCGCGGCGAATGCGGAACTTGCCGCCGTCGCGAGAACTGCCGCTGCGATGAGGGTGCGCTTCATGTTTCGCTCCGATACTTGAGTGGTCAGTTAAAAAAGAGTGCCCGCCGGGGGACGGAGCACAAAACTGTTTGCCGTAGCGTTACCGGCTCCGGCTGTCTGGTTCACCTGCACGAGGCCCGTTGCATTCCTGAAGGCCACACCGTCGATGCGCACCTCACGAATGCCGCGTGCCTCGCCTGCCTGGTTGCCCATACCGCCGTTCGTCGCGCTGGCTGCGGACAGTTCCCCGTCCGAGACCAGCGCCACTCCGAGCGCCCCAGTGCCGATCTGCGCACTGTTGCGCTGGATGTTGCCCACGCCTGCCGCCTGATTCACCATCATGGCGCCGGACGTGTTCGCGAAGGCGCCCGAGCCGATGAGCGCGCTGGCGTTGCCAAGCCGAGCGCGCGCGGTAGCGCCTTGTTCGTCGAGATTCACATTGGCGACCGAGCCGCCGTTGGTGATGGTCAGCTGGTTGCCCTGGACGTTGTCGAGCCCGGCCGCTTCGTTCACGGCGAGCGCGCCGGTCGTCGAAGTCGCGGCGTTCGGTGCGATCACGGCGGTCGCGCCTACCGAGACCTGTGCGTGCGCAGTCGTTGTGAGCGCAAGCAGTGAAGCGGCGAGCCCGAGTGCGGCCAGAACGTGTTGAACCTGCCGAACGGGTGGAAGGCGGCTCATTTCACGCCTCCGATGGCGCCCAGCGCGCTCGTGAGCGGCGCGAGCGCGCCGGTGACGGTCGACGAGATCGTGCCGCCGAGGCCGCCCACGGCCTGGGCGCTGCCGCCCGCGCCGAGCGCCGCGTTCGAGCCCGACGGGTTGCCCACGAGAATGCGGTTGATGGCTTGCACGCCCGCGGCCTGGCCGGCCAGCGCGCCGCTCGTGTTCACACCGGAATTGCCGTGCGCGTTGGTGAGGTCCGTATCGCTGACGAGCGTCGCCATGGTCGGGTCGAAGGTGTTCTTCGGGAACGTCGTGGCCCGCACGAGCACGGGGTCCTGGCTCTTCGGCACGGTCGCGAATGCGCTGCGCGGGGTGATGTCGCGCTCGATGATGACGTCGCCGGGATTGGCCACCTGCTGCGCGCTGACGCCCGCCGTCAACGCCGCCGCGAACGCAGCGCTCAGGACAGCTGCGAGCCTGGCGCAGTGCCGGCGCGCACCTGGCGTCTTGAACCGAACGATCATGTCTATCTCCGTCTTTGTTTCGGCGCGGCGCGTTATCGGGCCGCCTCCGAACCGCGCCGCGGGGGACGCGGGTCCTGTCTGGCGATCACTGCGCTTTTTGCGTTACTTTCGGGTGTAGCTGGCGATGTTGCCCTGCGCGGCCTGGCCGGCATCCACCGGGATCGGCATCGGGGCGGGTGGGGCGATTTCGTCCCACAGCGTCACGCTGTTGCCGCGCATGAGCTGCGGCGTGGCGGCGACCATCACCATGCCCACGGCGCCGCCGCGCTGGCGCGCGAGCGTCTGGTCGTCGATGGCGCCGACGCCCGCGAGCACCGGATCGTTCCCAGCGAGGCCCGGGTCGGCGGCGAACGCGCCGCCCCCCATGCTCGTGCTCAAGTTTTTGCCGGTTGTGTCGTTATCGGAGTTGGGTGCCACGCTCACATCGAGCGTTGCGGGCACCATGGCCGCGCCTGTTGCAGGAACGACACCGGTGCTCGCCGCGACGACACTCGCACTGGCCGCATCCGTTGCGGTCTGTGCGCGTACTGACGGCGCGAGAGCGAAGAGCGCGGCGGGAATCAGCACGGCGGCGAGCACGCTGCACGTGCCGGAAACACTGCGCCTGACGTTCGAGGGAATGAGTCGCATGGCGTATCTCCTGGTGCGGGACATTTAGCGAAACGTGTGCCATGCCACGCAATCCGTTGATACGTCGCGGGTCCGGATATTTTCTACGGATTTTGAATAGCGGATTTTCGCAAAAACGTTTCAGCGCTGAAACGTCAGCCTGTTTTAAACGCCGGAAATTCGCCCGATAGTTTCAGCGGAGAACGTTTGCGCGATTTTTGTGTTACGTATTCGCGCGGCCCGAGGAAAACGGTGCGGGAGCAACAGAATGGAAACATCCGCAATTGATTTTCTTCTTACTATTCAGTGCGCGCGTAATGGAAACCTTTCCATCGTGCCCTTAGCTATTCGCGCTGCATATTTTCTATCCAACACCCCGGTGCATATAGTAAGCTTCAGAAAAACACGTAATACCCATAACAAAAGGCCCAGCCATGGGCAAGTTGACACACGCCGTAGTTCGGGGATTCACTGTCAGCAAAAGCCCCCTGTTCGCCGAGCCCTTTTGCGCCTGGCGAATGTTGCTTTTGCTGCGTGTCTGTACATCAGGTGCGTGCCGTCATTTCGCAACGATGTGTTGGCAAGAGGATCTGAATAATGGAATCCGCAACGCGGCAATTGGTTTACGTGACGCGCCATCCGAATGAGGCGCTGAACGAGCGGTTCCACGAGCGGGGCTGGCAGGTGGAGATCGTCGGCAACGCGCGGGACACGCGGCGTGCGCTGCGCGCGGGGTTGCCCGCGGGCGGCCTGCTCGATCTGTCCAGCGAATTCCATCTGCATGAGATCGGTGCTTTCGAACCGTGCCTGACGTTGCCTAACGTGGGCTGGGTTGCAGCGACCACCACCGGCCAGTTGCAGGACGCCAATTTGCGCCGCCTCGTGCGCGATTACTGTTTCGATTACGTAACGGTGCCCTGGAGCGGCGAGCGCATCGTCGATTCCGTGGGTCATGCATTTGGCATGGTCTCGCTCGGCGAGGGCGCTTCGAACGACACCACAGGCGGCGCCGAAGGCGAAATGGTGGGCTCGTGCGAGGCGATGCTGGCGCTCTTCCGCTCGATCCGCAAAGTCGCGATGACCGATGCGCCGGTGTTCATTTCGGGCGAGTCCGGCACCGGCAAGGAGCTCACGGCGGTCGCCATTCACGAACGTTCTTCGCGACGCAATGCGACGTTCGTGCCCATCAATTGCGGGGCCATCCCGCCGCATCTGCTGCAGTCGGAGCTATTCGGCTACGAGCGCGGCGCATTCACGGGTGCGAGCCAGCGCAAGATCGGGCGCGTGGAAGCGGCCAACGGCGGCACGCTCTTCCTCGACGAAATCGGCGATCTGCCGATGGAAAGCCAGGCGAGCCTGCTGCGCTTCCTCCAGGAAGGCAAGATCGAACGCCTTGGCGGCCATCAGTCGATACCGGTGGATGTGCGCATCATCTCCGCCACTCACGTGGACATGCGCGCGGCCATGGTCGAAGGGCGCTTCCGCCAGGATTTGTATCACCGCCTGTGCGTGCTGCAGATCGACGAGCCGCCGCTGCGCGCGCGCGGCAAGGACATCGAATTGCTCGCGCGGCACATGCTCGAGCGGTTCAAGAAAGACGGCGGGCGGCGCCTGCGAGGCTTTTCGCCCGACGCCATCGCCGCGCTGCACAACTACAGCTGGCCAGGCAACGTGCGCGAGCTCATCAACCGTGTGCGGCGCGCGATCGTCATGACCGAAGGGCGCGCGATCACGGCGCGCGATCTGGAACTGGGCGATTACGTCGAGGTGGTGCCGGTTTCGCTCGCGCAGGCGCGCGAGGCCGCCGAGCGCCAGGCCATCGAACTCGCCTTGCTGCGCCATCGCGGACGTCTCGGCGACGCCGCGCAGGAACTGGGCATTTCGCGCGTGACGCTCTACCGGCTACTGTGCGCGCACGGCATGCGGCACATGGAAAGCGATCCGCTTGCGCCGCATCCGGGCGGACTGGTTTCGGGGGGCGGGGCCTGAAGCGGCCTCGTCGAGGGGACCATATGACGGCCGCGCGATGCGGCCGCACAAGCACTGAAGAAGCAGGCTGACGAAGAGCCGGAACTGGCCGTGAGGGTGCAAGGCGGTAGCAGGGGTGCAAAGCGGACTTGCGCGGGGGCGCAGGTCCGCGCGGCGGGCGGCTCGCGTGCGCGGGCCGCCCGGTCCGCATTGCCATGCGCCGGGACGGCGGCGATATTGCAGGCTATTTGCCGATAATCTGCCTCACGCCTGTCACGCTAATCCGAGCATTGATTTTCTCGCCGTTTGCCTTTGCCCGACTTCGCCTGCCATTGCCATGCGCGGCATTATTTGCGGCATTATTCTATTTTTTACTTCGTCGACATAATGCGTATTGCATAAGCATGTTATGCCGATGCATCTACGTGTCGTTGCGCGTTCCGTTGTGATCAGTCATTCCGAATGACGCCGTGCGGCGCTATCGTGCCTGTCCCCCGATTGCCCTCCTTTGGCCCCGATATGTCGTGGGCCGCCATGCTATAGAATCTCGCTTTTGAATCCGCACCGGGCGCGCACGCGCGCCCGCTCGGGGACTTCTCAGGGACCGCGCATGAAACAGTACCTCGAGCTCGTCCGCTCGATTCTCGACACCGGCAGCTGGCAGGAAAACCGCACCGGCATCCGCACGATCAGCATGCCGGGCGCCATGCTGCGCTTCGATCTGCAACAGGGCTTTCCCGCCGTCACGACGAAGAAGCTTGCGTTCAAGTCGGCGGTGGGCGAGCTGATCGGGTTCTTGCGCGCCTCGCGCAGCGCCGCGGATTTCCGCGCGCTCGGCTGCAAGGTCTGGGACGCCAACGCGAACGAGAACGCGCAGTGGCTCGCCAATCCGTATCGCCGCGGGACCGACGACCTCGGCGACGTCTATGGGGTGCAGTGGCGCCAGTGGCCCGCCTACAAGGTGCTGGACGCCGACGCGAGCGCGCAGCTCGCCGACGCCCAGTCGCGCGGCTTTGCGCGCGTGAGCGAATTCATCGAGAACGGCCGGCCGAAAGTGCTGCTCTACAAGGCGGTCGACCAGCTGCGCCAGTGCCTCGACACCATCATGAGCAATCCCGCCGATCGCCGGATTCTGTTTCATGCCTGGAACCCCGCCGTGCTCGACGAGATCGCGCTGCCCGCGTGCCATCTGCTTTATCAGTTCCTGCCGAACGTCGCGAAGCGCGAGATCTCGCTGTGCCTGTATATCCGCAGCAATGACGTGGGCCTCGGCACGCCGTTCAACCTGACCGAAGGCGCGGTGCTGCTGCATCTCGTCGGCCGCCTGACGGGCTATACGCCGCGCTGGTTTACGTACTTCATCGGCGACGCGCACATCTACGAGAACCAGCTCGGCATGCTCAACGAACAGCTGAGCCGCGAGCCTTATGAGAGCCCGCGCCTCGAGATCGCGTCGCGCGTGCCCGAGTACGCGAACACCGGCGTCTACGAGCCCGAGTGGCTGGAGAAGGTCGAGCCCGCCGACTTCTCGCTGGCCGGCTATCGGCACCACGATCCGCTCACGGCGCCGATGGCGGTGTAGGGCCGGTTATCGGTGTGGACGGGCCCTGGCGTGTGGGTCTGATCCGCTGGCGCTGCGATCGGCGCACGATGAGTAAAGCCCGCGAACGGTGACGTTCGCGGGCTTTTTCGTTGCCGGCGCACGCTTTAAGGCGGGCGCCGGGCGGTGGGGCTCAGCCGTGATGATGCTCGTCGTGGCCGCCGCTTGCTTGCGGATGCGGTTGGGGCTGTGGCTGCGGGTGCGGCTCGGGACGCGGCTGCGGTTGGGGTTGCGGATGGAACTCCGCGCGCGGTTGCGGCTGCGGTTGCGGGTGGAATTCCGGACGCGGTTGCGGCTGAGGCTGCGGATGGAACTCGGCGCGCGCTTGCGGCTGCGGTTGCGGATGGAATTCCGCGCGTGGCTGCGGCTGGGGTTGCGGCTGCGGATGGGCTTCCGCACGCGGTTGCGGCTGCATCGGCTGCGCGCCGCGCGGTGCCTCGGCCGCGGCGGGTTGCGGCATGTGCGCAGGCGCGCCTTGGTGCGGCTGCTGCATCGCGAACGCTGGCTGCCGGTTCTCCTGACCCGGCGTGGCGCCGCCAGGCTGGCCACGCTGGGCCACTGGCGCGTGCGGCTGCATCCACGAGGGCTGATGCGCCTCGCCCGGCGTGCCGGCCACCGCGCGGCCGTTCATGTTG
>DATEJU010000276.1:0-14052 GCA_035277805.1 Paraburkholderia sp. | reverse complement strand
CATTGAAAGCAATTGTTCTCGCTCCAGCTCCGACACGACAACCTCGATTCCTTTGCGTCCCATGATCACCTCCTGCACGCCGTGACTCGATCATAGAACAATCTGGATTTATGCAAAGTTATTTCTGGGACGGAACACTAGTTGTGGCGGGTAAAGCGGACATCACCGCCAATGCCGGTTATGCAAATTAGATCATTTAACATTGTTCGGTAATTTCCCGAATGACCGGATATTATTTCCGACGATCTCATTTCGCGGTAACTATTACCACTGAATATCAGACCGTTGTGAAAGCCGGTCGCCCTGGCTTATATTCCAGTCGGTTCCGTTTGAGTACTGCAAGGACCTCACCCGGGTTTGCAGTCCGTCACGGCTTTCTGATTCCGTATCGTTTCCGTTACTGTCATGCCAAATTCCCCCTCCCGCTGGGAGCCGTACTGTCACCGGCCCGATGCCGAGGCTCGCCTGTCCAGCTTTGCAGCCAGCGCACTGGGGCACGACGCGGGTGTGATCTTCTTCGACGGTTCGAGCGCGACCCGGCTCAAGTCCGCACGGGCCGACAAGGATGGCGATACGACTGACCTGATTGTGTCGGTTGCGCGACCGCCGGTGTTTCCCGTCGCGTTTCAGGGAAAAGCGCAATCGCAGTCGTTCGAGAAGTTTGCGCGTGATCAGGCGCAGGCGGCCTGGCAGGGCGCAGGCCATGCGTTGACAGACGCGACGCAGGCGTACAGCAAGGCAACGGCGCCAGTGGCATCGTTCATCGAAAACCACAAGACCGCATTCGATGGGGTGAGTACGGGAGTCGATGCATTGGGCGTCATGTCCGGCGTGCTTGCGGTGGCGGCCATTCCCGCCGAAGGCGTTGCGTTTGCCGCGGCGCTGGGGATCGTGGCCGGACTCGCCTCGGTTGCCCTTCTTGTTGAAGACGGCCAGATGCTTTACTTCGAGTTGACCGGCGACGAGATGCGTAAAAAGCAGCTTGCAAACTCATGGACATACCAGCTGATCGAATCGGTCGCCCCCTGGCTTGCCTTGCCAGATCTGGCGGTCAGTGGCCTGAAAACGGTCAGGGAAACCGGCCGTACGGCATTAAAGGTGACCGCACTGGCCGACCGTGCAGAAGCCGCGACACAGCGTCTGGCGACCCAGCGCGAGGCGATCGACGCATACCAGGAGGCGCACGCGAACAAGCTCGGCCAGCCCAACATCCAGACCAAAACACAGCGCATGCGGGCGAAGGCCAACCGGTTGACGGGTGACATGCAGAGAGCACAGACCAAGCTCGACAAAACGAGCCGGAAATTGAGGCAACTGCGAACGATCGGGTTGCCCGCCTATGCCGGCAGTGCCTATGGGTTGGGGGTCTATTCAGTTGATCCACCCGATCTGGGGAAAGCCTGGCAATCCGTTAGCCAGGCATTGCAGGGGGGCACGCACTCGCCAGCGCCGACAATCGACCCGCATCACCCCGCACATCAGTTGATGCCAACACAGGCCGCCCCTCATCTGCCAGGAGATGTACGGCCCATCGTACAGTTTCAGGTTGGCGTCCGTCCCAATACGGAAGCCTCGCAATGAGTTCCGCAAAACGTCCGCAGGCCACGCCTCAGCACAAGCCCACGCTACGGCCGGCCGTGAATGGTCTGCCCGGGAATCGCCCTCCAGGCGCACCGCAAGCGGCGACAGGCGCCCTGATGGCGTTCTTCGTGGTGGAGGGACTTACGCTCATCGGGCTTTACGGCTGTCTGGCAAGACTCATCGGATTCGACTTTTCCAGCGGCTACCTGCTTGTCGAGATTATGGTCGCTGCAGGGTTTCTGCTGTTCACGTTTGTCGGCCTGAGTCGCGGCAAGCTTTGGGCGGTGAAACTCTTTCGCTGGAGCACTCATGCCTTCGCAGTCGCGTACCCGGTGATCATTGCGTACTCGCTTTTTATCTACGCCAGAAGACCGGAGGACTCGGCTCTTGCCGTGATACTTCTTGTGCTCGCCGTTTTCCAGCTGCCGGCATTCTTCGTCATCTATCGCTCATTTGCGCGCGTCCGCTGGCTCGATCCAGTCTCGCTTCCCTCCGAGTGGGAGCCCCCAGCAAGAAGTACGAATCCGCGCGTCAGCGATGGTGCGCCGGTGAAGCCCGGTATTCCTGGGTGGCTCTTTCTTTCCGTACTGGGCCTTGCCGTGATGCTGCGCTACTACATCGGCCTGATCCGTTCCAACTGGGTCGGTGAATGGCTCGGGAGCGGTAACGTTCTGCAGGAGGCAGCCGCGCTCATCGCGATCCCCGGCCCCTTCCTCGTGATTGGCATCACCCTGTGGCTGAACAGACGCGCCCGGTTGCGCCGGCGCGTCAGCGAATAGACACATTCGATACCCAGCCACCTTGATGACGCCACACGAACCCTCACGCCATGGATGAATTTGAAAAGCTTCTGCCGTACTTTGAGCGTGAACTCACCCAGCTTCGGCACGATCTGCGCAAGTTCGAGGCCGTGTACCCGAAAGCGGCGGCACGGCTCTCGATGTCGGGCGGACAGACGGACGATCCGCACGTCGAGCGCATGCTCCAGTCAGCCGCATGGCTCAACGCGCGCAAGGCAGGACGCGTTGACGACCACTATCCCGAATTCGCCGAAGCACTCATCGAAACTGTGTTCCCCGCGTATCTGCGGTCGATACCCTCATGCTCCGTTGCCCAGTTTGATATATCCGGTCTGTTCGATGGGCTGACGCGAACGGTCGCAATGCCGCACGGCACCGAGCTTGAGCATCAACCGTCGCTATGTCGCTTCAGGACCGCATGGGATGTCACGCTCGCACCGCTCGCCATCGCACGTGCGCAATTCTCGCCGCCAACTGCCGCGCCACCGCTCGGCGTCGGCCAGTTGTCCGGCGACGTGAAGGGCATCGTTTCCATCGAATTTGCTTCGCCAGGCCGCAAGCTGATCGGCGAAAGCGAATTCCTGCCACAGACGCTTCGTCTATATCTGCATGCAGACCGGTTTCTTGCTGCCACGCTCACCGATGCGATGCTGCTCCGACCGCATGGCGCGTTCGTGGAAGCCGATGGCAGCCGCAAGTGGCACGCACTCGGGAAGCATCCTGCTGCCGCAGTCGGTTTCGATGACGAACAGGCGCTCATCAGCGACGCGCAGAACATCCGGCAACCCGCGCTACGCTTGCTGATCGAATACGCCGCATTTGCGTACAAGTTCCGTTTCGTCGACATCGACCTGGCGGCGCTGCTGCGCACAACCGGTCCCTGTGACCGGCTCTCGCTGCATCTTCCAGTCGCAACCCACGCGACGGATGTCTCGGGAGTTGAGCGGCTCAGCCAGTTGAACGCAAATCACCTGCGACTCTTTTGCACGCCGGTCATCAACAGGTTCCACATTGACGCGAAACCTATCGATGTGGCGGCGAATGTGGATGCCTGGCCGGTTGCCGCACCCGCAGGCGAAGGCGCATCCGCCGTTATCCAGTCGATTGATTCCGTGCGCATGATGTACGGAGTCGAGGGCGACACGCCTGGCGCCGAAATCCCGCCGTACCGGTCGCTCCAGCATTGTTCGCGTGTCGGTGTGTTCTGGCAACAGGAGCGGGACGACTGGGCCGCGCGCCAGATGACCGGAAGCGAAACAGCGATTCGCCTGATCGACCTCGACGGGCAGCCTGTTACGCCAGACGCATCGAGACTCGCTGCCAGGCTGACCTGCACGAACGGCGAGATGCCAGCGTCGCTCGCCATCGGCGCCGCGACCGGGGACCTGCACAGCGAAACGCTGAACCTTGGCGGGCCGATTGCGATGCTTGTGAGCCCAACGGCAAGCACCCAGGCACCACGCGACGATCAGGCACTGTGGCGCCTGGTCTCGATCCTCTCGCCCAATAATGCGTCGCTGTCGATGTCGGGCCTCGGCGAACTAAACGAAGTGCTGCACCAGCTTGCCAAAGTGGGGCCTCCCGACGCAAGCCGCCATATCGCGGGCATCACCGGACTACGATCCAGACTGATCAGGAGAACGATGCATGTCAGTCCCGTTCCAACACCTCTGATGATGCCTGGCGTCCAGATCACGCTCACGATCGACGAAGTGGCGTTTGCTGGCCACGCCCTACACACGTTCGCGCAGTTGATGGAGCGCTATTTCCTTCGATACGCGGGCTGGGATTGCATGGAACTGGTGATTACCTCCCAGCGCGGCGTTGAAATCTGGCATGGGGAGCCTCGACTGGGGCCGCAGGAAATTGCCTTCCTGTAGGTAACTTTCCCGTGACTATAGATCCCGGCGTCGATACGCCACCCCATTGAGGACCCCGTGTCATGACGCAAAGGCACAATCCTCCCTCACTATTTTTTCAGGGAAGCGTTGTGAAGCGCTGGACTATTCGCATTGCATTGACAGTTGCAGCATTGCTCGTCTTCGCGATCGCATTCGGCAGCGGCGACGAGGCCTGGCAACGGCACCAAACCAGAAAGAATTTCCCTCCGCCCGGAGAACTGGTCGATATCGGCGGGCGCCGGATTCAGCTCTATTGCGTCGGAACCGGCTCACCCACGGTCGTCTTCGAATCAGGTCTGGACATCAGTGGCTCATTGAGTTGGGCCGCCGTTCAGGCGCCTGTCGCGAAAACAACGCGTACCTGCTCGTATAGCCGCGCGGGGATCATGTGGAGCGATCCGGATGAGGGAGCCTGGAATACGAGAAGCGTCGCCGACGATTTACGTAGTGCCCTGGCCACAACCGGTGAACATGCGCCTTTCGTGATGGTTGGGCAGTCACTGGGCGGTCCGTACATCATGACGTACACGAAATACTACGGCGATCAGGTTGCAGGCATGGTATTCGTTGACGCGTCGCATCCTGATCAGGTTCAACGTCTAAAGAGCGTCATGCCTCCAACCGATGCTACCCTGGCGAAGCTCGGCGCTTCCCTCGCGTGGACAGGCGCGGTACGTGCGCTGGCCCCCACGCTGGTTCAGCAAGCACCTAACCAGAGCGTACAGGACGTTCGCTCGATTGTGGCATACGCTCCCGTGTCGCTGCCTGCGATGCTCAGGGAGAATGACGCGCTCGACGCTACGTTGGCAGAAGCGGGAACTTTCCGCAGGCTTGGACAGCGCCCCCTCTACGTATTGACCGCTACGGCTCCGTTCTCGAAAGCGGCACTTCAATCGATGAAGATTACGGCAGCACAGGGCGAACAGGTGCGCAGAATCTGGAAGCAGTTGCAGGACGACGAGGCAACTTGGTCGTCAAACAGCAGGCATGAATACGTCGATTCGGACCATGACATTCAGTTCGAGCATCCCGACGTTGTGATCAGAGCCGTACTCTCAGTCGTTGATACAGTCCGCGCGAGTGCGCACGACTGAGGCGCACGTGGGACCATATCCGAGCTGAACCAGATTGCGATGGCCAGCAAACACCTTGACGGAAAGCTCACGGCTATATTCGGCCGCCATGCTTCGCTTGAGGCTCTTGAGCAGCGTTGAGCCCAGTGACATATCCGTACCAAACTGTTCGGCACAGTAGATGACCTGTACACCGTTGCGTTTGCATGTCTGCTCGTAAGCTGCGGCTTCGTCGGGGTCCGGGAACCGCCCCCACCTGCTAACGTCGTAGACGAGAACCGCAACGTATTCGACCGGTCCGCTCTGGACATCCTGCAACAGTCGACGCAGACCATCTCGCCCCTCAATGTTCAACCCGCTCTTCCCGGCGTCCTGGTACGTGCGAACGATCTCCATACCGTTTTTTTCGGCAAACTCAGCAATGAACTGAGCCCGGTTCTCCGTCGAATACCGCTGATGCTCGGTCGACATGCGCGTGTATTGCGCGACCGGTATATTCTTGCCGCCGCATTCTTCTTCCACCGTGATCGATTGCCGCATGGCACGCTCCGACGATCAACACAGAACGCCAATCGTTCGCCGGAAGCATGCCCTGGCGGGCACCCAAATTCCTCCAGGGATGGGCACTTCAAATTCCCCCACCCAATGACTACCGGCTGAGCCGCTGAGCGGTCACTAACGATGCTGCAGGACGTCTATTTTCTTCTCCTTCGAACAAGAAGGAGATCAGGGAGTGAACGTCTTGAAGCAGCATCTGCAAAGCACGATATTCACGTTGCTCGAGCGCGGGGCGAGCCAGCACAAGATCCATGAGCTCACCGGCGTCGATCGCAAGACGATCCGTCGCTATCAGGCGATCTACGAATCCCGGCAGGCAGCGGGCGCAAATTCCCCCACCGCCGCGCCCACCGGCCTGGCGGAGCCGGTGGGCGCACAAATTCCTCTACCTCAAACTCCCCCATCCCCGTGCCCACCGGCTCCTGGTGGGGCAGCGCCGGTGAAACCCTTCAATTTCGCGCGTTAGGCAAGCGAACCCCATCGCGAATGGATCGAGCAGCAGGTGCGCCTGCAGCGCAATGCCCAAGCCATCTACCAAGATCTCGTTGACCAGTTCGGCTTTACCGCGAGCTACGACAGCGTCAAGCGTTTCGTGCGCGCCCTGCGTCACGTCGATCCGGAGCAGTTCGACCGTCTTGCATTTAACCGTCTGCAGCGAGTTTTTTGGTTGGCGATCGCGAGGCGCCCGGCCTGGATCTTCGAGTAGTCGAGCAAGTCGTCGAGGATCTGCAGAAGCGCGCCGGCCGACTCGTGCACCATGCCGACCATCTGCGTCTGATCGGGATTGAGCGGCGTGCGCTCGAGCACCTCCACGAGACCGAGCACGCCGTTCATGGGCGTGCGGATCTCGTGGCTCATCATCGCGAGGAAGTCGTCCTTGGCGCGCGACGCGGCCTCGGCAAGGTCGCGCGCGCGAGCTCGTCGGCGCGCTTCGAGATTCGCGTCCACCGCGTAGCCGCTCCAGACGACCGCGCCATCTTCCGAGCGGCGCGGCACGAACTCCGCGCGCACCCAGAGCAGCCCGGCCGCGCCGTGAAAGCGGAACTCGGTGTTCACCGGCGTGAGCAGACGCGCCTAGCGCTCGAGCGCCAGGGCAAGCTGCGCGCGGTCACGCCGATTCACGCGCTCGAGATCGAGCGAGCTCGCGCGCATGAGTTGCGTGGCGGCGTCGCCGAGCAAGCGCTGCGTGTCGCCTCCGAGGTATGGAAACGCGTAACGGCCATCGGGCCCGCGCCGCAGCTGAAACACGATCGCGGGCAGCGAGCGCGTGACGTCCGAGAGCAGCCGCTCGGAGGCGCGCGCCCGCATCTCGGCGCGGCGAATGTCGGTGATGTCGATCATCGTGCCGAGCACGCACAAGGGCACACCGCGCGCATCGCGGCACAGGCGCGTCCAGAAAATGCCGTGGCGCTTCTCGCCGTCGGATGCGCCGGCCCTGTCAGGACCATCGAATACGAGCTCGACGCGCTGTCCCTTGCCCTCTTCCACCGTCTTCTTGTAGAGATCGTCCACGCACAGGCTGTTTTGCGTGCCCCACGCCGCCACCGCGGCGCCGGCGCGGCCAAGCACCTCGTTGCGCCGCATACCGGTCATCTCTTCGTATGCGCGGTTCACCGCCAGGTAGCGATTGTCGAGGTCGCGGACACCAAGCGGATACGGAATCATCTCCGTCATGGTGTCCTGCAGCTCGACCTGCTTCGCGAGCACATGCTCGGCACGCCGGCGGCGGCGCATTTCGCGCTGCAGGAGCACATAGGCGCGCAGCGTGACGAGCAGCACCACACCGAACGCGATCACGAGCGGCAAGAGCCTGAGCGCATTCACGCTCCACCCGCCGCTGCGCTCGGCGCTCACGCCTGTCCAACGATTGCGAATCTCCTGCTGCTCGACCGGCGACATCGTGTCGAGCGCGCGATCGATGAGCGTCTTGAGCGGCGCGAGGTCGGCGCGCACCGCGAAGGCGGTCGCCCCGTCCGTGCCGATCGCCCCCACCACCTTCAGCGTTTCGAGGTACTGGCGGCTGAGCGGTCCGTCGAGTGCCGCAGCGTCGCCCACCAGCACGTGGGCATCGTTGCGCTGCACCAGCGCAAGCCCTTGCTCGAGCGTGGCGGCACGCAGCGTGCGAACGGGCTGTGCCGCGCCAAAGAGCATGTGCACCGCCGGCGCATGCGGCGCCAGCACCACGCGGCGCTCGACGTAGTCGTTCAGGCTGCGCGCCATCGGCTCGTCGCGGCGGCCGACGAGCACGAGCGGATAGTGCTCGAAGGCCTGGGTATAGAGCGTGGTGTCGGGCAATCCGCCATCGCCCGCCGTGGTCGCGAGCATGGCGAATTCGCCACGCCGGAACGCGCTGCCCGCATCCGGCCAGTTGGTCACCGGCACGCGCTCGAACGTCACGCCGAGCTTGCGGCTCAGATAATCGAGGTAGTCGTTCGCCATGCCCGAGGGCTGTCCGCGGCGGCTCGCATAGCTAAAGGGCAGCCAGCCCGCGTCGAAACCCACCTTCAGCGGCGGCAGCGAACGCAGCCATGCGCGCTCGCCGGCGTCGAGGACGAATGGCAGCGAGCGCAACTCGTCGCCATTTCCGGCGCCCTGCGCGCCGTCGAGCCAGCGCGCGCGCAGCGCGGCCGCCACAGCCGGCCGCACACCGCCCGCGGCCACGTTCAGCTGATCGCGCAACGCGACCTTCGAGACCGGCACCGCGAAGCGCAGCTCGCGCACCTTGATGCGCTCCTCGTAGGCAACGCGCAGCCCGCGGTAGGCGTCATGGTGGATGAGCTGATAGCGCACGACCGGCGCGAAACCGGCGTAGACATCGGCGCTGCCCTGCGCAACGGCGTGCATGGCCGCCTCAGTGTTGGGGAATAACAGAATTTCCGCTTGAGCAAAGCGCTCGCGCAATAGCGGCTCGAGGACATAGCCGTTTTCGACGGCAATGCGCGCACGGGCAAAGCGGTACGCCGTGGTGGCGATCGCCTCGTTGCCTACGCGCGTGACGAATGCGACGTTGCCGCTCAGATAAGGCACGGTGAACTCGAGACAGCGCTCTCGTTGCGGAGCGCGCGCGAGGCTCATGACCACATCGATTCTTGCCGCGCATGCGTCCGCGAGCAGTGCGGCCATGTTGGGGTAGACGCGCGGCACGAGCTTCACGTGCGGGCCGACGACGAGGCGCAGGTAGTCGGCGCTGAAACCGCTCAACGTGTTGCCGTCGAGCACCTCGAGCGGCGGCCAGCCGCCGGCAACAACGCCGACGGTGAGTATCGGGGGAAAGCCGCCTCGCTCGCTCGCCGAGGCGGCAGAAGCGGGTGCCGGGCCGGATTGGGGCTGTGCGGGCCCAGGCAGTCCGCCAGACTTCGCCTGCGCCTGTGCTTGCCCTGCGTGCGCGAAAACGCCCGTCGCCACGCAAAACAGCACGCACGCCAGCATCGCAAACCGGAGCGCTTGCGCGAGCCACCGCGCAACAGCGCGGTGGCTCGAAGGCCACATGAAAAGCGAGCGCTGCAACGCGCGCGGCATACGTTGCGGCGCAATCGAAGCAATCTGCAGGTCGGGTAACTTCGCTTTCATAAAGGCGTCGAGTGCGCCGCTCAAGCGTCGCCGAGCGCCCCGCCCTCGCTCGCATTCGGGCGCACGCGCCGTCGCATCGCCAGCCTGTGACCGACGCCTGCGATCATGCCGCCCAGCATCGGCGCCGCCCAGAAGAGTCAGAGCTGATCGAGCGCCCAGTCGCCGACGAACAGCGCCGGGCCAGTCGAGCGCGGCGGATTCATGCCGCCGTTGCTCACCGGGATCGCGATCAGATAGATGGCCGCGAAGCACGCCCCCAGCGCAGCGGGCGCCGACCTGCGACGTTGCGGCGAGCCCGACACGACGAGATGGACGAACACGAATGCGAACGTCATGATCGATTCGACGGCAAACACCGCGGCCAACGCGTACTCGGAAGGCGAATGCTCGTCGTAACCATTGGTGCCGAAATCGGAGACCATGAAGGCGAAGCCCGGCCGGCCGGTCGCGACGGCAGCGAGCAGCGTCGCACCCACGAGCGCACCCGCGGTCTGCGCAGCGACATACGGTGCGACGTCGCGGGCAGGAAAGCGGCCGGAAATGGCATAACCGATCGTGACAGCGGGATTGAAATGCGCGCTCGACACGCGCCCCGAGGCATAGCTCGCGACGGTGAGTGCGAGCCCGAAGGCCACGGCTATGTCGAACACGTTCCAGCCCTGCGCAGGCGCGCTTGCGTTGAGCGCGGCGCTCGCGCAGCCCACGAACACGAGCCACGCCGTTCCTGCGCCTTCGACTGCCAAACGCCTACCGAGCTTCATCGCCTTGCCTCCGTGCCCTGCCGCTGCGACGTGCAAACCGGCGCGCAACCCTTTTTCAGGCATGCTTGCTGAGCGGCTCGCCAGCGATGTCAGAGGCGGGGATCGAATGAGAGTCGCGCTATCCGGATGTTCGCGCGTCGAATGGGAAATTATGTTCAGGCAACTCCCATCGCTGGATAGGACAACTCTTAAAAATCAGATGCGCCGCCGGACACAGCGCCCGACGGATTCCGACAGACGACGACATGTATCGCCCGGCGAATCCGTCCGAACCGATTTGGAAGATTGCGAGCGTTGCGCGCGCATGGCCGCAAAGAAACCAGTGGACCGTGCAATGCTACAGCCGTGACGCGCGCGGCCCGTCTCTCAGGGCGTCTCGTCCTGGACGATACCGCACTCGATCGCGAACCGATACAGATCGATATCGCTGTTGAGCGCGAGCTTTTTCATGGCCGCGCATTTCTGCGCACTGATGGTCTTGACGCTGCGCCCGAGCAGGCTGGCATTTTCGGTCACGCCGAGGCCCCCGGCATAGTGCGTGAAGACTTCGAACTCCCGTCGCGACAGCGCCTGATGCACATGCGCGCGTCTCTGCGCGCGCGATGCCCTTTCCAGCAGATCGCGCACCACGGGACCGACGTATTGCTCGAGTGCCATTGCCGAGGCGATGGCGACGGAAATCAGGTCGATGCGGTCGCGCTTGCTGAGCACCGCCTCGACATCGAGCTCGATCGCCGTGCGCAGCGCTGCGGCATCGCTCTCCATGGTGAGCACGACGATGGGCTTGCCCGCATGCTCGCCCCGGAAGCTGCGGATCGCGCCATGCCCTTCCTCGCGTCCTTCGCCGGGCATGTAGAGATCCATCAGCACGAGGTCAAATTCATGCCGCGCGGCTTCCAGGAAGAGCTGCGCCACCGATTGCGCGCGCGCGACGATCCGCACGTTCGGCAGCGTGGCGATCAGATTGTCGAGCGCAAACAGCACGAGCGGATGATCGTCCGCGACGATGACTCGCACGGGCATTGCCCTGTCGTCAACGCCTGGTGGCGCAAGCTCCTGCAGGCTGCGCACGCTGCTCTCGCTGCCGAACCCGGACGTCAGATGCGCCGGCCAGACGCGGCCCTGAGTGGTCGAGGACAGGTTCATAAGAGTCCGTGGGCTCGCACAAGGGCGAAAAGGCCCGCATCGTTGTTCACGCCTAGCTTGGCCATGGCGTCGCGCTTCTGGCGGCTCACGGTGCGCACGTCCCGCTCCAGCACGCGGGCGATTTCGGTGATCGTGCGACCGTGCGCGAACTGCCGGACCACCTCCGATTCGCGTGGCGACAGGCGCGGCACGCGCGTGCTTTCCGCGCGCTCCGCCCCCGCGGCGGCCAGCTCCGCGAGGATCGGCGGGCTCACATAGCGCAGGCCACTGCCGGCGCCGCGCACCGCGCCGGTGAGCTCGCCGATGGGCTCGCTCTTGCGGATGAGCGCTGTCACACCTGCGTTCATCACGGCGCGCAGGATAGCGACGTTCGTGATGCTGGTCAGAACGACGATGCGGCACTGCGACCAGTCGCGACACAAGCGGCGCACGAGATGCAGCCCGTCCTCGGCCTCGCCCGTATCGCACGGCATGGTAAGGTCGGTCAGCACGATGTCGCACGGCACGCACTCGAGCGTGCGCAAAAGCGCGCTCGGGCCGGACGCTTCACCGACGACCTGTATGCCTCCCGCCGCCTCGAGCGCGGAGCGAACGCCTAGTAAAACGAATGGATGATCGTCGGCAAGGACGACTCGGAGTTTCAAGTTGTCTCTCTCGATGTAGTAGGGATATCGGATTGGCCGGTACGTGCCTGATCTTTCAGCCAAGGCTCACGATTGCTTGTTGCACGAAGCGCAATCTTTCTGGAACCATCATCTGAACATCGATTAAAGATTCTCTGAATCAGAGATTTCCGAAACGTCAAACCTTCTTTAATTTCGATTTTTGATTCAGTTACGCGAATCAAATAATAAAATTCTGTAATACGTATGTTGCGCACCTTAACGTATGTCGGATAATGCCGCGTGTGGCGACGGTCGACCTGCTGCCCCCGCGCTCGCGTTGCCCTTTGGCCAGTGCGAAAGCGCGACGGTTGCGACGTTTGCCTCTGACGGACACGACGCACGCGCAAACGCGGGCCACGCCAGCGCCGCACATGCGGCCGCCGCAAGCCAGACGGCGGGCCAGCCCAATACGGATAGCAGCAGCGGAATCGCCGAAGGCGCGAGCCAGAATGCCAGGAAGGCGCCTGTGTTGCCCATCGCGAGCGCTGTGCCCACGCGATCCTGGCCCGCGAGCGTGGCAAGTTCGGTGAACGCGACGCCGTGCCATGCCGAGGCTGCGATCCCGCCCAACACGAGCAGCGCGACAAGCGCGATGCGCCCGTCGCCCAGCATCGGGAGCGCATGCACGAAGCGGCCTGCATGCACGAAGCGGCCTGCATGCGCAAATAGCGCCGTCGTTGCAGCGAGTAACGCGAACAGCGTGACGCTCAGCGCGGCGCATGCACGCAGATATGCATTGCGATTGCCGCGCCTGTCGGTCCAGCGTCCGCTCCAGACGCGCATGCACGCCGCGCCGAATTGCACCGCGAAGAGCGCCGCACCGGTCGCAGCGCTGCCCGCATGGCCGAAGTCGTGCAGGAAGACGCTCGCAAACGAGATCACCGCGACCTGCGGCATGCAAAGCGCCGCGATGCCCGACGCCACGCGCCAGACCTGAGCGCTGCGCAGCGGCGAGTGCGCGCGCGGCACTTCGTGCTGCCCTGCGCGCGCCGGTGCGCGCGGCGTGGATTCCTCGGCTTCGCGCACCCACCCTATCGTCAAGATGACTGAAAGAATGCACATTGCCGCGAGCGTTCCGTATACCCATGCGAAGCCCGCGTGCGCGGCCAATGCCGGCAAGATCAGTGCACCCACGCCTGCGCCGGCCGGTACCGCCGTCTGCCGGATGCTCATCGCAAGACCGCGCTCGGCGGGCCCGAACCAGGCCATGACCGCGCGTCCACTCGAGCCGTTCACGCTGCCGCCAAGCAAACCGATAGCAAGAAAGCCCGCCCCAAGCGCATGCGAGCCGGGCACGTGCGCCGCATCAGGCACGCACCAGGCCGTCATTGCGACCAGCGCCGCCGCGGTCGAACCGAGCCCCGTGAGCAGCACACGCCGGTCGCCCCACCGGTCGGTCAGCAGTCCCCACGGCAATTCACTCAAAACGATGCCTAGACCGAGCATGCCAAGCAGCAGTCCGAGCGCGCCGGTGTCGATGCGGTAGTCCGAGCGGATCCAGACCGCCGTCGCCGGAATGCCCGAAAAGGCTGCGGCGAAGCTGGCGTTCGCCGCCACGCCAACGCCCAGCACCTTCCAGCGATGCGACGCACCCAACGCCTTCGCGCCCCTCATGATGGCCTCCAGAAAACGATTGACTGCGGCCATGCTACGAGCGCACCATTTATCGGTAAATCTGGAATATTCAATCGATGTCATCGGTACATCCGAAACATCGAGTCGACATCGAAGGATCATCGGCGATGCATCTGCCCGGCATCGTCGATAAACCCGCCGCGGCCGGCAACGCGGCAACGCAATCGGACATCACGACATGAACGCACGCGGACTCGACCTTGCGCAGTTGCGCACCTTCATGTCAACGCCGATTAGAAACTGACCCACCTTTCGGCGATTCGCCGAAGTAAATCTGACCCACCCGGGGCCTGTGTCACGCGACTGCTTTCGCGCTTGCCCGCGTTCCTGTTTGTCCAGCTTTTCGCTTGTCCTTGAGCCGA
>DATEJU010000275.1:0-6351 GCA_035277805.1 Paraburkholderia sp. | reverse complement strand
GACCATGCATGTCCATCGCGTGTTCAACTGACGCGACGATATTCGGGCTTCGGATGCCTCTGCATCGTGGTATTGTCATTACCGTCGAGCAACGCTTGCAGCGGGTACGTCGTCATCGTCACGACGTCGGTTTTCTTGTCGGCCACGCGAAGTGTCCCTTCTCGAGGCGCTTCGAGAGCATGCATAGGCCTCCGTCTCACCACCACAAACACTTCAGCAAGTCACCTCGCTTGCCTCGAAACACGAACACCTGACCGGAGAACGGATCTTTCTCTATCACTGCCTGTACTTTCGCGGCTGAGCGGACGGCAGAGAGGGCTTACTGACGACAACCGACAGCATTGCCTCGGTGTTCGCTTCATCCGTTAGTAGGTCTTGCGCGTAGAGGCGGCGCTATGCCTACACCTGATTCCCGTTCGCCGGATTCGGGCAATGCCTGCACACCTCGGCTCGCTGCTTCGATGGCGCCGGCGACATAGCCCGGAAACTGCCGTGACCATTCGCTCGCGATGCCGGTCAGGCGCCGGTGCCACGGGCCGGACGAGGCGGTGGCGGCCGGGGCTTCCGCGTGATGGCCGTTGTCGTCGAGATCGGCGGCGGTGGCCGTGAAAGGGTCCCGCGCCCAATCCTTGACGACGTCGAATACGGGCGTCGCAGCCTTCGCGCCGAATAGGCGCACCAGCTGAGCGCGGCAATGCGCGCGCAGCACGTCGTCGGGAACCTTCTCGCGAACGCGCGCCAGGATGCGGAGGAAGCCGAACAGTGCGGCACTGCCACCCGGCATGGACGCATCGTGGATCTCGCCCAGCGGCCCGCGTGCGCTTCGGGCCTCGCCGGACAGTCCATGCTCGCGCCAGAACGGCGTGTCGTAGATGGCGATGTACTTGGCATGCGGCGCCATCCAGGTGCTCGTTCTGCGCCATTGGCGGACCAATTCCGTTGGCAAGGGCGGCGTGAACTCGATGAGGTCTTCCGCCAGCCGAGGCGGTATTGCCAGAAGCACGTGTTCGACGCGCCACGTGACGCCATCGGCGACGTTTTCGCTGTCGAGTTCCACATGGGCGTCGAGGCTGCATATGCGCCGCACCGTTTGACCGGTTACGATGCGGGGCGCGTCCAGGCGGTGGCACAGAGCGTCGGTCAGCGCAGTCATGCCGCCGGCCACACGCGTCGGCGCCGGTGTGGTGGCGTACCCCCGCATGCGTACCGGACGCGCATCCGGCGTGCGCTCCAGCATCATGTCGCCGGTTTCGTATTGCTCGAAGCGCTGCAGGCCCAGTTCGTGAATCAACTGATCCAGCCGGGGCTGGAGGTGTGGCCAGAACCACGTCGGGCCGAGATCGAAGCGATCGACGTCGCGGCTGGCAGTCGTGGTTCCGTGAGGCGGGCGCCGCGAAGCGGACGCGATGCGACCGCCCGGAACATCGCGCGCCTCGAGCAGCACGTAGTCCCTGATGCCTCGCTGCTCCAGCAGGAAGGCTGCGTACAGGCCGCTCAAGCCGGCACCGACGATGGCGATGTGTGCCGTGCGCATGCCTAGTCCTCTACCGCCGTGCCGACCGGATGACCGGTCTTTAGATAGACGCTCGCGCCGCCGGCCCCGGCGACGATCTCCGGATACGTGCCCTTCGGCAAACGCATCCAGCTGCCATGCTCGTGGGGCTGAATCCCGTCCACGACCTCTCCGGCCAGCACGAGCACTTCTGCACTGTCCAGCGGCGCGGAAAATAGCGCCTCATGCGGCGCCAGCCGTTGCAGGCAGACCTGTTCCGTATCGTCAGCGAACAACGGGCAGATTGCGCGGCCGCCGCAATGATGCCAGGCCGCCGGGTCGTTGGTGTCGATGCGTATCCGCCGATGCTCGCTGGGGCGCATGTGCCGGAGCTTGACGAAGATGATCGTGCCCTCGCTGCTTGAAGGGCGGTGGCTGGAGCCGGGCGGATTTCGCAGATACCAGCCTGCCGGATAATGCACGCCGTCTTCCGAGAAGGTGCCGGATAGCACAAGAATCTCTTCGCCCTCAGGATGCAGATGGGTCGGAAAGCAGGAGGCGGGCGCGTAGCGGACGATGCTGGTGGCGCGCGCCTGCTCTCCACCCAGCCGATCCAGCATCACTCGCTCGACACCGGCCTGCGGGGAGGCGACCCATCGATACTGGTGAGGCGCAACGACGACACGGCGCGAGAAGTCTGCGTTGACGAGCATGGACAATGTTCCTGGGCTTGATGGGCACGCGGCCGGCCGATCGGCAATCGGCGGCCGGCGAACCTCGGTACGAATGGCTACCGACTGGAGAGTTGCGCGTGGGCTTCGATGACGCGCGCCGAGTAGGTCAGTGCGGCCCCGGCATTCAGCGCGATCGCGACGCCCAGCGCTTCGGCGATTTCCTCCAGCGTGGCGCCATGTTCGACCACCTTTTTGGTGTGCACGGAAATGCAGCCATCGCAGCGGGTGGTCACGGCCACGGCCAGCGCAATCAGTTCGTGGATCTTGGGATCCAGATGGCCTGTCTTCGCGGCGGCGTTATCGATCGTTGTCAGGCCGCGCACCACGTCGGGGCTCTGTTTCGCGTAGTCGCCGACGCGCGCCAGAAGGGAGGCTCGGTAGGCGTTCCAGTCGTTCATCATATCAAGGTATCCAAATTAACAAGGGGCGGGCGCGGGGACGACGCCCGGTCGTCTGGCTATGCGACCTGGTGGACGCGCACGTCAGGCGCGGCATCCAGCAGCGGTTCGAGGTCGATCACCACGTCGGTGGTGAACAGGGCGCTTTGCAGATAGGCGTTCGCGTGCTTCGCGCTGTCGAAGCCGTGCAGTACGTGCACGTCTTCATCGCGCACGAGCAGTTCCTTCGATTTCGCCCCGAGGACGGTGTCGAGGAACGGCGCTTTGTACTTCCTGTAGATCTATGCTGTTGCAGCACGGTTGGCGTCGGCAATCCAGAGCGTGAGCTGCAAATAAACCATTTCGACTCTCCTCATTGAGCGAGCAGGTGCAGCGAACGTCCGGCCGTCGATCCGCGCGGTTCGATAGTCCGGTTCGGATGGGGCGGGCAGGTGGTCGAGTCGTGCTTCTACCCGCCATCCATCAGTTGCGGCCGGCCATGACGCCGCCGTCCACATCCCAGATCGCGCCGGTAACCCAGCTCGCCTTGTCCGACAGCAGGAACGCGACGACTTCGGCAACGTCTTGCGGCGTGCCGACCCGGCCGAGCGGGTGGAAGCTGTTGAAGCCCTGCAACGCGTCGTGCACGTCGGCCTTCGGGATGAAGCCTTCGTAGATCGGCGTCTGGACGACCGCCGGCGACACCGCGTTGACACGAATGTGCTTTGGGGCCAACTCCATGGCCAGGTGCTGCGTCAGCGAGTGCAAGCCTGCCTTCGCCATCGAATACGCTGACGACGGCGTCGCGGCGATTGCCTGCTTCGCCCACATCGAGCCGATATTGACAATCGCGCCCGGGCGGCTACCGGCGATCAGGTTGGCGGCGACTTTCTGCGTAATGAAGAAGAAGGCCTTGTTCAGCTTCATGTACTGGTCGTAGTCCGCGTCTCCGTGCTCGAGGAACGGCTTGGGAAAGAACACGCCCGCGGCGTTGACCAGCAGGTCGATATCGTTGTGCTGCTCGTCGAGGGCCCGGAGCAGCGCCGCGAGGCCATCGTCGCCGGAAAGGTCCGCCGTCAGCGCGGCGACGGAGCCCAGCGCTGCCAGCTCCTTGCGAGCCGCTTCGACCTTGTCTGCCCGATGCCCGACGATGACCGCGCTACCGCCTTCGGCGAGAACCAGGCGGGCCGTCTGCAGCCCCATTCCGCTGGTGCCTCCGACGACCAGCAGCTTCCTGCTGTTGAATTGATTGCTCATGGTGAAATCCGTTTAGAAGAAAAGCTATGGATGAAGGCGACTCCGGACCGACCTTGTCGCGGGTCCATTCGTCGCTGCGTCGAGCCCTTACCGGGTACGAGATGGATTCTTAGCCGATTCACTTTCGCCGGCAAACGAGATAAAGTGTTCATCATTGAAAGAAAATCTTTATCGAAATGAAATCGCCCGTTCACTTGAATGCATTGCGTGCCTTCGAGGCAAGCGCCCGTCATCAGAGCTTTTCGGCCGCGGCGGCCGAGCTCCATGTGACGCCCGCGGCGGTCGGTCAACTTGTCCGTGTGCTGGAGGAGTGGCTGGGTACGCCGCTGTTCCGTCGCGGCACCAGCGGACGCCTTCGACTTGTGCCGACCGAGGCGGCCGAACGAGCGCTGCCGGATATCCGCGCAGGTTTCGACAGGCTGACGGTCGGTCTGGAGCGGCTGAAGGAGGGGTCCGCGAGCGGGGTGCTCACCGTTGCGATCAGCCCGGCCTTTGCGGCCAAGTGGCTGTTGCCGCGCATCGAACGCTTTCAGAGCGGATGGCCGGGCACGGATGTGCGTCTTGACACCAACCTCAAGCCGGTGGATTTCGTTACCCAGCAGATCGATATCGGCGTGCGCTACGGAACGGGCAGTTGGCCGGGGCTCGTTGCGGAAAAGCTCATGGACGAAGATGTCTATCCCGTGTGCTCGCCCGAGCTGCTGCGTGGGGGGGGCGCCTGCAAAATCCGGCTGATCTGGCCCGGGAGACCTTGATTCACGACCTGTCGATGGATAGTCGCACGGGCTTTCCCGCTTGGGATACGTGGCTGCAGAAAGCCGGTGTGCCGGATGTCGCGACCGGGCGCGGGATGCGGATCAACAATTCTGCGGCGGTCTTGCAGGCCGCCATCGACGGGCATGGAGTCGCGCTCGCACGTAGTGTCATGGTGCGCGACGACCTAGCAGCGGGGCGTCTTGTGCGACTCTTCCCGGAAATAACGTTCGCTTCGCCGTTGGCCTATTACATCGTGTATCGCGACGAGTGTTCAGGCCTCGCGAAGCTTATGGCTTTTCGCGACTGGTTGCTCAAGGAAGCGGCGTTGTAGCGATTGGATGCGCGCAGCCCTTGATGGGGAGGCGACCATGTCGCGATCGTGAACTGTGACAGATCGGGCGGGGCGGTTGTGGCTGACATCCCGCTGTGCTTCCTGCGCCGACATGTAGCCCACTGATACGTTAGCCATTCCGTCATGAAACTGCGGAACAACCGTTCCATCGGGAGTATCCCAACAATTTCCGCAACGGCTCATGCTCTGCTGTATCCGATAGCGCCACAGGCGCTGCCGGAACAACGCGGCGACCGCCGTCACGCCGGATTCTATCCTTGGGAACTGACGATGGGGAGCGCTGGCATCGTTCTAAGAGCATCTCAAAGATGACGGCTACTGGGAAGCCTGTTGCTTCACAACGGACCGCGAGTGCCGGGAGGATCGTGCTGGTGTGTCTCTCGAGCAATCTCGTCGAGAAGCCATAGACTGAGGGGCGCTGGCTTGTAGGGGCGCCCCGAACGTAACGGAGCAAGTAAGCGCAACTTTGGGGGAATTTTTTCGGGAATCTTAGATCGGGCTTAGCGGCATCTGTTGCCGTGTCGGCGGCGCTCGCTCAGTATGCCCCGGCCGTTGTAGTTCCGGCTTCGTCGCCGAGTGCGTAATGATCCCGCGCGACTATGCCCTACTAGCGCAGGAAGCCTATAGGGCAAAGCCTGATATCGGCTCGGCGCCCGGCCCCCCCTGCGCAATTGTGCGCGATACGGCCGGCGGCCTCGTCATTGCCTTTCCTGGCACGGATACCTGTTGCGTCTTCGACTACACAATCAACTGACGGTGAGCTGGAAGCCTTCCACGTTCGAGGGAAGTTTCAGGAATCCGTCGCCATTCTCGTGCGGATGGGTGCATAGGACGGATCGAATTGCTCGCCCTTGGCCAGGATGGCCCACAGAATTCGTGCGTGCTTGTTGGCCACCGCGATCAGAGTCTTGTAAAAACCCACGCGTGCCTGCAACTGGACGATCCGGCGCGAGAGCCGGTCGTTGCGTCAGTTGGCCGTCAGGACCGCGGAGCGTGCGCCCTGAAACAGCAGGGTTCGCAGATAGGTGTCCCCTTGTTTTGTGATGCGCCCGAGCCGCGACTTGCCGCCGCTACTGTTCTGCTTGGGCACGATGCCTAGCCATGCGGCCATCTGCCGGCCGTTCTTGAATTGCCGCGTGTCGACCACCGTTGCTACTGCAGCCGATGCCGTGAGCTGGCCGACGCCGCACACGCCCATGCAACGTTGGGCTTGCGGATCGTGAGCGGCGTGTTCGATGATCTGTCTTTCAAGCCACGCAATTTGCTCATCCAGCACCTGCCATTGCGTCCAACCGCGCATTAACGCCAGGCGCGCTGGCCCAGCCAACTCGTTGCTGCCGTCCTCGAGCGCTCGTTGAACTGCTTGCGCAACGAGCCAATGCC
>DATEJU010000274.1:0-3277 GCA_035277805.1 Paraburkholderia sp. | reverse complement strand
TAGAGAACGACAATTATCTTGGCCGGTCCGTTGACATTTACCTTGGCCGGTGGTGAGGAGTCGGAGGGGGCGTAGCCACCGAAGACGACGAGCTACCGGCGGCGCCGGAGTAGCGGGGTTTTACGATGGCTGATCGCGTCCAACAAGAAGCGAACAGCCATGCCCGGAACCTACGTAACGGACCAGCAGGTCCGACTCTTTATGAGCAAGCGCAAACATCACACTCAGGAAGTCGCCGCGGCCATGGCGGGTATGAGCGTTCGCACGGCCCGGCGCATCGAGCATGACGGCCGTCTGCCGTCGCAGAAGCCGCCGCGCACGTGGCGCACTCGAACTGACCCTTTCGCCGATGTTTGGGACAGCGAGGTCGTGCCGTTGTTACGCCACGCTCCTCGGCTGAAGGCCATCACGCTGCTGTGCAAGCTGCAGGAAGCGCATCCCGGCCTCTTCCCTGACGGCATGCGACGCACGCTCGAGCGGCGCGTCAGTCAATGGCGGGCCCTCGAGGGCCCCGGCAAGGAGATATTCTTCCCGCAGCAGCACTTGCCCGGCGTACAGGGGCTGTCGGACTTCACCGACATGCGCGATCTGCGCGTGACGATCGCCGGCGCAGCGCTCGACCACCGGCTCTATCACTTCGTGCTCGCGTTCTCACACTGGGAATACGCCTATGTCGTCGAAGGCGGCGAGAGCTTCGAGGCCCTCTCGACGGGTTTGCAGAACGCACTGTGGCAGGCCGGCGGCTGCCCGCACGAGCATCGCACCGACAGCCTGTCGGCAGCGTTCAAGAATCTGCAGGCCGAGGAGGACTTCACGGCTCGCTATGACGCGCTGCTGATGCACTACGGCTTGGCAGGCACACGCAACAACGTTGGCGTGGCCCACGAGAACGGCAGCGTGGAATCCTCGCACCGTCATCTGAAGGAGGCGGTCGACCAAGCGCTGATGCTGCGTGGCCATCGCGACTTCGATGATCGTCCGGCCTATGAAGCGTTTGTTCGCGAGGTCGTCATGCGCCGTAACCGCCGCAACGCGGCTGCGTTCAACGCCGAGCGCGAACACTTGCAGGATCTGCCCGCGCATCGCACGACCGACTTCATCGAAGAGGAAGCCCGCGTGACACGCTGCGGCACGTTCACCGTGCGCGGCATTCTTTACAGCGCGCCGTCACGCCTGATCAGCCACCGCTTGAAGGTCCGCGTCTACGCCGATCACCTCGACTGCTATCTGTCCGGCGCGCTCGTGCATAGCACCGCGCGGGGCTCCCATGCCGCCAATAGCCGCCGTCGCAAGCTCGACTACCGGCACTTCATCGAGGCGCTCAAGCGCAAGCCCCAGGCGTTCAAAGGGCTGGCGTTTCGCGACGACTTGTTCCCGCGCGAGGCATACCGCCGGACATGGGAGCGGCTCGAGGCACAGCTCACGCAACGCGAAGCCTGCAAGGCCATGGTCGGGCTGCTTGAGTTGGCCGCCAATCATGGCGTCGAGGCGGTTCTTGCCGAGCGGCTGGAGGCGTTGCTCACCGCCGGTGAGTTGCCCGATCTGAAGCAACTGCAGCATGAACTTGCGCCGCGCCAGGCGCGGTGCCCGGACGTGGCGGTCGACATGCCGACGGCGGCGCTCTACGACACGCTGATCGGCGAGGAGGTATCGGTATGAACGCGCCTGCAACCTACGACGCCGCCCGTATGGGGCTGATGCTCACCGAGCTGCGCTTGCCGACGATCGCGCGGCTATGGCCAGAGTTCACGCAGCGCTCCGACAAGGAAGGCTGGCCGTCGACGCGTCTGCTCGGCGCGCTGCTCGAGCATGAACTGGCCGAACGCGCGAAACGGCGTATCGAGCGGCACCGCGTCGAATCGCACCTGGACCCGAGCAAGACGCTCGAGACGTTCGACTTCGGGCTCGTCCCGATGGTCTCCAAGGCGCACGTGATGGCGCTTGCCAGCGGCGACTCGTGGCTGGAGAAAGGCGCCACGATCCTGCTGTTCGGACCTCCGGGTGCCGGCAAGAGCCATTTAGGCTGCGCCATCGGCCATGCATTGATCGACGCCGGATACCGCGTGCTGTTCACGCGCACCGGCGAAATCGTGCAGAAGCTGCAGGCGGCCCGCCAGAGCCTGCAATTGCCATCGATGCTTGCCAAGCTCGATCACTTCGACTTGATCATCCTCGATGACCTGTCATACGTGCGCAAGGATCAAGCGGAAACCAGCGTGCTGTTCGAACTCATTGCCGAACGCTATGAGCGGCGCAGTCTGCTGATCACGGCCAATCAGCCGTTCTCCGGCTGGAGCGACGTGTTCCCCGATCCGTCGATGACGGTGGCTGCCATCGATCGCCTGGTCCATCACTCGACGATCTTCGAGCTGAACGTGGAAAGCTACCGACGCCGCAGCGCCGACGACAACAAGCGCGCGCGGCGGCGTCAATTACCCCAACCCGAATCGGAAGGAGCGACAACTATGACGAGTTGAGCAGCGACAACTAACCCCGCCGACCGGCCAAGATAATTGTCGCTCGGGCGGCCATCGTAATTGACAATCTACAAGCAGTACTCGGCGAAACTGGCGGAGAAATTCGGGAGTGAGGTTGAATACTGGAGATTTGGCGAAATTCTCGACCTCTTCAAGGGCGAAGTCGATGTCGATCTAGTCGGACAGGTGAAGCAGATCAAACAATATCGCGATTGGATCGCTCATCAAAACCCGAACAAGCCAACCCCAACGCAGGCCACGCCCGAAACCGCCTTCGACGTGTTGACGAGGATGATCGAGCAAATTCGGCTGACTCACACGCCGCCGGTGGACCAGGAAGCGGCTGAGGCTGCCGCCAGCTGAATGCGGTTGAATGGCCCGGGCTAACCGGATGTCAAATTGACCAAAACATCAATCGGTTCTGGCATTTGATTGGGGATGTGATCGGGATGGCGCTGCCGGGGATGGAGTACGAGGCGCGGCTGCAAGCGCTGCTCGATCATCGCGTGGGGCTATGGGATGTGATTGCGAAGGCGAAAAGGGACGGGAGTCTCGATAGTCGCATTCGCGATCATGCGACGAATGATCTGGCGGCGCTTGTGAGGGCGTTACCGAATCTTGCCGTCGTTGCGTTCAATGGCGGTACGGCGGCGAAGATTGGGATGCAGGCGTTGGCGGAGAGCCGTGCATCGCTCGATCTCATCAAGCTGCCGTCGAGCAGTCCGGCGTATGCGGCGGTGCCCTATGGGGAAAAGTTAAGAGCATGGGAAGCGTTGCGTCGGTGGTTGCCGGTATAGCTG
>DATEJU010000273.1:0-27969 GCA_035277805.1 Paraburkholderia sp. | reverse complement strand
GGCTCTTTTAAAAATGCAGTGGGTAATGCGGCTCACGAGGCATGTGGATTGAAGGCTGAGAAGTCGAGCTTGCCGGCGATGAGGAACAGCACGGTTCGCATGGTTTTGAAGCTGGCGTATCCGCGCGCCTTACGCTTGGCCGCCTGAAACAGGCCGTTGATCGCCTCAATGAAGCCATTGGTCTGGCGCGTCTGGGCCCACGCAACGATGCCGTCGAAATGACGAAGAATCATGCGTGCGACGTCCTTCATCGGCTCGACCTTGGACCGCATGACGCCGGTGCACCATCGGCGCAACATTTTGGAGACGACGTGGATCTGCCTGCGATCGAGAATCTCGCGCAACTGCTCGCGGTACATCCATGCTCGAGCCGTGCGGTTGGTGGTGTACTGGCTGATCAGCGCCTCGAGATCGGTCAGTTGCGCGAGGTTCAGCTTGTCCGCATCCTTGAGCAACAACCAGCGCATGCCCTTGAGTGCGGGATCGGTCTTCTGCTGCGCACGGCGCACGCCATCGAGGGCTTTCGACGCGTGCGCCACGACATGAAACTTGTCGAACGTCACGCGCGCATCGGGCAGATTCTCCTGCACGCCCTTGATGAAGGCGGGCGACATGTCGATGCTGGCCGATGTGATCTGTGCAGGCGTTGCGTTGTGTTGCGCCAGGTGACTGGCAAAGCGTTCGACGACGCCTGCATCCTTGCCGGGCGTGACGAAGACCACGCGCCGCCCGTCCATGTCGGCGACCAGCGAGACGTAGTCGTGGCCGCGTCGGCACGAGGTTTCGTCAATCGCCACAGCGGTGACGGCGGACAGGTCAGTCGCAGCCACGGCCAGATCCACGTAACGGTCACAGATGGCCTTCACGCGATGCCACGACAGGTTCACCAGACGCGCCACTGCCGCGAATGTCATCTCCCGGCACAGCGTCAGCACGAGCGCTTCAAACAGCAGCGTAAAGCCGTCCAGCTTGCCCATCCAGTCAGGCTCTACGAGCCGCACCGAGCCGTCCGGCAGGCGCACACGCGGCACACGCACCTCCAGATAACAGTCGAACTGGAAAAAGTTGAGGTGCCGCAACCGTTTCATGACCGTGTCGTGCACCGGATGTTCGCCCGCCACCCCGGGGTACGCAAACCGGCTGCCCGCAACAAAGTCCACGGCAATCGTCAGTTCCGTGCCGAAATCGACACCTTGCACATACCACGGCGCCTTGATTCCCAGGGCGGCCTCAAACAGTTGGGTTTGGTTCGTCATAGTTCGCTTGCTCTTGCAGGGCTGGTTGCCGCATTCTGCCGCAACCAGCCTCGCACCAGCTTATTTAACCCGCGCGCATCAAGTGTTCGCTTCGCCGGGCTTGCGCCCGCACTTGACCCGGCAGACCACCCACTCGAAATTCGAAAGAGGCCGTTTGTTCTTGAAATGTTGGCTGGGTGAAGCCAAGGAAGTCGGAGATGATCTTTCAACGTATTGACCACACGCGTGCCGTACAACGGGCGACTCTGCGGGGCGCACATCTACAACTGCTCAGCGCTACATAGCTCTCCCGGCTTGATGGACTGCTCGCCAGCCGCCTGCGGTCATGCTTAGTCCCGCGTGGCCGCGCATGATGAGCAACTTCGGCGTATATGCAAAACGCGCCAAGCCCACGGTCAGGACTCGAGAATGAAAGGGACTTCTCCGTCCCGAGACTGCGGCGGAGGCCGCCAAGCTAGCGTGCAGTCGGAAGGGCAGACGGATCTTCCGGTGTATTGTCTTTTGACGGCACGACGAGTCGTATCGAAGATCGGAACAGTGGGCGTCAAAACGTTCAACCCACCCTATCTCCGTGTCTCAACCGATACGTCGGGTTATACATGGTCACAAGCTCCTCGGCGGCAGTCGGATGCACGGCCATGGTGCGGTCGAAATCATCCTTGGTGGCGCCGGCCTTGAGCGGAACGGCGAGTAGTTGTGCCATCTCGCCAGCTTCAGGTCCCATGACATGGGCGCCGACAACCTTGCGCGATGCGGCATCGACGACCAGTTTCATCAGAACCTTTTCATCGCGTCCCGAAAGCACATTGCGCATCGGGCGGAACGCGGTGCGATAGATTTCCAGTTCATCGTATTTCGCCGCAGCTTCATGCTCGGACAGGCCAACGGTGCCGACTTCTGGATGTGAGAAAACAGCCGTTGCGATGAGATCGTGGTCGGGGGCCGTTGGATTCGCTTTGAATGCGGTTTCCACGAAGCACATTGCCTCGTGAATCGCAACCGGGGTAAGTTGAACTCGGTCAGTCACATCGCCGATGGCCCAAATGTTGTCGATATTCGTCCTCGAATAGCGGTCGACCTGTATGGCGCCGGACGCGGAGGTCTCGACGCCAACGGTGTCGAGACCTAATCCTTCGGTGTTAGGAGAGCGCCCTACGGCCAACATGAATTGGTCCACCGTACGCGTCTGCCCGTTGCTCAACCGCACGTCCAGACCGCCATCGTCGCAACGCGTGACCTCCTCGGCGACGGTATGGCAGACGATCTCTATACCCTTACTCGACATGGCTTCATGCAAACCGGTTCGCAAGTCCATGTCGAATCGATTGAGGATTTCCACCCCGCGATAGACCAGGGTGGTTTCAACGCCCAAGCCGTGGAAAATGTTCGCGAATTCCACCGCTATGTAGCCGCCGCCGCCAATCATGATTGATTTCGGCAGGGTCGGCAGATGAAAGGCTTCATTGGACGTTATGCAATGTTCGTGGCCGGGAAGCGCCGGATGCGGCGAGGGGCGCCCGCCAGTGGCGATTAGTATCTGCCCGGCGGTGACAGTTCGCTTCTCGGCCACGAGCATTACGGTATGACGATCGACAAGCTCTGCCCGTGTGTCAAAGATCGTAGCCCCGGAGCTTTCGACGTTACGGCGGTAGATGCCCTCGAGGCGCGCGATTTCGCGGTCCTTGTTGGCAAGCAGTGTCGGCCAGTCGAAGCTCGGCGGCGTAACGGTCCAGCCGTAACCAGTGGCATCCTCGAAATGCTCGCTGTATTGCGATGCGTAGACAAACAGCTTTTTCGGCACGCAGCCCCGGATGACACATGTGCCGCCGAAGCGAAATTCCTCCGCAATAGCCACGCGTTTTCCAAGTGAGGCGGCTACCCGCGCAGCGCGCACGCCTCCCGAACCAGCGCCAATGACGAAAAGGTCGTAGTCGTAAGCGGTCATGAAAGGAGAATCCAAAATTAGAAGTAATTTACCGCTGTGTCAGCACCCCAGACGACAAGGCGGTGACGAAGATGGCCCAGCGCGGCAATTGCTGCGCCAGCGCGATTATCGCGCTTACCGATCGAAGAATCATCACATCAACACATTTGCTGGGCGTATGCGGGGTTGCTTCACGTACAGTATGAATGGCAAGGCATCGCCACTGGGCGACCCGGTGTTGGTTGCGCTCGAGGCCTATTCCTATTGGCTGCCCGAGGGCGCTCCGATTGACCTCAGGCTGAAAGAGACGGGTGATCTCGACCGTCCCCTGTCCGACGAACGTCCCCGCACAAAGCGACGGCCGACGCCGGTTACGCGCAAACGTGAGCGCAGCGCGGGGGCTGCGCCTATCTCGTGTCAATGAAGCGTGTCGCTTCGGGATGCCCGATCAGCCGCAATAGGAGAACGTGTAGCCGTGCTCCTGCGCGCGGTTCACCGCCACGATTCCCGCCGGCACCACGATGGAATTGGGAACCAGGTTCGCCTCCAGTTCCTTCAGGACGGTATCGACCGTCCCATGGGTACTCTGCGCAATGGACTTCGCCAGATTAGTGACGGCCATCGCACACACCGCAAAGCGAGCACCCAATTGGGCGAGTGCGACGAGCGTGGCCTTACCGTTGGGAAGATGCGCGTCCTTGAATTCGGTACGGTAAAGATTGATTCGTGGGGCGGCCTGCGTATGAGGATCGAAAACTTCGGTATGGCTGACGAAATAGTCGCCGTATTTCTCCCACATGGCATCGTCGAAGGCGAACGACGTCGACATGTGCCTCATGATGACGACAACCGATAAATCTTCTTTGGGGATGCCATAGCCTTCGTGATTGGCCATAAAGAAATTCGTGGCGAAATTCATCCCCATTCCGAGACCCGTCGCACTCGTCGTGTCGAAAACGATCCGGTGTCGGTGCCCACCCTTGTCGAGCCAGGCATCCTGCGGTTCTGACGTCGGGCCACCAGAGGAGGTTTCCGGACTTGCCGTAGCGATTTTGGCGGAGATGAGTGTCAGGCCGGCCACGGCACCGACTCCCAGCGCATGTCGACGGTCTACTTTCATGAAGTCTCCTGGAGATTTACAGTTGTAAAGATTGGATTGAAGACAGGCGAAATGCCGTTGCCGCGCGTGATCAGGAAGCAAATGCGCAAGCCGCTTCGGATGATTCGGGTATTGCACTGCGGCCAATTCGCAATCTACCTTAAATTTCGGAATCGAAAATATTATTCTAAATCCAGTGAAAAATGACTGTCCGCCACGCTGGTGCACATCGGATCGGATCGGAATAAATGAAAATTACGACACATTCCTTTGAATATTTGTCACGAATTACGGCGTCGAGAATCGAGCGTAGAATCATTGAGTCGCGTATGGGGCCGCTTGTTTTTTAGAGGGTCCAGCGACGGAGACTGAAAGCAATGCACTAAAAGAGCCGGGCTGTTTGACAGGTCCGAGAGCTGCGTCGAGCAGCTTTGCAAAAAAAATGGCATGCAAGAGGCGACATGAACAACAAAGAATGCTGGCCGACAGCGCGAGCCGCGACCGCTTGTGTTGCCGCATTGTTCGCGATGACGCTGACGAGTGCGAATGCGCAGACTACGCCGTCGGGGCGACAGATTGCGACCGAAGGCACGTCCAATGGCGTAGCGGCCTGCATCGGCTGCCACGGTGCGTCCGGACAAGGCACCGCCGCGGCCGGATTTCCGAGACTGGCCGGGCTGAGCGCTGAATATCTCGATGCGCAGCTGTCGGCATTTGCCGATGGCAGCCGCGAAAGCGCCGTGATGCAGCCGCTCGCAAAGTCGATGACGGGCCCGGAACGCAGCGAGGTGGCCCGATACTTCAGCAGTCTTCCCGCTCCCGAAAATATCCGGACGAGCGACTCGTCCGATCCCGAGCCGTCGGATACCGGCGCGTGGCTGGCGACGCGCGGACGATGGGAAGCGGGGCTGCCGGCCTGCGGCCAATGCCATGGCCCAGGCGGTGCCGGCGTGGGTAGTGTCTTTCCGTCGTTGGCGGGACAGCCGGCGAGCTACATCGAGGCACAACTGCACGAATGGAAAGCGGGAGGGCGCCCGCCGGGGCCTCTTGCGCTGATGCCCGCCGTGGCCAGCAAGCTTTCCGATGCCGACATCCATGCGGTAGCGGTGTACTATGCGAACCCCGCGCAGATCAGCGAAAAGACCGCGAAATAAGAGGGAAATGATGAGGATCGAACGAAAGCGTGGTGGCGCGGTGTTGCTGGTCGCCTTGTCGATCGCATGGCGTGTCGATCACGCCGTTGCAGCGGAGCCCGCGGGCGTAGCGCCTGCCCCTCGAGCGGAGGTCGTCCAGGCCCATCCGTTCGAGCCGCCGGCGGAAAGCGCGATGCCGAGCGGTGAATTCGGCAAGTCGGTGAAGCTCGGCGAACAGATCTTTATGCATACCGGCCAATACGCCGGCAAGTTTGTCGGCAATCCGCTCACCTGCGCCAACTGTCATCTCGATGCGGGGCGTCGGCCGGATTCAAGCCCGTTATGGGCCGCCTACGTGTCCTATCCGGCGTATCGCAGCAAGAACGGTCACATCAATACGCTCGCCGAACGAATGCAGGGATGCTTCCGCTACAGTATGAACGGGAAGGTGCCTCCGCTCGGCGATCCCGTACTGGTCGCGCTGGAAAGCTACGCGTTCTGGCTTGCCACGGGCGCTCCCGTAGGCGGGAAGATCGCCGGCAGAGGCTACCCGAAGTTGCCTCCGCCCGAGTTGAAGGCGGATTACGCGCGCGGCGCGCAAGTGTACGCGCAGCATTGCTCGGTGTGTCATGGCGCCGACGGGCAGGGGCAGAGCAGCGGCGGCAGGACGGTCTTCCCCCCGCTGTGGGGCAACCACTCGTTCAACTGGGGCGCCGGTATGCACGAGATCCAGAATGCCGCGGGGTTCATCAAGGCGAATATGCCCCTGGGACTGGGCAACACACTGACTATTCAGCAAGCGTGGGACGTGGCGGTCTTCATGGATAGCCACGAACGTCCGCAGGATCCGCGATTCAATGGTTCAGTAGATCAGACGCGGGCGAAGTTCCACGATTCGCCGAATTCGATGTACGGCCGGATCGTGAACGGTCATCAGCTCGGCGGTTCGTAAGCATGGCTCGTTCATCGAGTGACGGTCTCATCCATTTACTTTCGGAAAGCTTGGTAAAACAGACTGGGTGCCCCGAGTGCGACCGCATCGGACGAGCATGCGGAGATCAGCGCATATGCCCGGGGCTGTACCCCATCTCGGTGCGAAAAGCGAAGACGAACGCGGACGTGGACCCGTAGCCGAGTTCCAGCGCGGTCTGCGTGACGTCCATGCCGCTGCTCAGCATTTCGAGCGCCTTGTGCAGTCGCAGCAGTCGTCGCCAGGTGCGGAAGGTCACCCCGACCTCGAGTTCGAAATGACGGGCAAGGCTGCGTTCGGACATGCCGAGCCGGTCTCCCCAGGTTTTCAGTCCACACGAATCGGCCGGGTTGGCGTACAGCGTTTCGCACAGGGTAGACAGGCGCGAACCGCCACTCGGCCAAGGCAGTGACCTGGTGATGGATTTCATGCGACGAAACTGATCGACGATCAGCCCGGTCACCCGGTCGGCATAACCCTCGTGGACCGGCTGGCTGACGACTGCGGCAGCTTCGACGATCAACTCCTTGAGCAGCGGCGTGATGCCGAACACGGTCAGATTCTGTGGCACGTCGAAGCCGGCATCCTCGGCAAACCAGAGGCTGCGGAATTGGGCGCCGTAGAGCGATCCGACCCGATGCGGTATGCGCGGCGGCAACCAGACGCATTCCTTTGGCGAGGTCACGAAGGATTTCTCCTGCGCCGCCACCGTCAGCGCGCCGTCAGTCGCATAGATCATTTGATACCACTGATGGCAGTGCTCGGGGTAGTAACAGCGGGGAGGAATGACCTGCACGCGCATGGTCATGGGCCGAGGTGCCTCACCGGGCGGTGCGTCGATGGGCTGCCAGGTCATGGATGTGCCTCCGCGCGTGCATGAGTGTCTCGCCGCTTGTGCTTCTAATATACACAACTTGGCAATCTGTCGAAAGACTGCGGAGTACCGGCTCGGTATCCTGATAGAAATTTCCGCCTGATCTACCTGAGTCATTCGCCAAACCGTTCCGTCATTTCTTAAGGAAACCTGAATTACTGGACGGTCAGACGACGGCAAAGATTAAAAGAAGGAGACAAACCGATGAACAGTGGTTCTGCTTCGAGCCTGGAAACCCGCACCGTCAGAAAAACCGCCTGGCGACTACTGCCGATTCTGATCGTCAGCTATCTGATCGCTTCCATCGACCGGGTCAACATCAGCTTTGCGGCGAGTGGTGGCATGTCCAAGGATATTGGCATCACCGCGACGCAATATGGTTTTGCCGCGGGGATTTTCTTCATCAGTTACTTTATTTTCGAAGTCCCCAGTAATCTGCTGCTGCAGAAGTACGGCGCCCGAAAATGGATCGCGCGCATCATGGTGACATGGGGAGCTTTTGCGATTCTGGCTGGATTCATCAATCACGCGTGGACCCTGTATGTCATGCGCTTTCTGCTCGGGGCTGCCGAAGCGGGCTTCTTTCCGGGCGTGATTCTCTACATGACCTACTGGTTTCCGAGCAGCTATCGCAGCCGGATGATCGCTGCGTTCGTGTTCTCGGTACCGATCTCGGGTGGTATCGGCGCGGCAATGTCTGGATGGCTGCTGAAGATGAATGGCGTGCTGGGCCTGGCGGGATGGCGGTGGCTGTTCTTCTTCGAGGGGGCGCCGGCGATCCTCCTCGCCGTTGTCGTGTTCCTTTTCCTGACCGACAAGCCGGCGCAGGCAAAATGGTTGCAGCCCGACGAGCGCGAGTGGCTGGTCAGAGCGATCTATGCCGAACAGACGCAGGCCATGGCGCAGGAGAACGGCAAGCCGGGCATCTGGTCGGTACTGATGGATCCGCGCGTGATCATGATCATCGTGATCTACTTCATGAATCTGATTGCGACGTGGGGCGTCCAGTTCTTCATGCCGCACGTCGTCAAGATGATGGGCAACTCCAACATGCAGACCGGTCTGCTCTCGTCGATCCCGTTCTTCTGCACGCCGATCGGTCTGCTCGTCTTGAGCTGGTCCTCGGACCGAACGGGCGAGCGTAAATGGCATTGCGCGGCGGGCGGCCTGCTCGGCGCGATCGGTCTGGGGCTGGCAGGCCTTTACAGCCATAGCGACATCGCACTCATCGGCTTTGCGATCGCAACCGGCGGCCTGTTTGGTGCACGCGGCCCACTATGGGCATTGCCGAGTCAGTTCCTGACCGGCAAGCGCATCGCCGTCGGTATTGCGCTGATCAACGCCATCGGCAATCTCAGTGGTTCGATTGCGCCGCCGATCATCGGCTGGATCAAGGACCGCACCGGTGACTATTCAATGGGGATGTATTTCCTCGCCGGCGCGGCGGCGGTTTCGGCGGTGGCCGCAGTGTTCTACTCGCCGAACAGGCACCACGCAGAGCTGGGCGCCACGTCAGCGAAGCTGGATGGACATTCCACGCCATGAGTTGATTCAACCTTGCGGACTGTACCGGAAGGACTCAACGTCATTTTGAAGCGTTACCCAAATGCTATGACCGGTGACGCAGCCGATGGTATCGAGCACTGAATGGAGGAGCAGGAAAAGATGCTAAGCGATCTCAAAACAATGGCGAGCTACGTCAAGTCGGGAATGAGTCTGGCATTGCCTGTCGATTACGGGGGCGTCTCGATGGCGATGACCTTGCCGTTGATCGAGCAGGGCGTGCGCGACCTGCATCTGATTTGCGTGCCGACCGGTGGCATGCAGATCGATCTGTTGGTGGGTGCCGGCATCGTGAGTTCGGTCGAGACCAGCGCGGTCACGCTGGGCGAGGCGGGCGGCGCGCCGCGTTTCAATCAGGCGGTCAAGGACGGCACGATCAAACTCCGCGACGCCACCTGCCCGGCCGTGCATGCCGGATTTCTGGCTGCGCAGCGGGGGCTGCCTTTCATGCCTATCCGCGGGTTGATCGGTTCCGACATCCTCGCATATCGCGATGACTGGCGAGTGATTCAAAACCCCTTCTCCGAGAGCTCGGATCGGATCGTGCTGATTCCCGCCATCAAGCCCGATGTCTCGATCTTCCATGCGCCGAAAGCGGATCGATACGGCAACGTCTGGATCGGCCGGCGGCGGGAACTCGCGCTGATGGCTTATGCGTCCGCGAACACGTTGGTCACTGTCGAGGAGGTCGTCGACGAAAACCTGCTGGAGTCGGAAAGTAGCGCGGCCGGCACGCTGCCGGCGCTTTACGTCAGCGCCGTCGGGCTGGCACCGAATGGCGCATGGCCTTATGGATTGTGGGGCGTGTATCCGACCGATACCGCGGAAATCCTCAAGTACGCCAAGGCCGCGAGAACCCCGGAAGGGTTCGCCGAATATGTCCAGCATTGTCAACTGGAGGCTAATTGAATGTCCAGGATTCTCGATCGAGAACTGCTGATCTTCACGATTTCGAAACTGCTGCAGGGCACCCGTCATGTGGCGGTCGGCGCGTCGTCGCCGATGCCCGCGGCCGGTGCGATGCTGCTGCGTGCGCTGGAGGAAAAAAGAGGGGGGCCACCGGTACGGATTTCCATCCTCGGCTCGGTGAAACAGAATTTCTTTACCAATGGCGGTATGGAACTGTTCGACTGCGCCGCCCAGGGCCGTATCGATGCCTTCTTTCTCGGCGGTGGCCAAATCGATGGCAAAGGCAATATCAATCTCGTCGGCACCGGCGATTATCCGCGCTCGACAGTGCGATGGCCTGGTTCGTTCGGCTCCGCCTACCTGTATTTCGTGGTGCCCTGCGTGATCCTTTTCCGCGAGGAGCACACGCCACGGGTCTTCGTCGATCAGGTGGATTTCATCAGCGCGCCCGGCACCAGTGACGACGATGTCTATCGAACCGGCGGCCCGGTGGCCTTGCTGACCAGCAAATGCCTTTTCCGGTTCGATAGGACTCGGCCGGGCTTCGCGCTGGAAAGCCTGCATCCCGGCCACGATTTGGCGAGCGTAAAGGAGGCGACGGGATTCGAGTTCGCGCATGCCGCCCATCCTGTGCAGACACCGCTTCCCGATCCCGAAACGTTGAAACTGCTGCGCTCGCGCGTCATGGATGAGCTTTCGGAAACCTATCCCGAGTTCGCCAGCCAGATGCGGCAGGATCTTCTGACGCTCGACGCCAGGGATTGACGGCTTGAGGCGCGTGTCGCCCGCTTGCCGGGCGACCTTCATCGGGAACGCCCTTTCATGATCGTGCATGACCTTGATATTCCGGTCATCGGTGGGCTGGCGGAGGCGTCTTATCCACGCAACCGGCCGCTTACCCACGACTCCCCATAAGACCAGAGACCGACCCTTGAGATTATGACTGCCCAACAAGATTTGCGGCCGCCCGTCAGCACTACCGAACGTATCAAGGTCATCACGTCCGGGCTGTGCGCGCTGATATTGACCGTCGGCCTGGCCCGGTTTTCGTACACGCCGATGCTGCCGATCATGCGAGCCCACGCCGGATTGAGTGTCGTGGCAGGCGGCTGGCTGGCGACATGGAATTACGCAGGTTATATGGCGGGGACGCTGATTGCGGCCAATCTGTCGCGGCTCGAATCAAAATACTTCCTGTATCGCATCGGGCTGGTCTTCGGCCTGGTCTCGACGCTAGCCATGGGGCTCACGGCTTCGCCCGTGCTGTGGGGTATCCTGCGTTTTTTTTCCGGCATCGCGGCCGTTTCGGGGTCGTTGCTCGCGTCGGCGCTAGTGCTCGACTGGCACGTTCAGAAGGGCCACAAACCCGAGCTCGGCCTGCACTTCATGGGCATGGGCACCGGCATCCTGATTTCCGGTGTGGCCGTGCAATTCCTCTCCACTCATTGGCCGTGGGATGGCGACTGGATCGGCCTGGGCATTCTGGGCGTCGTGTTCTTCTGCTTCGCCTGGCGATGGATGCCGGCGCCCGTCGGTCACCACGCCAAGGCCGTGCGCGATGCGCATCATTTGCCCAGCCGTACCTGGACGGGGTTGCTGTCGCTGTCCTATCTGTGCGCCGGCTACGGGTACGTCGTCAGTGCCACCTTCATCGTCGATATCGTCGACCGGCTCCCCGCCTTCGTCGGACGGGGCAACTGGGTGTGGGCGATCGTCGGGCTGGCGGCGATTCCAGCCAGTTTCGTATGGGACAGCGTGGCGCGCCGGTGGGGGATCGTGCAAGCGCTCATCGCTGCCTTCCTGCTTCAGACGCTCTCGATCATTCTGCCCGTGCTCACGCGTGAGCCCATATGGATCGCCCTGAGCGCCATCCTTTTCGGTGCGACCTTCATCGGCATCGTCAGCCTGACGCTCGCACTGGTCGGCCGCCACTACCCGGCCAATCCGGCCAAGGCGATGGCACGCATGACGCTGGGTTACTGCGTCGCGCAGATTGTGGCGCCCGTCTTCACCGCGTATCTGAGTGCGCATTTCGGCAATTACAACGCAGCGCTGATCTTCGTCGCGGGCGTGATGGTCGTGGGCATCGCCTTCCTCGGTCGACTGGTCAGCCTGCCTGCATTCCCGGCGAAAAACGCCGCGATGCCGACGAGGTAATGGCGCTCGGCGAGATAGCGGTCTATTGGCCGCTCACCCGGGTTTCCGTCGATAGGTCGTCACGTGCCGCGCGGCGTAACGATCACCAAGCCTTGTTGAAAATTTTCTGTCTTGTTTGTCGAACTACTTAACATTAAGGGATGTGCTGTCATGGTTAAGACGCTGGAAACTGATGTCGTGATCATTGGCTCGGGTACCGCCGGCATGTATGCGCTGCGCGAAGTACGCCGGGCGGGGCGCAAATTCCTGATGATCGATCATGGCCCGCTGGGCACTGTCTGTGCGCGCGTCGGCTGTATGCCGTCCAAGGTCGCCCTGCACGCGGCGGCGAATTGGCAGGCGGCGCTGAACCTCGACAAGATCGGCGGCAGTGGCATGCATCATCTGCAGCTCGACGGCCGGCGTGCCTGGGCAGCGCTGCGTCGGCAGCGCGACGGTTTTGCTCATCCCACGGCCGCCAGAACTCGGGAAAGCGCGGGCGAGCATTTGCTGGAGGGGCGAGCCCGTTTTCTCGCCGCGGACCACCTGGCGGTGGAACTCAACGACGGCGGCCATTGCGAAGTGAAGGCCCGGGCCATCATCATCGCGGTAGGTTCGCGCCCGGTCGTGCCGGCCTGGCTTGACGACGTACGCGACCACGTGATTACCACCGACGACCTGTTCGAACTGGAGAACCTGCCCGAATCCATCGGCATTCTGGGCCTCGGCGTCATCGGTCTCGAAATGGGGCTGGCGCTGGCGAGGTTGGGTGTGACAGTGACCGGTATTGATGTGGCCGGCACCATCGGCGGCATCGTGGATCCGGAGATTTCGGCGCGTGCGATCGAGCGTCTCGGCCGTGAATTCGAGATGTGGTTGCAAACGCAAACGCGCCTGAGCCGCACCAGTACGGGCGTGATGATGGAGACTGACGGTGGGCGCCGCGCCGAAGTCAAATTGCTGATGGCGGCGCTTGGCCGATGTTCGAACGTCGATCGCCTCGGTCTGGCCGACGCTGGCTTCATCGTGGACAAGAACGGCGTGCCGGCTTTCGATCCGCACACCATGCAGGTTGGCAAGCTGCCGGTCTTCATCGCGGGCGACGCCAACAACAGCGTGCCCCTGATGCACGAGGCCGGTGACGAAGGACTGATTGCCGGCTTCAATGCGTCGCAACTGGCGGCCGACGCCAGCGTTCGCCCCCAGGCCTTTATCCGCAAGACACCGCTAGCGATCGCGTTCACCGATCCCGATATCGTTTCGGTCGGCGCGCGCCTGTCCGATCTCGATGCCGATCGTACCGTGATCGGCGCTGCCGACGGCCTGAGCAATGGCCGTAGCCGTGTCCTGCATGAGCCGTTGAGTCTGTTGCGCGTCTATGTCGACAAGGCCGACGGCCGTCTGCTGGGCGCCGCCATGCTCGCGGCTCGAGGCGAACATCTGGCGCACTTGTTGGCGCTGGCTATTGAGCGTGGTGAAACCGCGGCCAGCCTGCTGGAGATGCCTTACTACCACCCGGTCGTGGAAGAAATGCTGCGAGGCGCGTTGCAGAATGCGGTCGCCCAACTTGGCGAGGCGCGTTGTTTGCCGCTGGGGTTGCGGGTGTTGGAAAGTGCCGAGCGCGAGCAGATACAGGCACCAATGCGGGTGGCCGCGCTCTCGGCGTAAATCGAGCTTCAATGCACGACAGGTTGCTGCGGCCCCGGCGCGGGCAAAAAACGCCTGCTGAAGTCTTCATCGTTATAGGAAAGTCAGAGCACATCATGGAAGCAATCTCCAAACTCTCGACCGGCAACGACGTGGCGACGGCCATGGAACGGCTGCTGCGCCCGCGCTCCATTGCCATCATTGGAGCGTCGCCGCAATTCGAAAAACTGAATGGTCGTCCTATCAAGCATCTTCTGGAGAAGGGCTATCAGGGGAATATTTATCCGGTCAACCCGAAATATCAGGAAATCGCGGGCCTCGCCTGCTACCCCGACATCGAATCGCTGCCTGAAGCGGCCGATCTCGCGATCGTGGCGCTTCCTGCTCGGGCCGTGGAAGATTGCATTGCGCGTCTGGGGGCTCGGGGCGTGGCGAGCGCCGTCATTTTCAGCTCGGGCTTCGGCGAGATGGGGGCGCATGGCAAGGCGCTCGAGACGTCCCTCCAACGATGCGCGGAACAGGCGGGCGTGGCGTTCTGTGGTCCCAACTGTCTCGGCTTCATCAATGCGTTCGATAGTGTCTACGCCACGTTCAGTCAATACGCCGACGGCGAAACGGGCGCGGGCCCGGTTGCCTTCGTCACGCAGTCGGGCGCGTTCGGGACAGCGATCGCCGCGCTCATCAGGCAGCGCGAACTGGGGCTCGGTTATTTCATCAATACCGGCAACGAGGCAAGCGTTTCATTCAGCGATCTGATGCTGGCCGTGATCGAAGATCCCCGCATCAAGGTCGCTGCGGGATACCTTGAGGGCGTGCAGGATGGCCCGGGACTGCTGCGTCTTGCGCGACGCTGCGCGGAACTCGGCAAGCCGCTCGTGCTGACCAAGGTGGGACGCATGTCGGCAGGCGCGCGCGCGGCCGCATCGCATACCGGTTCGCTCGCGGTCGAAGATGACGTCTTCGATGCGGTGATCCGGCAATACGGTGTGCTGCGGGCCCGCAACGAAGAACAGATGCTCGACATAGTGGAAGCGCTTTGCAGACTGCGTACGCCGACCGGCAACGGCCTCGGCATTGCCACGCAATCGGGCGGTGCAGGCATCATGCTGGCCGACCGCGCCGAAGAGGTCGGGCTGGCCGTGCCGATCCTCGAACCCGCCACGCGGCAAGCCCTCGCCGGCGTGATGCCGGCTTTCAGCGCGCTCAACAACCCGGTCGACGTGACGGGGCAGTTCGTGGCGAATCCGGACCTGTTGCGCGAATCGGTGGTCACGCTACTGGCCGATCCCAATATCCATATCGGCATCGTCTGGCTGCAACTGATGACCGCCCACGTCGATCTGCTCGTCAATCTCTTTATCGAGATTCGCGACAGAACGGTCAAGCCGTTCATCGTCTGCTGGGTTGGCGCGCCGGCAGAGGCGGTGCGGCGCTTGCGCGAGGAGGGGCTCGTCGTTTTCGGCGCGACCGAGCGGGCCGTCGAAGCGGCAGCCGCCAGCGTGCGGTATCACCAGATGGTCGAGGTCGCCGCCCGTCAGAAGCTCGAAAACCTCAGCATCGCAAAAGATGTCGCGCAGGCCCGTGAGCGGCTCGCCGGCGGGTATGCCGACGGAGTGCAGGCGACGACGGAAGCCACCCGCATGTTGCTGGAATCAGGCGTGCCGATGGCGCCCGTCGAGCTTGCCACCAATGCCGACGAGGCGGTGGCCGCATGGCAGCGTTTCGGGCAGCCCGTCGTGCTCAAGATCGAGTCCCCGGACATCACGCACAAGACGGAAGTCGGCGGCGTCATCCTCAAACAGAACGACGAGCCGTCGATCCGCGACAGCTTTGCCGAGATGATGTCACGCGCCAGGGCCGAACGGCCGCAAGCCCGGCTGAGCGGTGTCGTCGTGCAGCCGATGAGCGCTGGCGGCCTGGAACTCGTGGTCGGAGCAAAGCGCGATCCGGTATTCGGCATGATCGTCATGGCGGGGCTCGGCGGCATCTTCGTCGAAGTGCTCAAGGACGTATCGTTCCGACGCGCACCGTTCGGCCCCTCGGAGGCCATGCGCATGCTTGACGGGCTGCGCACCCGCGAACTGTTCGATGGCGTGCGAGGGGCAGCAGCGGTCGACAAGAAAGCCATTGCCAGCCTGCTGTCGAAGTTGTCGGTGTGGGCGGCAGCGATGGAATCCCGACTCCAGGAACTGGACCTGAACCCGATTCTCGTCGGATGTGACGGGCCGGTTGCCGTCGATTGTGTGATGGTTTTACAGACGCAATCGTCACTTGCCCAGTCTGGCGCTTAAAGCATGCCGTTGTACATGTTAGCGTGCACGAACCCCTGCAAACGGCCCGGCACCGATTCATGCACGCCGGCAGAACTCAGTACCCGACATCACGGTCGACTACTTCCCTGAGCGGCTTGCCGTCGAGGAACCTGGACAGGTTCTCGGAAAAGAGACGGGCAACGACGGCGTCGCGGCTGGGGTGGCCGCCGCCGATATGGGGAAGGACCAGAATGCCCTCCGTAGCCCAGAACGGGTGATCGGACGGCAAGGGTTCTTGTCGGAATACGTCAAGTACGGCGCCGGCGATACGCTTCACCTCGACCGAGGCGATGAGGTCGGCGTCCTTGACCAGGTGCCCGCGGCCGCAATTCAGCAGCGAAGCTCCCTGCTTCATCCGCGCGAGGCGGGTGGCGTCGATGAAATTTTCGGTCTGCGGTGTTGCAGGCAGTAGGAGAACTACGAAATCCGATTGGGCGAGCACCTCATCGGTACGCTCGGGCGGGAGGACCTCAACACCAGGAATGTCGCCACCGCTGCGTTTCGTGCCGATGACGCGCATGCCGATCGATGTGGCCATGCGGGCGAGGTCTTGGCCGATGGCGCCGAGTCCTGGAATGCCGAGTGTCTTGCCGCTAAGCGGGATGGCCATGCGACGGGTCCATTGGTGGGTGGACTGGGTCTGCACGATGGCGGTGTAGGGCTTTGTGATGTGGAAGAGTGCGCAAGGATGTTCTCGGGCATGCACTCTCGATGCGTGCCGCGAGCACAGGTGAGGACGAGGCCTGTCGGCAGGTCAGGTAGCGCCAGCCAGGATTCGACGCCGGCGGTGAAGGACTGAACCCAGCGAAGCGCGGTCATCCGTGGCTGCAGCCCGGCGGGGGCGCTCCAGGCGGCCATGGCCGTGGTGGTGGCGCATTGCTCGGGACTCGGCGCTTTGCCGCGAGGAAGAGATTCGATCGCTACGCGGCCGGCCAAGGGGGCGGCCGCGGCGAGATAGACTTCGGGCGTGTCGGTTCAGAGCAGAATGCGTTCGGTCATTGTGCGGGTTCTAAAGTGTTGATGGCGGCTTCGGCGTCGCCATTGGTGCCGGCTTCATACATCACGTGCGCGAACGCATGCATTGCGTTCACGTTGTGTCGGCGCAGGCCGGGTTTGCCGTATTCCGGCAGCCAGTTGATCGTGGTCTGCCATTCCTGAGAATGAAAAGAGGCCGAATGCGCCGAGCGGAAGCGACATGACCACGATGTCGCGCGGCCACTTATCTATATGCGCGAGTGCGGCGGCAAGCAAAAAATGCCTAAGGTTTCAACGAAGCAAAATCGCTCGGGATTTATGGTCTGCGGCTGGGGAGGCAGTCTGCGGAGGATTGAACTGGTACACGTCGACTCATGGGGTTCCCGGCTAATCTGGGTACTTGTCCACGGCCGATGGCGGCTGGGCGCCACCCGCAGCCTAGCTTTGAACGGTCTCGACAGACTGGCTGCCGCAGCCGTGGTTGGCCCGGCATTGATGATTAACGCCTGGGTATTTGGCGGCGCTGTGTCCGCTACGAAATCGTGTGCGCGTCCCAGAGGCGCCCAAAATTAGAGCTTCAGCACCATTTCATGCCACGCCATGCCGCCATGGTCGGAGTCGGACGGCTTCACGTACTGGTAGCCAAATTTCTTGTACAGCTCGACGTGCCGATCCTTGCACATCAGGTGGATCGTGGATTTCTTCATCGTTCGCATCCTTGCCACGAACGTTTGCATCAGCAGGCTCGAGTAACCCTTTCCTTGCTCTGCAGGATCGACCACGACAGACATGATGACGACGTTAGGGGCTTGCGCATCGTGCCCGACGAGCTCCTTGAAGGCCTCATCCGACATGACGACCTCGTAAGCGCACCCCGAGTTGATGAAGCCGATCACTCGGCCGTGGCGCTCCATGACGAGAAAGCCGTCTGGGTACTGGGCGATCCGCGTCGCGATTTTTTCTCTCGTGGCGGCCTCATCGCCTTCATAGGCCGAGATTTCGATCTCGTAGCAACGGTCGACATCGGTCGGCAGTGCCGTGCGGAAGTGAATGGTGTCGGTCATGGTGGTGCTCCATATGCTAAATCGCGATCGCAGCACTATAGGGTGTTGCGGGCCGCGTCGCGCTGAATATTGTTCAGCGAGTGCTGCATCATATGCAGTTAGCCGTAGGCCGGAGCGGCGCGCCCGGACTCGTTATCTCCCATCGGGCTTCCCGGATTGCGCCGGGCGGGGCGCATCGTCGAGTGCGCGAATCAGTTGTTCCCGCATCCAGACGTGAGCGGGGGTGCCAGCATATCGAGCATGAAAATAGACCTTGAGCGTGTAATGGGGTGTCTCGAATGGGGTAGGAAAGACCGCCAGGGACGTGGAATCGCTCAACTGTTCCGCCGCTCGCCGGGGCAGCGTGAGCAATAACTCGGTATTGGCCACGATAAACGGTGCAGCCATCAGACTCGGCAGCTGGACAGCGACGCTGCGTCGATATCCTTGTCGGCTTAACGCAGCGTCGATCACGCTCCCGACGCTCGTCCAGGGCAGCACCGCCACATGCTTTTCGTGCAGGTATTGCTCGATGGACAGTGTGGTCGAGATACGCGGATGAGGTTTTCTCGCCACGACGACATAATCGTCCGTGAAACACTCCAACGATTCCACGCCCTCGCATGGCGTGCTATGCGCGTCCTCGAAGCTGAGCGCGAAATGAGCCCGTCCGGCTACCAGATCGTCCAGTGAATCCCGGTGACTGGAATACACCACGTTCACCCGCAACTCGGGCGCGTGCGCTTGCAGTCGCGCCATCAAGCTGGGCACGAGCGCAAACGCGGTGAAGTCGGTGGCAGCCAGTGTAAAGGTGTGCGTGCTGGTTGCCGGCACGAAGGGACCGGCCGCACCGAGGTTGTCCGAGAGCAGGCGAAGCGCATCGCCGACGGCTTGCGACATTTGATCGGCGAGGGCCGTCGGCTGCATCGCGCTCCCATAACGCACGAAGAGTTCATCCGCGAGCGCGCTGCGCAAGCGTGAAAGCGCGTGGCTGCAGGCGGACGGACTGAGCGCGAGCTCGTCTGCCGCTGCGGTGACGCTGCGATGGCGGTAAAGCGCGTCAAAAACCAGCAGCAGATTCAGGTCCAGGCGTCTCAGTGAATTGTGCATGGCATGCATCTGATGGTAGGGAAAATGCAGTATGCACATCTTCTGGATCTTTTTGCCATACGCCTGATCGACAGCGGACACTGGAGCGCCAGGTAGCGGTCAGCATCCGTACAAATGCGAATGCCGCCCTCCATCAACGGCGAAGGCGGCAACACAGTGCTGCAGGCGGCGCCAAATCGCGCCTTCCGATATCAGGCGGAGACCGTTCCGCTGTTTGCGTCGATGACCCATTGGGGCGCGTCCTGCAATGCGACGGGTCGCAGGAAGCGTTCGATCGCCGCGTAGCCAACTGACGTGGTCTGCGGCTGCGTCGACGCGGGCCAGGGACCGCCGTGCTGCTGCGCTTCGCACACGGCCACGCCAGTCGGCACGCCGCGGAACAACACGCGCCCAGCAATGCGTTGTGCGGCCGCTGCGAGCGCCCGGTTGGCGGGCGTATCGGTATCGACGCCCCAAAGCGTCGCCGTGAGCGAGCCCTCGACGGCCTCGAGCACTTCGATCGCGTTGGCATCGTCACGTACCTTCACAACCAGTGCGGCAGGGCCGAACATCTCTTCGCGCAATGCCGGGTTGGCGATGAATCCTTGCGCGTCGGTCTCGAAGAGGCGAGCAGCAGGCGGCAATGCGTCGCCATCGCTGCTCGAGGGCGCGGCAAGCCGCACGCGCACGCCGGGTTGCGCGGCGATATGCGCGGCGGCATGCTCGAAGCCACTGCGCATGGCCGGCGTGAGCATCGCGTGGGTCTTCTGCGTCGACAACGATTGAGCGAGTGCCTCGACGAAGCGTTCGCCATCGGCATCGTCGCGCACCACGATCAGGCCAGGGCTCGTGCAGAATTGCCCGCAGCCGAGCGTGATCGACGCTGCGAGTGTCACGGCGGGCGCATCGACGCCTTCTGCGAGCGCGTGAGGCGTCACGACCAACGGATTGATCGAGCCGAGTTCCCCGTAGAACGGAATCGGGCGAGGCCGCGCATTGGCTGCATGCCAGAGCGCGACGCCACCTTGATACGAACCCGTGAACGCCACCGCGGATACGCCGGGATGGCCCACGAGGTGCACCGCGCCTTCGCGTGAAGCCTGGTCGACGAAGTCGATCACACCTTCGGGCAGGCCCTGCTCGCGCAGCACCGCAGCGGCAAGCGCGTGCACACGGCGCGAAAGCTCGGGATGGCCCGAGTGCGGCTTGACGATCACCGTGCAGCCCGCCGCGAGGGCAGAGGCCGTATCGCCGCCTAGCACCGAAAACGCAAACGGGAAATTGCTTGCCGAGAACATCGCGACCGGCCCGATCGGTTCGAGCACGCGTGTGAGTTGCGGACGGCCCGCGGGCGGCGCACCGGGCACGGCTGCATCGTCGACTCGACGGTGCGCAACACCCGACTCGACACACTCCGCAAAGCCACGCAACTGGAACGCGGTGCGCGCGAGTTCGCCGTTCAGGCGAGCAGTGCCGAGCGAGGTTTCTTCATCGGCGAGTGCGACGAGACTGGCGGCATCGCACTCCAGCGCGTCGGCGAGTCCGCGCAGCAGGCGGCTGCGCACCGCGCCGGGCGCGACGCCGTAAATCGTCTGGGCTTCGTGCGCGCGCGCAACGGCATTATCGATCTCGGCGAAAGGCGCGGACGTCACATTGAACGAAGTTTGATTCAAGATTGCTTCCCCAGTTGATAGCCGCGAGCGGCAAGATTGGCGTACAGCGCGCGAACGCCGAAGGTCCACGGCTCGATCTCGGTGGACAGCCGGACGGTGTTGACCAGCGCGCCCAGCGGCGGTGCACTGATCGTCACGCGGTCGCCGAGATGGTGAGTGAAGCCGCCACCCGGTGCGTCGCGGTCCTTGATTGGAGAGAACATCGTGCCGAGGAACAACATGAAGCCATCCGGATACTGATGATGGCGGCCCCACGTTTGGGCAACTAGATCGATCGGGTCGCGGCTGATCTCCTTCATGTGGCTAACGCCTTCGAGCAGGAAGTCGTCGTCTACACCTTCGACGCGCAGCGAAACGCTCGTTGCGCGGACCGTGTCGAGCGTAAAGGCTTCGTCGAACACCCGGATAAAAGGCCCGATTGCGCACGAGCCGTTGTTGTCCTTGCATTTCCCGAGCAGCAACGCGGAGCGGCCCTCGATGTCCCGCAGGTTGACGTCGTTGCCGAGCGTGGCGCCAATAGCGGTTCCTTTGCTGTTGACCGCCAGAACGATTTCCGGCTCGGGATTGTTCCATGCCGATGCGGGGAGCAGCCCGATATCCGCGCCGAATCCGAGGGACGACATCGGCTGTGATTTCGAAAATACTTCGGCATCCGGACCGATTCCGACCTCCATGTATTGCGACCACGCTCCGCGCCGTTGAAGCTCTTCCTTCAGCTTGATGGCGGCGTCGGAGCCCGGCTTGATCTTCGAGAGGTCGCTGCCGATCAGTTGCGTGATTTCCACGCGCACGGTCTGTGCTTTCGCAGGATCGCCGCCGGCTTGCTCCTCGATGACGCGCTCGAGGAGACTCACGGCGAAGGTCACGCCACATGCCTTGATCGCCTGCAAATCGCACGGTGCGAGCAAGTATGGCTGGTTGGCGTCGCGCTTCGCGTCGAGGCTGTGCTCGAGCAGTGCCCGTACGTCGCCGAGCGGTTCGCCCGGTGTGCTGCGCACGATCCCGGCCAGATCTTCCCGATCGAAGAGGTCTGCCGTGGTCTGTGCCGTTTGAGAGATGTCGAAGGCCATACCGTCGCGAACGGCAACGACACAGGGCCCCGCGCCCGTTGGGGTTTGTCGCCAGACTCGTCCAACCAGCAAGGCACGATCGAGATCGAGCGGAAGATAAGCGGATGTTGAGGACATAACGAACACTCGGAGAGTAATGGGCAGGTAAACCGAATCGTAGAGAGCAGCCGCCGCTGGACACAAACGAAATCTCGGCATAGCACCTTCCTCGTCGGAATACCTTGGCGGGGCAGCAGATTTCGATCCCTTGAAGGAACGGCCATCGCACCTATGCCCGTCGGGAATGGCCGCCGCAAGTTCATCTCCGTATAATCGGGCGATCTGGCGGCAATTCCCGTGGCGACGCAATGGTGAAGCGATGACGAACGTTCTGAGGATGTTGAATTCTTTGCCTCCGATCGAGACGCTTGTGTGCTTTGAATCTGTCGCCCGCAGCGGGAGCTTTACAGCGGCAGCGCGCGAGCTTTCGATCACGCAGAGCGCGGTTAGCAAACAGATCAAGGCTCTGGAGGAGGCGCTTAATTGCGCGCTATTTGACCGGCACGCGCGCGGTATCACCTTGAGCAAGGCGGGCACAAATTTTCTCGAGGAAGTGGAGCCGGTGCTGTACAGACTGCAGCGAGCGGTGCAGAAGGCTCGCAATGCGCAGTCCGGTGAGGCCGTCACCATCAGCTGCACGCTGTCGGTAGCTCATTATTGGCTTTTCCCCAGAATCGTTCGTTTCAATCAGAAGTATCCGGATATTACGGTGAGCGTCGTTTCGACCAACGCCATGAATGAGCACAGCGTGGGGGAAAACGACCTGGGCATCCTTTATGGGGCTGGTGACTGGACGACTCTTGAAAGCACACCGCTCATTCACGAGATCGTCTACCCGGTTTGCAGTGCGGAGATGCAGTTTCCCGAGCCGGCAACGCCAGGGGACCTGCGTTCGTTACCGCTGATCCAGCTCGACTCTCACCAGTGGGACTGCCTCGATTGGCAGGACTGGTTCGATCATTTCGGTGTCGACTACCAAATTCCCGGAAAGGCGATTACGTTCAATCAATTGACGTTGACGCTAAACGCCGCGCTTGAAGGACTCGGAGTGAGTCTTGTCTGGGATTCCATGGCGCGCACGGCCATTGAAACCGGCAAACTGAAGAGAGTCGGTCAGTTCCAGTACGAGACGGGGCGGGGCGATCATCTGGTGTATGTGAAACATCGTCCTCTCAGTACCCAGGCCGCAACGTTCCGGGACTGGCTGCTCACCACGATCGTCCAGGGAATACCCGATAAATAAGGTCGTCGCTGGCGGTCCGGCAGCCGGTTCTTTCGCGTCGCATTCCTCGTGGGAATGTCATATGACGCGAATTCGTTTGTGCTGAAAACCGTGTTCTTGCATTGTTCCGGTATGGCTCAACTGGGTCTCAACTGAGAACGGCAATGCAAAAGATAACGAAATTTCCCCGTGTGGATGGTGATTTGGGTTGGCTCGAGACGGCCCCCGATTCAAATGTCACGTTTGGCCAACGGCTGAAGGGCAATCACGAATTCGACTATGTCGTGATTGGCGCTGGTTTCACTGGAATATCCACCGCCATGCGGCTTGCCGAGAATGATCCATCGGCACGCATCGCGCTGGTGGACGCTTTGCGGGTGGGGGAAGGGGCATCAGGCCGGAACGCGGGGTTCCTGATCGACCTGCCTCACAACATGAACTTTGCGAAAACCGGCGTGGAGCATGCTCGCTCGCTATTTCGCCTGAACACATTTGCCATCGAGCGGTTGCGACAGTTCAAGGACCGATACGCAATTCCGTTCTGGAATGACGCCGGGAAGTACATGGCGGCGCATGAGGAAAGCAACCTGCCAGGTCTGGAAAACTTCGCAGGTATGCTCAAGCACGCGGGGTTCGACCATGACCTCGTTACCGGTCCGGAACTGACGCGGCGGCTTGGTACACCCTACTATCGCTCTGCGGTCTATACGAAAGGGAATGTACTGGTCAATCCCGCGGCACTCGTGCGAGGGCTGATCAAGGCGCTCCCCCGGTCTATCACGTTGTTTGAAAACAGCCCGGTTCAAGCCATCGAATATGGGCCACCTCATAAGCTGAAATTTATCGGCGGGATGATTTCCACGCGTACCGTTGTGCAGGCAACTAATTCATTTGTGGAGCAGTTTGGAAAGTTGCCCAACCGGATCGTGCCGATCTTCACCTATGCGAGTTTGACTCAGCCCTTGAGTGATCGGCAGCTTGCGCAGCATTTCAAGGGAGTCAAGCCGTGGGGGCTGACATCGGCACACATGGCAGGAACCACCGTCCGGTTCACCGACGACAACCGGATCTTTATACGCAACACCTACGACTATCTTCCCGAACTGAGAAGCACGAGTGATGAACTCGACGCTGCGTGGCGTCAACACCGTGCATCGTTCGAAGCGCGGTTCCCTTTCCTGAAAGAAGTGACTTTCGACTACACGTGGGGTGGGGTGTTCTCGATCACCCAGAATCACGAGCCGGCGTTCTCACGGGCGGACGAGGGCGTGTACGTTATCAGTGGCTGCAATGGCGTCGGCGTGGTGAAGGGTACTTATCTGGGCTATTACATGGCGGACTATATTTGCGGAATCGAAAGCGAGGACCTGAATTTTATTCAGAAGAATTCAAATCCTTCATGGGTTCCGCCGGATCCGCTTCGCTTTGTTGGCGCACGGGCTCGCATCGCATGGGCAGGCGTTACCGCAAAGGGAGATGTCTAAGGCGAGCGCGAGCCGCCTGGGATTACGCGGTTCTTCCCAATCTTGTCGGCAGAGCCGAAGCCAGCTTGTCTGGCTTCGGCTTTTCTTTATTTGCGACACCTTCCCAACTCCGGATCATCTTCGCGGCAACCGTCTCCCCCGTCTTTTCATTCCCGGCTGGAATTGCTGCTGCTCCGCAGCAACAGAATTCAGGGTTATCCCTAGCCAAGGTATTCCGGTCAAGCATATCTCATGCGGCGATTTCGTTTGTGCGGTCGACATCTGCTTCGTAATCTTCTATCAACCGTAGCGACGGAGTAGCACGGTAGCGGTGGGAATGGCCACTACCGACATCGCCTCAACATTCAACCTGGTATCGCAATGGACATCTTTATCCAGCAGCTCCTTAATGGACTCGTACTCGGTAGCATCTACGCCATCATCGCCCTCGGCTATACGATGGTGTACGGCATTCTCGGCATCATCAACTTTGCGCATGGCGACGTATTGATGGTTGGGGCGATGGTCGCGCTCTCCGCGATCAACGTCATGCACAACCACTTTCCTGGACTCGGGAACATCCCCACGCTGATCATCGCGCTGGTGATTGCCGCCGCGGTTTGCGCCTTTGTCGGCTATACGATCGAGAAGATCGCGTACCGGCCATTGCGGCGCGCGCCGCGTCTCGCACCGCTGATCACCGCCATTGGCGTGTCGATTCTGCTGGAAACGCTCGCGATGATGATCTGGTCGCGCAACCCGCTGGCCTTTCCTCAACTGATTTCGACCGATCCGATCAACGTGATTAAGGCCACCGACACGAGCGTCGGCGCCGTGATCTCACCCACCGAGATCGTGATTATCGTCGTCGCGTTTCTCATGATGGGTGCGTTGCTGCTGCTCGTGCACAAGACCAAACTGGGACGCGCGATGCGAGCCATTTCCGAAAATCCGAACAACGCGAGCCTGATGGGCGTGAACCCGAACTTCGTGATCTCGGCCACTTTCATGATCGGCTCCGCACTGGCCGCGCTGGCCGGCGTGATGATTGCCTCCGAGTATGGCAATGCGCACTTCTACATGGGCTTCATCCCCGGCATGAAGGCTTTCACTGCAGCGGTGCTGGGCGGGATTGGCAATCTGGGCGGCGCGATGGTGGGCGGCGTGGCGCTGGGTCTCATCGAGCAACTCGGTGCGGGTTATATCGGCAAGTTTACCGGCGGGGTGTTCGGCAGCAACTACCAGGATGTATTCGCGTTCATCGTACTGATCATCGTGCTCGTGTTTCGTCCATCGGGGCTGCTCGGCGAACGTGTTGCGGACCGCGCGTGAGCGATGCGGACTACATATCAATAACGGAGACACGGAACCATGACTTCCCTTCAACGCATTGAGCCGTCCGCGCCGCTCAACCCGGAGAAGAGTCTGACGAAGACGCTGACGACGGGCATCGTCACGGCCGTTATCGTCGCGCTGCTGCCGGTGCTGGTGGGCGCCGCGGGTGGCAACTACTGGGTGCGCGTGCTGGACTTCGCGATGCTCTATGTGATGCTCGCGCTGGGCCTGAACGTGGTGGTGGGCTTTGCTGGCTTGCTGGACCTGGGCTACATCGCGTTCTATGCGGTGGGCGCCTATACCGCTGCGTTGCTCACGTCGCCGCATCTGACGACCCAGTTCGCCTGGCTCGCCAGCATGTTCCCCCACGGGATGCATACGCCGTACTGGATCGTCGTGCCGGCGGCCATGGGGCTCGCGGCGCTCGCCGGCGTCCTGCTCGGCGCGCCTACATTGCGTCTGCGCGGCGACTACCTCGCGATCGTGACGCTCGGCTTCGGGGAAATCGTCCGCATCTTCATGAACAACATGGACCGGCCGCTGAACATTACGAACGGTCCTCAAGGGGTTACCGGGGTTGCGCCGCTGCATATCGCGGGCTTCGATCTCGCGCAACCGCATACGATCCTGGGTTTCACGTTCACGTCGGTGTACTGCTACTACTACGTGTTCGTGATCTGCGCCCTGCTCACGATCTGGGTCTGTACGCGTCTGCAGCACTCGCGCATCGGCCGCGCATGGGCCGCGATCCGCGAAGACGAGATCGCTGCCAAGGCCATGGGTATCAACACGCGTAACGTCAAGCTGCTTGCGTTCGCGATGGGCGCTTCGTTCGGCGGTCTCTCGGGCGCGATGTTCGGGTCTTTCCAGGGTTTCGTTTCCCCTGAATCGTTCACGTTCGTGGAATCGATTGTCGTGCTCGCCTGCGTCGTGCTCGGCGGCATGGGGCACATCCCGGGCGTGATTCTCGGCGCGGTGCTGCTCGCCATCTTCCCCGAGTTCCTGCGTTCGACCATGGGCCCGCTGCAGCACATGCTGTTCGGCCATCAGATCGTCGATACGGAAGTGATTCGCCAGTTGCTCTACGGTCTCGCAATGGTCGTGATCATGCTGTATCGCCAGGAAGGCTTGTGGCCTGCGCCAAAGCATGAAGACAAGATCGCGAAGATCGCCAAGCGCACGAGCAAGAAACCGGTGAGCGCATAACGGACATATCGGACTGGAGCGAGACGACATGAGCAACAAGCAAACGCGGCTATCCGTGAAGGGCGTGAACAAACGCTTCGGCGGCCTGCAGGCACTCTCCGATGTAGGCCTGCAGATCGAGGCCGGCACCATCTACGGCCTGATCGGTCCGAACGGCGCGGGCAAGACCACGTTCTTCAACGTGATCACGGGCCTCTACACGCCTGACTCGGGCGAATTCAAGCTCGATGGCACGGCCTACACGCCGACCGCTGTCTATCAGGTGGCGCAGGCGGGCATCGCGCGCACGTTCCAGAACATTCGCCTGTTCGGCGGCATGACGGCGCTGGAAAACGTGATGGTGGGCCGCCACGTGCGCACGAAGCACGGCCTCTTGGGCGCGGTGTTCCAGACGCCGGCCGAGCGCAAGGAAGAGCGCGAGATCAAGGAGCGTGCGCTGGAATTGCTCGAATACGTGGGCATTTCGCAGTACGCCGACTACACCTCGCGCAACCTCTCGTACGGCCACCAGCGCCGCCTCGAAATTGCGCGCGCGCTCGCGACCGATCCGAAGCTGCTCGCGCTCGACGAGCCGGCGGCCGGCATGAACGCGACCGAGAAGGTCGAACTCACGCGCCTGCTCGACAAGATCCGCGCGGATGGCAAGACCATCCTGCTGATCGAGCACGACGTGAAACTGGTGATGGGCCTGTGCAACCGCATGACAGTGCTCGACTATGGGAAGGTGATTGCCGAGGGGCTGCCGCACGACGTGCAGAAGAACCCGAAGGTGATCGAGGCATATCTGGGCGCGGGAGTTCACTGATGGCTACACCGGTTCTGAAAATCAAGGGCCTGCAGGTCAACTACGGCGGCATTCAGGCGGTGAAGGGCGTGGACATGGAGGTCGCTCAGGGCGAGCTCGTCACGCTGATCGGCGCGAACGGCGCGGGCAAGACCACCACCATGAAGGCGATCACGGGCCTGAAGCCGTACTCGGCGGGGGACATCGAGTACATGGGCCAGTCGATCAAGGGCGTGCCGGCACATGA
>DATEJU010000272.1:0-6954 GCA_035277805.1 Paraburkholderia sp. | reverse complement strand
GCGGAATACATAGGTCGAATCATTCGATGCCTCTGCATCGAACGCGTAGCCTTCCGTGTCGAAGGCCTTGAGCGCTTCTGGCTCGGCAATGCGGTTCTCGACCGCATAGCGCGCCATCAGCCCGCGCGCACGCTTCGCGTGGAAGCTGATGATCTTGTAGCGGCCGCCCTTCCAGTCTTCGAAGACGGGCGTGATGATGGGTGCCGCGAGCGTCTTCGGCTTCACGGCCTTGAAGTATTCGTTCGATGCGCAGTTCACCAGCACGCGCGCGCCCTTCATCGCTTTTTCCTGATTGAGCGCGAGTTGTGCGTTGAGCGCGCGCGTGATGCGCTCGCCCCAGAATGCGTAAAGGTCCTTGCCGCGTGCATTCGCGAAGCGCGTGCCCATTTCCAGCCGATACGGCTGCAGCAGATCGAGCGGGCGCAGCACGCCATACAGGCCCGAAAGCACGCGCACGTGCTGCTGCGCGTAATCGAGATCGGCGTGAGTCAGCGATTTCGCGTCGAAGCCCTCGTACACGTCGCCGTTGAACGCGAGCACGGCCTGCTTCGCGTTGGTCTGGCTAAAGCGCTTCGACCAGTCGGCGTAGCGCTGGAAATTCAGGCGCGCGAGCGGGTCCGAGATGCTCATGAGCGTGCCGATCTGCTGCGGCGAAAGCCGGCGCAGGCCATCGATCAGCTCGGCTGCGTCGTCGACGAAATCGGGGATGGTGTGGGTTTCGATGTGCGCCGGCGTGTCATAGTCGAGCGATTTGGCCGGCGACAGAACGATTATCATAGAGGCTTGCAGGCACGAACGTGCCAATGTTCAAAGGCGAAAGCCCGATTGTAGCGAATTCACGAATGACCGGTTTTACGCCCCCCGATACAACCCCGGCCCATGCCGGGTCCCGCGCGACGCTCGCGCGAGATGCACTTACCGTGGTGCTCGACTCGAACGTGTGGCTCGACATTCTGGTGTTCGACGACCCGCATACGCGCCCCATTCGCAGCGCGCTCGAACGCGGGGCGCTCGAGGCACTGATCGACACGCGCTGCCACGCCGAACTCGCGCACGTGCTGGACTATCCGCAATTCCAGGGTCGCGGCACCGATAAGGCGGCCGCACTTGCCGCGCTGACCGCGCTCGTGCGGCAGATCGAGCCGCCGGCGCCGGCCGCCGACGTCCGCGCGCTGCCCCAATGCCGCGATCGCGACGACCAGAAGTTTCTGGAGCTCGCACGAGCAAGCGGCGCTGCGTGGCTCGTCTCGAAGGACCGCGCGGTGCTCAAGCTCGCAAAGCGCATTGCGCGCGATTTCGGTTTTCGCATCGGCACGCCCGACGCCTTTGTCGCCGAATGCGGGCTTGCCGCTGCCGAAACCTCGGCGGCCTGAACCTGATTGCTGCGCGCTGAACGCCGCACGCGTAGCCATCAGGCCCGCAGCCCGACCGCCCGCGGCCCGAACGATTTGCCTACAATCAAGCTTTCCCGTTCCACCGTCCTCCTTCCGCCAGCGCCATGAACGCACCGCATCCCTCGCAAGATCCGTCGCAAACTCCGCTGCTCTCACCCTCTTTTCCTTCGCGTCTGCCCGACGTCGGCACGACGATCTTTACGGTCATGAGCGCGCTCGCCGCCGAAAAGGGGGCGGTGAACCTGGGCCAGGGCTTTCCCGACTTCGACTGCGATGCGCGCATCGTCGACGCGGTCGCGCAGGCCATGCGCGACGGCCACAACCAATACCCGCCGATGGCCGGCATGCCCGCGCTGCGCGAGGCCATCTCGAAGAAGATCGCGAATGTCTACGGCCGCCGCTACGACGCCAATACCGAGATCACCGTGACGGCCGGCGCCACCCAGGCGCTGCTCACGGCGATCCTGTGCGCGGTGCATCCCGGCGACGAAGTGGTCGTGGTGGAGCCGACCTACGACAGCTACCTGCCGTCGATCGAACTGGCGGGCGGCAAGCCCGTGTTCGTGACGCTCGAAGCGCCCCAGTACGCGATTCCGTTCGAGCGCCTCGCCGCCGCCATCACGCCGAAGACGCGCCTCATCCTCATCAACACGCCGCACAACCCCACGGGCACGGTGTGGCACGCCGAGGACATGCGCAAGCTCGAAGAGATCGTGCGCGGCACCAACGTGCTGATTCTCTCCGATGAAGTCTACGAACACATGGTCTACGACGGCCAGCCGCACGAGAGCGTCGCGCGCTATCCGGAACTTGCTGCGCGCAGCTTCATCGTGTCGAGCTTTGGCAAGACCTTTCACGTGACGGGCTGGAAGATCGGCTACGTGGCGGCGCCCGCGCCGCTCACGGCCGAATTCCGCAAGGTGCACCAGTTCAACGTGTTCACCGTGAACACGCCGATGCAGGTGGGTCTCGCGCACTATCTGCGCGATCCCAGGCCGTATCTGGACTTGCCCGCGTTCTATCAGAAGAAGCGCGACTTCTTCCGCGCCGGCCTCGCGAACTCGCGCTTCAAGCTGCTGCCGTGCGAGGGCACGTACTTCCAGTGCGTGGATTATTCGGCGATCAGCGACCTGCCTGAAGCCGAATTCTCGAAATGGCTCACGGCCGAGATCGGCGTGGCGGCCATTCCGGTGTCGGCGTTCTATCACGAGCCACACGAATCGGGCGTCGTGCGCTTTTGCTTCGCCAAGAAGGAAAGCACGCTCGCGACCGCGCTCGAGCGTCTCGCGCGGCTCTGACGCCCGGAAACGCGCGATGCATCCGCGAACGGCAGGGCGTTCCCGAGCATCGCGCGAAGCGGCGCGGCGTGCATACGGATGCACAGTTAGATGCACTGCGAGACGCCCTGCGCCGCGCCGCCAGAGTGCCTATGTCACGTGTGCGCCCGGCTTGCGCTCTTTACGAATTCGCTTCGATATAGGCCTTGCGCTCGGCGGCGACGCGCTGTGCCGCGGGCCGCTCGCCCACGAGCTTCAGGTACGACTTCCAGTCCACGCCGGCTTCGGCGAGAAAATCGCGGCCGTAAATCTTCTGTGTCGTCATCGCGACGAGCGGCAGGCTCGCAAACGCCACGATGTCGACGATCCCGAACAACTCCCCACTCACGTACGGCGCAAACTTCGCGAGCCGCTTGAAGCTGGCGATATAGCGGTTCAGGCGCTTTTCGACGCTCGCCTTCACCTCTTCGCTCACCGTCCCGCCGAAAAACGCCTCGGCGTACAGTTCGCGCACGGCCAGTTCCAGATGCGTCTCGATCACCGCGATGAGTTCGCGCTCTTTCGCCGCCTTCCACGGATCAGCGGAAAAAATGCGCTTCTCGGGATAGCGAGCCGCCAGATATTCGACGATCACCTCCGACTCGCACAGAAAACCCTGCTCCGTCTCGATGAACGGCACCTTGCCCGTGGGCGATTGCACCAGTTGCGCTTCGGCGAGCGGGAGCTTCGTCATCACTTCCTCGAACGCGATGCCATACTCGAGCAGAACAAACTTGACCTTGTTGTAATAGTTCGAAAGCGCGAAACCATGCAGCTTGATCATTCTCATTGCCTCCTTGCGAGCGGCGGTGTCCGCTTTGAACCCGCCCAACCATTTTCGTGAAATTGTACGACCGTGCTATTCTAGGCCAATCATGGAGCCAAGCTTCCAATGACTTCACATCATTTCAATATTGAGACAATCGGCATCGTCGGCACCGGCGCCATGGGTCGCGGCATCGCCCAGATCGCCGCTCAGGCAGGCCTCGCGGTCCGCCTCTTCGATACCAATGCGCAGGCGGTCGCGGCCGCAAGCACGTACCTCGCCGACACCTTCGCGAAGCTCGCCGCAAAAGGCAAGATCGACGAGACCGACGCCAAAGCCGCGCTCGAACGCGTCACGGGCGTGAATACGATCGATGGCCTCGCGGGCTGCGATCTCGTGATCGAAGCGATCGTCGAGAACCTGGACGCCAAGCGCGTCCTGTTTCGCGAACTCGAAACCGTGGTGAGCGGCAGGTGCGTGCTCGCGTCGAACACGTCGTCGCTGTCGATCACGGCCATCGCCGCCGCCTGCACCGACCCTTCGCGCGTCGCGGGCTACCACTTCTTCAATCCCGTGCCGCTGATGAAGGTCGTCGAGGTCATCGACGGCCTGCGCAGCGACCCCGCCGCCGGCGACGCGCTCATGGCGCTCGCGTGCCGCATGGGCCACACGCCCGTCCGCGCAACGGACATGCCGGGCTTCATCGTCAATCACGCGGGCCGCGGCATGAACACCGAAGGCCTGCGCGTGGCCGGAGAAGGCGTGGCGAGCTTCGTCGACATCGACCGCATCATGCGCGAGCAGGCGGGCTTTCGCCTCGGCCCGTTCGAGTTGCTCGACCTGACCGCGCTCGACGTCTCGCATCCCGTGATGGAATCGATCTATCACCAGTTCTACGAGGAGCCGCGCTTCACGCCCTCGCCCATCACCAGCGTACGCCTCGCGGGCGGGCTCGTCGGCCGCAAGGCGGGTGAAGGCTTCTATCGATACGTCGATGGCAAGCAGCAAGTGCCGGATGAACCCGCCGCGCCCGCGACGCTGCCCCTGTGCGTCTGGGTGAGCCGCCGCAACGCCGCGGCGCGCGAGGCTGTGCTCGCGCTTGCCGCGCAAGCGGGCGTCGCCATCGACGAAGGCAACGCGCCCGGTGCCGACTCGCTGATCGTGGTCGCACCGCTAGGTCTGGACGCCACGACTGCCGCGCTCGAAGAGCAACTCGACGCGAGCCGGGTCGTCGCCATCGACACGCTGTTCCCGCTCGCAGGCGCAAAGCGCCGCACGCTGATGACGACGCCCGCCACCACGCGCGCCGCACGCGACGCGGGCCACGCGCTCTTCGCCGCCGACGGCGTGCCCGTCACGGTGATCCGCGATTCCACGGGCTTCGTCGCACAGCGCATCGTCGCGACGATCGTGAACATCGGCTGCGACATCGCGCAGAGGCAGATCGCCTCGCCGCGCGACATCGACCTGGCCGTGACGCTCGGCTTAGGCTACCCGCATGGCCCGCTCGCGCTAGGCGACGCGCTCGGCGCACGCACGATCCTCACGATCCTGCGCAACATCCACGCCGTGCTCGGCGACCCGCGCTATCGCCCGTCGCCGTGGCTCGCGCGCCGCGCGCAGCTCGGCCTTTCCCTCGTGCAACCCAACGCAGCAGACATCAACGCAACAAACGAGGCACCGCAATGAGCGCCGAACTCCGCAGCACCCGCCCGCAAGACCACGAATCGACGCTCGTGCTGACGCTGTCGAACCCCGGCGCACGCAACGCGCTGCACCCCGACATGTACGCTGCCGCAATCGAGGCGTTCGACGCCGCCGAGCGCGACAACTCGCTGCGCGCGATCGTCCTCACGGGCGCCGACAACTTCTTCTGCGCGGGCGGCAACCTGAACCGCCTGCTCGAAAACCGCGCCAAGGATCCTTCGGTGCAAGCCGCCAGCATCGAGATGCTCGCGCAATGGGTCACGGCGATGCGCCAGTCGAGCAAGCTCGTGATCGCGGCCGTCGAAGGCGCCGCCGCGGGCGCGGGATTTTCGCTCGCGCTCGCCGCCGACCTGCTGGTGGCCGCCGAGGACGCGAAATTCGTGATGGCCTACTCGCGCGTGGGACTCACGCCCGATGGCGGCGGCTCGTGGTTCCTTGCGCGCTCGCTGCCGCGTGCGCTCGCTTTCGAGTTGATGGTCGAAGGCAAGCCGATCGGCGCGCCGCGCCTTGCAGACCTTGGCGTCGTGAATCGCGTCGCCAAACCGCAGGCGGCGCTCGATGCGGCGCTCGCCTGGGCCGACGATCTCGCGAAGATCGCGCCGAACTCGGTCGCACGCATCAAGGGGCTGACGAACGCAGCGGGCACGCAGTCGCTCGACGACCAGCTCGCCGCCGAGCGCGACAGCTTCGTGACTTCGCTGCATCACAGTGACGGCCTCGAAGGCATCACCGCGTTCCTCGAAAAGCGCCAACCGGCCTACAAGCGATGAGCGAATTCAAGCTGCCCTCGCGCCGGCGCATCTATCTGATGCGCCATGGCGACGTCACCTATTTCGACGACTCGGGGCGCACCATCGATCCCGAAACCGTGCCGCTCAACGAGCACGGCCGGGCCCAGGCCACGGCCGCGGGCGAGGCATTCGCGCAGCAAGGCGTGCGCTTTGACCGCGTGATCGTGAGCGGCCTGCGGCGCACGGTCGAGACCGCAGAGCGTGTGCTCGCCGCCACCGGCCAGAGCATCGAGTTCGAAGTGCAACCCGCGTGGGAGGAAATTCGCGGGGGCCGTCCAGGATCGATTCCGCCCGAGCAGATCGAGGACGCATTCCTGCGCATCTTCGACGGCGTCGTACCCGAAGAGATGCGCTTTCTCGGCGGCGAAACCATCGGCGAACTGCTCGACCGGGTGCTGCCCGCGCTCGCCGCGCTGCGCGCCGACACGTCATGGGAAATCGCACTGCTGGTTCTGCACGGCGGCGTGAACCGCGCGATCCTCTCACATGCGATCGCCGCGGGAAACCGCGCGTTTTTCGGCCATCTCGCACAAACCACGGGTTGCATCAATGCGCTCGATGTGGGCGTAGCGCCCCACGACTGGGTCGTGCGCATGTTCAACTACGCGCCGCCCTCGCCGCTGCACAAAGACGTGCGCAACACGACGATGGAGATGCTGTACGCGCAATATCTGCGCTATCGCCCAACGCGCTAGCTCACATAACGCATATACGAGGAGGGAGACGAACATGGCGCAAGCCACCCCGGATGGAGACAAAACGAACGCCGATCGCTCGACTGATTTTTCGGCGTTCGAAGGCACGCGCCCCGTCGCCGAGCGTCAGCGCTTTGACAGCGAGGCGCTCGCCACATGGCTTGCCGCGCATGTCGACGGTTTCGAAGGCCCGCTCACGCTCGAGCAGTTCGCAGGCGGCCAGTCGAATCCCACCTTCAAACTGATCACGCCCAGGCGCAGCTACGTAATGCGCGCAAAGCCCGG
>DATEJU010000271.1:0-5833 GCA_035277805.1 Paraburkholderia sp. | reverse complement strand
GCTGGTCCCACCCCTTCCCATCCCGAACAGGACCGTGAAACAGCTCCACGCCGATGATAGTGCGGATTGCCCGTGTGAAAGTAGGTAATCGTCAGGCTCCTCATGCTGTACAGTCCAGAACCCCGGTGGCTCCGAAAGAGCGCCGGGGTTCTGGCGTTTACGTGGCCGAAAACGTGCAAAATCGCACATGGCCCATTTGGCGACGCCATATTGCACTGCACACTATCATGAGCGCTTGAACGCCTAACCCGAACACCGAATCTCAACGTAGAAGTCGGGTGCGCCATGGCCGAGTTGCTGTTTGGAAACGTCGAGGAAAGTGTTTCCGACGAGGAGATCAATGCTTTTTTGCAGAAGTATGGATTCCCGTCGTACGACAACATTCAGCGCATAGCAGGTGCGGGCTCGCGTCCCGCTGCGCTGCTGCACTACGCCAACGTTTCCGGTGAAGTCTTGCGCGTCTTGCAGCCACGCGTGCACAACATGTTCTGGAATAACCGCACGGTCAGCGTGCAGATACTGCCTGTGCGCGAGGCCGACTGACTGCGCGGCTCAGCCGCGGGCCTGCGCGGGAGGCGTATGTACCTGCTACGAAGCGCCCGGCGCAGATGCGGGCGTCATTCGCGTGCTATCCGACGAGCGATGTGTTGTACGTCGTTCCACCAATCACAACGTTGCTGAGTGTGATGGCGTTCACGTTGTTGACGTAAATCGGCCCAGGATTTGTTGCCGAAGCCGTGCCGGTGCAAACCGGTGTGCCGAGATTGCAGTTCGAGATCGTCACGCCGCTGACAGGCCGCACTGTTGGCGTGGGCGCGGGTCCGTTATAGTCCGCGGCGACCGGTCCTGAGCGACGATCGCCTGGAAGCACGACACCGTAGCACCGCCGGACGTCACATTGCTGGCCGTGACGTTGGAAATATTGATGTTCTTCACGACGGGCGGACTGATACGCACCGCGTCGCCAGCAGGGCTGTAGTCGCAGTCGAAGGTGATGAGGTCGCCCTGCGATGCCGCCGGATTCGAGCCCGATGCACTCGTCGTGCCCACGGGAACCGATGCCGTGATCGAACTCCCCGCGATCATGTTGCTCGCGCCGTACTCCTTGCCGACAAGCGTCACGCCGTTCGGCAGCGTGAGGCCATCGATCCAGGTGTCCTGCACCGCTCCGCCGCGATTCATGTTTGTCTTGATGCGGATGGCGATGTTCAACGGAGTGGCTGCCCAGTTTTCGTTGAGCATATTTAGATTGCGTGCGTAGATATTCCGGACTCCTGCACTCATCCCGCTGCCGAGTGTAAGACCGCCGTGGCCGCTGTTCGTCGTGCAGTTCTGGATCACATGGTTCTGCGCGGGGCCATACTCGATATCGAGTGCCTTGCCGGACTTGATCGCAATGCAGTCGTCGCCAGTATTGAACGTGACGTTATCGGCGAGCACATAATTGCAAGAATCGGGATCGAAGCCGTCGTTGTTCGGGCCAATGCTGTCCGCGAATACACCCTGAATCACGACGTTTTTGCAGTCGGTTGGATGATGCTGCCAGAACGGCGTGCTCTGCGTGTGATAGTTCTGCATCAGCACGTTGGTACAGCCGATGAACTCCACCATGCAGGGCCGCAGATAGTGGCCATTGCCGAAGATGCGTTGTTCGACTGCCACGCCCAGTTCGGCCAATGCGGGCAGATAATTCTGGTCCTGTGCCAACGACGTGCCCGCATCGAGCAGCGGCAGCAGCGTGGCGGCATAGGGGTTTGTCATCGCCGCACTGTTGAGCATGGTGAGATTCGCGTTATTCGGATTCACATAAGCCTGGGACGGCGTGGACGAGTTCGCACAACCATACGCGCCATTCGTGCCCTTGAACGTCTACCAGCAGAAGGAAGGCGTAGTGCCGTTGGCCTGTGAAGGCGTCATGGCTTGACCGTTGAGAATCGAAGTGTCGCCCTCGCCGGTCAGGCCGATGTTCTGCTGTTGGTACGCATAGATTGGGGAGCCGAAATTGAGGCAGTCGTTGGCTTGCCATCGCGTCCAGTAGAGATTGCCGTTGGCGGTCGCATGCGGGCCGTCCAATGCGTAGTCGGCGGGGTTCGGGCTGAAATAGATCGTACGGTTCGCGCTCAAATTGAAAATTGACATTGCCAAGCAGTACGATGGGCCCGCCGCAACACCAGTTTCCCGCGGGCACGACCACGCGCCCGCCGCGTTGGCGGCGACGATCGCATTGTTGAACGCTTTGCGCGAGTCGTATTGCGTGCCGGTAAGCGCCGAGGAAACCATCTGGTCGGTACCCGGGCTCGTGGGTGAGGCCGTCTGGCCCAGCAAGGAATGGCCGGATTCCATGTCGCCGCGGCCACTACTTGCGAACTGAGCGGCTGTGCACCGTAGGACATCACGACGTAATCGACAGAAGGAAACATCGAAGGCGTGATGTGCTGTGGCGCGTCAATGATCTGCTGCGCCGCGCCCGTCGTGCCCCAGATCAGGTCGACCGAAACCGGCGTCGTTCCGCCGGATGCGGCCGCTGATGTGCCGGAGCTGCTGCCACTACCGCCCCCGCATCCGGGCAAGGCACTTAGCAACGTGGCTCCCGCAGTAGCGCCAGCGAAGGCCATGAAATTGCGGCGGGCACTCGAGGTTGGTGCGCCTGCGGCGTGTGCGGGGGTGAAGCGGTAGTCGCTCTTCTGCTTTGTCATGGATGACGCCTCCTGTTTTGTCTCACTGACGAACTTGTCGTTCTTCCTGCCTGCTGCGCGGCGTCGCCATGCACCGTTCGAGCGAAGACGCCACAGCGCCTTGCCGAGCGGGCCGAGCCGGAATATGGACAGGAATTGTTGTTAGACAAAATATAAATTATCAAGCAACATGGTCAAGATGGAGGTCCGTACGCGTGCTTGTCAGGCAGATTGATTGACAACATCCACCAGATCGTGGACGTGATGTAGCAACAACGGGCCAAGGGACGTGCACAAGGCGGCTTCACGCCTGGCGGTGGCGCATTGTGCACGCATGCTCGATGGGCAAACGGCAAATTCGTGCGTTGTGACATGGCGTGCACATTGGCTCAATTCGGAGCCGTAATCCGCCCAATCGAAAATGCGTTACGCAATTTGCATAACGGTGAAGTGTCAAAAAATGCGAATATTTCGCACGACCAGAATCATTCACGCCGTTTAAATGGCTTTTAAGGTAGTATTCCTGCCAACTGGAAATAGCCGTTCGCAGAAAAAGCGCCAGCGCGCGGTAAACAAGCGGCCGTACGCTCTTTTAATAGGTGCGGTGGCGCGAAAGAAGACCAATATTCCAATTCAGGGCGATGGATTCGATGAAGTTCACGCGCAAAAAGGCCGCGCTAATCGTTGCGGTTCTAATCGTCGCGCTGATCGCCATTCAGGCGATTTGGCGTCCATTCGGGGGGAGATCGGCGTTTCGATCTCATGAAGTCGCTTTCGATATTCGCTATCCCGACGCAATTATCGACAGCGCGGCCCTTTCGCGTTTGCCGCGCGACATGATTCGCGTACCTTTGCTGCGCACACTGCTCACACGCGATTTCGTCGATTATTACGAATCCAGTTCCACACGTCTTTCCGCAGAAGGCGCCGTACGACGACTCGCATTCGAGCACGATCTCGACTGGCGTGACGAACTCATCAAGCGCGTATTCGACGAACCTTCACGCGTGCTGCTGTGGCGCTCTCCCGATGGCCGCCTCGGCTATTGGGTGATGACGATGCGCCGCAATGGCCTCGCGAAGCTGATGCAGGCTGTTGGCAACGTGGCGGCCGACGATAGCCAGTTGAGCCAGGCGGCCACGCTTTCCGGCGACGTGCCGGTCTACGCGCTCAAGCTCGCGGTCGGCCATACGCTGCTGTTCGCCGCGAAAGGCGAGCGGCTCATCATCATGTCGGAGCCCGGCATTTTGCTCGACGCCGACGGCAAGACGATTGGCGAGCGCGCCAAGGCGCTTGCGAAAATGCTCGACGACGGCGGCGACGATGCCCTGCGCGCGTATCGCCTCGAGAACCCTTCAGCCGATGTGAACGGCCATCGGCTGATCGTGTCGGTCAATTATCTTTCGTTCGGATATCAGGCCTTTTTCTCGGGCGTCAATGCGCTGCGTTTCGATTTTGCAGCGTCGGGCAAGAACGATGCGGACGCGAGCGGCGCATGGAGCACGGCTGCGCTGATCGATCCCGCCCATCTGCCACAGCACTGGGATAACGCCGATCTGTGGCGCGCGTTGCCCGCGAACGCAGCGGCATGCGCGAGCCTGCCGGTCGACTGGAACGACGCGGCCGATCTGCTCGACAAACTGGGCGAGGGCGAGCAAGCCGCATCGAAGGTCTTGCGCGAGCATCTCGCCGGGCCCGCCGGAGTGTGCTGGTATGCGAAATCGGCGCTCGCGGCGCCCGTATTTGTTGCGCGCCTCAAGCCCGAAGCGGCGCAGGATCCGGCGCAACTGGCCGCGGTCAAGGGCGCGCTTGCGAGCGTCTTTGGCGACGCCATCGGCGCGTATGAAGCGAAGGCGGGCAACGAGGCCGGCTATCGCCGCCTGCCCGTGCAGACGAAGGAGCCGTCCGCTGGCGTCACGCTCTGGACACGTGCGGTGAGCGCGCGCTCGGGCACGGCGCAGAGTGCGGGCTCGCCCTACGCGGCCGAGCTTTCCGCGCCGCGCTATTTTCCGGTGACGCTCGCGCTCGCCCATGGCTATGTGGTGTTCTCGCCCGACGCGCGCCTCGTGGACGACACGCTCGCCGTGCTGGACAAGCGCTATCCGGCCGTCGCCGACACGCTCCCGCCGCAGCGCCTGTCGACCACGGTGGTGTCGGTCGTGCCGTCAACTGCGGCGGCGCTGGTGGAGCGCGAGGCGGGTCGTGTGCTGCCGGCCGATCAGGAAGCGATCTTCCGCAATGCCGCGCGCACGCATCTGCTGCCGAAGCTGCACGCGGTGGCGAACTATCCGCCGCTGGCGTTGAGCCTGCCGGACTCGCTGCCTTCGTCGGCGGGCTGGGTGCCGGTGCAGTGGCATGCCGAGCCGCGCGCGAGCGTGGGGCCGCGCGGAGACGCGGCAGCGGGGCATCCATTGGGCGCCGGTCCGAAAGGCACGGACAGCGGCGCCGGCAACAGCACTCACGACGACGCCGGCGCAGACTCTGCGCCGAGCGCCGAAGACCGGCCGGCCCAGCCCGTCACGAGCGGCGACTGACCATGCGCCGCCGGTTTCTCCATCGTTGCGCGGCGGCTGGCGCGGCCGCGCTCGGCATGGCGCTTGCGGGCCCGGCGCGCGCGCTCATGCCGACACAGCCCGCACCCGACCCCGACGCGCTCACACCCGAGCAATCGACGATATTTCGCGCGTGGTTCGTGCGCATCGTCGATCAGCAGATGCGCCGCGGCCCCACGCCGCGCTGGACCCAGCGCGACTGCGCCGGCCTCGTGCGCTTTGCGGCCATGGAGGCGTTGCGCGAGCATGACTCGCGTTGGCTCAAGGCCAACGGCATGAACGGCGCCGGCGACGCGAGCCGACTGCCGCCCGAACTGCAACTGAGCCCACAGCAGCGCTCGCTCGCGAACCGCTGGACGCGCATCGACGGCAGCGTGGGCGCCTACGCCTCCGCCATCGCGCTCATTCAACGCAACAGCCGCTTCGTTTCGCGCGACGTCAATCAGGCGCTGCCGGGCGACCTGTTGTTCTTCGATCAAGGCGACGACCAGCATCTGATGATCTGGCTGGATCGCTACATCGCTTATCACACGGGCACCGTCACGCCGACCGATAGCGGTCTGCGCGCCGTCGCCGTTTCCGACCTGATGCAATGGAAAGATTCCC
>DATEJU010000270.1:0-11166 GCA_035277805.1 Paraburkholderia sp. | reverse complement strand
CGCGAGCGCAACGACGCGCACGGCCGCGCGACGCGGTACGGCGTGCAAGCGCGCGCCGCGCGAGTGCGCCGTGGGCCGCGCGAGCGCTTCGCGTTCCTCGAGCGCGTCAGGCGTATTGGGCGTATCGTGCGCTGCGAATTCGTTCGCGCCGCTCATTGCAGCGCGCCCCAGCGGTCGGTCGCCGGTTCCGCCGACGCCCACTTCCACGCATCGCCGTCGCGGCACACCGATGCCACGTAGAACGCGCTGGAGGCCGGCGCGTCCTTGGTCGCGTCCTGATCGACGGAGAACACGATTTCCTTGCAGTCGAGCGCGCCGCTGCTGATCGTGCGGCTCACGGTGACGCGGCCATGAGCGTCTTCTTCGATGGGAAACGAATGCGTGATGGACCAGGGCGCCACGCCGCCCACGTCGAGCGGACCGGCGGCCTTCGCGATGCTGTCCTGGGTGTTGCGGTGGACCACGCGCTCCGAATACTGCACGCCGGCTTTCGCGGCGGCCACGGCGCCCAGGCCGATGCCGGTGGCGACCGCCGCGTTGCTCGTCACCTTCGAGGCGACTGCCGCGCCCGCGATGCCGGCGCCCGTCTGCGCGCCCTCGGAGTAGAGCGAGCTGCACGCGGAGCAGGCGAGGCTCGCCACGGCGGCGAGCAGCGTGAGCGATGCAGTGCGCCGCCAGCGTGGACGTGTAGCGTGAGGTCGGGACAGCGCCCCAATGGACGAAGGCGCGATTCGCGGAGCCGGCGTTGGCGCATTGCACGCCAGAGCACTTCGTTCTTGCATGTTATTTCCCTGCCGCTTGCGACTGGAAGCCGCCCTGCGCGGGCCTCCAGCACGTTTTGGTGCTGCGGATTGTGCAGGATGGCCCATACAAAAGGGATAGGGAAAGTGCAAAAAATTGAAAAACGTCGTGCGTCGCTTGCGCTTACGTGCTTGCGGGCTCCACCTTTTTGTGTCTTTTGGGCTGGCACGTTGGGGCTGGCACATCCGTGCCGGCGCGTCCTCAGCCTGCGCCGCGCGCGTCGGCGTCGCTCTCGCCTTCGTCGGGCGCGCTGGTATCGCCGTCCTCGGCGCCGTAGCTGCCGAGCCGGTTGTAGAGCGTCTTCAGGCTCACGCCGAGCGTGCGCGCCGCGAGCCGCTTGTCGCCGCCGCAATACTTGAGCGTGCCGAGGATGATCTGCTTTTGCGCATCGGCGAGTGGCGTGCCGATCCACACGCTCATCGCGTCGCCCTGCGTGACAGGCTTCTTCACGCGCGGCACGAGTTGCGGATGGGCGATCTCGACCGTCTTCTCCGCGAGGATGAACGCGCGGTATACGGCGTTCTTGAGCTCCCGCACGTTGCCGGGCCACGACCAGTTGCGCACGGTCTCGAGCGCGCGCTTGCTGAAGACCTTCTGCGTGCCGCTTTCATCATTGAGTTCGGTGAGAAAGAGCTGGGCGAGCAACTCTCGATCGCGCTCGCGTTCGCGCAGCGGGGGAGCGCGCAGCGGAAACACGGCGAGGCGATACATCAGGTCCTCGCGCAACGCGTTTTCCTTCACGGCCGCCACGGGATCGCGATTGGTGGCCGCGATGATGCGCACGTCGCCTTGTATCGCCACGTTGCTGCCGACGGGGTAGTACTCGCCGGTTTCGAGCGCGCGCAGCAGCTTGACTTGATGCAGCAGCGACATCTCGGTGACTTCGTCGAGGAAGAGCGTGCCGCCGCGCGCATGCTCGAAGTGGCCGTCACGCGCCTGCACGGCGCCCGTGAAGCTGCCTTTCTCGTGGCCGTAGAGCTCGGCTTCGATCAGCTCGTCGGGAATCGCGCCGCAGTTCACGGCGATGAACGGACCGTCGTGGCGTGTGCTCTGCGCGTGGATCGTGCGCGCCACGAGCTCCTTGCCGGTGCCCGATTCGCCGACGATCAGCGCGGTGGCGTCGGTGATCGCCACGCGATCGATCTGTCCGTAGAGCTCTTGCATGATCGCCGACGAGCCGTACAGCAAACCGTACGACTGCAAGCCTGCGACGCGCGGGCCGGGTGGTTCGCTCCGGCGCGTTTCGTTGCCTTTCTCATTGCGCCGTTCGGCGCGCTCATCGTCTCGTTCGGCGGCGGGCGAGCCCGGCTCGATTGACGCCATAGCGTATTCGTCCTGCAAATTGGGGTGTGTGGCCAGAAGCCGGAAAGCGCTCGCGGCGCCTGTCGCACAGGCGCCGCGCGTGGGCAAGGCCCGGAATTGGAACCGGCAGACCGGCCGGCCGTGCCAGTGCCGCAAGCGGTCGTGCCGGCTCCTCTGACAGGCCGTCCAGGACTAGCGCGGACATGCCGCGCCGACGGCCTCAGAATCTCCATCTCGTAAACATTTAACCACTGCGGCGCATGGCAGGGCAATGGACGTGGCCACATTGGGCGCGTGCCGGCGCGCCGTTGGTGGACATGCGCGGCTGCGCGACGCCTCTGTATGGCATGTCTCGTTGGCATGTCTCGTGCTACGCAACTCCGGCCTGCGCGGGGCGTCTACGCTATAGCAGGCGGGCATCCCGCACGCCGGGCCGCGGCTTGCGCCGCCTGCTCGAACCGCCTCGCTGGCGACAAAATTGGGAGAGTGCGATATGGCGAGAAACAAGCCTGGACTGATCGGAACCCTGTTTGCGGTGGGCGCGCTTGGCGCGACGGCAGGCATGCTGGCCTGGCGCTGGTCACAACGGCATCGCATGCAGCGGCAGAGCTTCTACCGCGATCTGAGCCGCTGGGAAGGCGAGGGCGGCGCACTGGTTGAGAACGGCGCCGGCATGCCGGTCGAGGTGGCCGCCGACAGCGGGACGGGCATGGCCGATACGATGAACGCTGCGCGCACGGTGAGCAAGGCGGCGCGTGAACCGGCCAACGGCCTGCCGGGCGACGACTCGAACGGCGCGTGGCCGTTTCCGCACGGGAGCAGCGATCCGGCCACGCGGCACTGAAGCCGCGCGACGGAGCGATGACGCGTGCGTTCGGAACGGGCACCACCCCGCGCCAGAAAATCCCGAGCGCAGCGCGCGCGACTGGGCGCAAGCGAGCGGCGTAACCGCGTCGGGTGGCGTTGCGCGCTCTGCAGCGCCGCCCGGGCTATGCTGCTGCGCACCGAGAAACGCGCGCAAGCCTATCTCGATTGAGTCTATAATAGTCATATCCACAACAATCGAGGTTCGGGTTGCGTGCTGGCTGCGGTATTGTTGCGTTTGTATAGCTAAAGCCGCTCATTCGCCGTCTTGAGCACCCCCGACCGTTTCGTACTCCCCTGCAGCGCGACAGGATGCGCCGCCAAGTCTGCGGCGCCGGCTCACGTTGCCTGGCGGTCCGCGCATGCCGCGGCGCCGTGTCTGTTGCGCATGGGAGCCACTCATCTTTCAGGGCTGACGAGACGCGATGCCACATGTATTGATTGTCGATGACGACGCGCAAACCCGCGAAGCACTAGCCGCCGTGGTCGCCGAGGACGGGCTCACGACAGCGCAGGCAGGCGATCTGCGCGAGGCGCGCATCCAGCTGATCCGGCAGATGCCGGACGTCGTCTTCACCGACCTGAAGCTGCCCGACGGCAGCGGCACGGATCTCTTTCAGGACCTCGACCCGCGCTCGGGCGTGGAGCTCGTCGTCATCACCGGCCACGCGAGCGTGGAGACGGCCGTCGATGCGCTCAAATCCGGCGCCATCGACTATCTGGTCAAGCCGATCAACCTGCAGCGCGTGAAGGCGATTCTGAATCGCCTGCCGCGCGCCGGCGACCTCAAGGCCGAAATCGGCACGTTGCGCGGCGAGCTGCGCCGCATGGGGCGCTTCGGCCTCATGATGGGCAACTCGCCGGCGATGCAGGAGGTCTACGACCAGATCAGCCGCGTCGCGCCCACGCCTGCGTCCGTGATGCTCGTGGGCGAGTCCGGTACGGGCAAGGAAGTGGCCGCCCAGACCATCCATCAGCTGAGCCTGCGCCGCAAGCACGAATTCCTCGCCGTGAATTGCGGCGCGATCTCGCCAAACCTGATCGAGTCGGAAATGTTCGGCCACGAGCGCGGCTCGTTCACCGGCGCGGACCGTCAGCACAAGGGTTATTTCGAGCGCGCGAACGGCGGCACGCTGTTCCTCGACGAAATCACCGAAATGCCGATCGAGCTCCAGGTGAAGCTGCTGCGCGTGCTGGAGACCGGCATGTTCATGCGCGTGGGTACGACCAAGGAGATCGAGACCGATGTGCGGCTGATCGCGGCGACCAACCGCGATCCGGAGCAGGCCGTCGAGGAAGGCAAGCTGCGCCTGGACCTCTATCACCGGCTCAACGTGTTCCCGATCAGCCTGCCGCCGCTGCGCGAGCGCGGCAAGGACGTGGAGCTGCTCGCCCAGGCATTTCTCGACGAGCTCAACGAGCGGCACGGCACGAAGAAGCAGTTCCCCGCAGCCGCGCGCGAGATGCTGGCCGGCTATCCGTGGCCGGGCAACGTGCGCGAGCTGAAAAACTACGTGCAGCGCGCGCACATCATGGCCGGCGCCGAAAGCGATCTCACGGCCGCGGTGCCGCTGCAGATCTCGATTTCCAGGCCCGTGGCGGGCACGGCGGTGACGATTCCGTTCGGCACCTCGCTCGCCGACGCCGACCGTCAGCTGATCTTCGCGACGCTCGAGCAATGCGGCGGCGTGAAGACGCGTGCAGCGGAGATTCTCGGCATCAGCCTGAAGACGCTCTACAACCGGCTCGTCGAGTACGGCAACGAGAGCGGCAAGGGCGAGGCGCCCGCGCGCGTGGCTGGCAGCGCCTGAGCGCCCGTACGGATCGCGGGCGCCCATCCTTGCGGCGCGCGCGTTTTTGCGCTCCGCCGGGGTGGCCGCCGGAAGGTGCGCTGGTACGTCCGCTGGTACGTCGCTGGTACGTCGCTGGTACGTCGTTTGTGACTTGCTCTGTAGAACCACCCGAGGAGCAACAGATGCTGAACTACCGATACCCCGATCCAGCCGTCTCTCTGCGCACACCGCCCTGGCTTGCGCATACGCCGCAGCCCGACGAGCCGCCCAATGAACCCGGTGAGCCGGACACGCCGCCCATTGGCGATCCGCCGCCCGATCCCGGCGAAGCGCCGCGCTCCGATGGCCCGCCTGAACGAGATCGATGACGCTCGTGCTTTTTATGTACGAGTTACAACCGCTTCACCATTTTTACCGGCATTTTCACAAGACGGCCCCTAGACTATAAGCACACCGCCGCCTTGCCGCCGGTTCGCGGCTTTGGCCGCAGGAGGCATCCATATGAGACATCCCGCAATGCGCCGCTCCGCCCGTTACACGGGCAAGCGCGGCCCGCGCGACGCCGGGCACAAGGGCGGCGACGCCGCCAATCTGGCTTCCGGCTATACGCCGGACCCCGCTGGACAGAACCGTCCGGCGCCGGGTGTGCCGCCCGATGGCGAACACAACCAGGGCGGCGCGCGTGCGGAGGGTCTCGACTACCAGCGCGATCTGGGGTCTGAACAGGACGCCTGATTCGCCAGACACCCGCGCGGCGGGCGCAGCGCCACACGCCACATCGCCGGAAGCCGTACTGACTACTGCTACTACTGCTATTTGAGCGCGCGATGGAACCGGTTCAAGCCGGGCCGTCGCGTGGATGCTGCTCGCGCCTGCCGCGCGAGCCGATATCGCTCGGGTTCAAAGGAGGCACGACTCTTGCATCAAGTGTCGATGCACCGTCCCCCGGACCCAACGAAACAGGAGGTATACCCGTAATGGGCAGACTGATCGTGGTATCGAATCGCGTTGCACCGACTCAGGAAGGACGCCCCGCCGCAGGAGGGCTGGCGGTCGGCGTACTCGACGCGCTGAAGGAAACCGGAGGTGTCTGGTTCGGCTGGAGCGGCGAGACCGTGACGGAGCAGGCGGCCCCGGTCATCGAGCAGCAGGGCAGCGTCACATACGCGACGGTGGGGCTCACCCGGCGCGACTACGACCAGTACTACAAAGGTTTCTCGAATACGACGCTCTGGCCGACATTCCACTATCGCAACGACCTCGCGCGCTACGAGCGCCAGGAATACAGCGGCTATCTGCGGGTGAACGCGACGCTCGCGCGCCAGTTGCAGCCGCTGCTCCAGCCCGACGACATCATCTGGGTGCACGACTACCACCTGATTCCGTTCGCGCGCAGCCTGCGCGAGCTCGGCGTGAAGAACCCGATCGGCTTTTTCCTGCATATTCCCTTGCCGGTGCCGGAAGTGATGCGCTCGGTGCCGCCGCACCAGGAGCTGATGCGCTTCATGTGCGACTACGACGTGGTCGGCTTCCAGACCGACGCCGACCGCCAGGCGTTCCTCGACTACATCGAGCGCGGCGGCCACGGCACCTCGAGCGAGGACGGCATGGTCCACGCGTGGGAGCGCTTCCTGAAGGTGGGTGCGTACCCGATCGGCATCTATCCCGATGCGATCGCGAAGTCCGCCACCCAGTTCACGGACCGCAAGCCGGTGCGCAGCCTGCGCGACGCCATGCGCGGCCGCAAGCTCATCATGAGCGTCGACCGGCTCGACTATTCGAAGGGTCTCGCCGAGCGCTTTCAGGCGTTCGAGCGCATGCTGCAGAACGGGCCGGGCTGGCATGGCCGTGTCTCGCTGCTGCAAATCGCGCCGCCGACACGCTCCGACGTGCAGACCTATCAAACGATCCGCCGCAACCTCGAAGGCGAGGCTGGACGTATCAACGGCCGCTTCGCGCAGCTCGACTGGACGCCGATCCAGTACCTGAACCGCAAGTACGAGCGCGAGCTGCTGATGGCGCTGTTCCGTCAGGCGCAGGTGGGCTACGTGGCGCCGCTGCGCGACGGCATGAACCTGGTTGCGAAGGAGTACGTCGCATCGCAGAACCCCGAAGATCCGGGCGTGCTGGTGCTCTCGCAGTTCGCAGGCGCCGCCGAGCAGTTGCCGGGCGCGCTCGTCGTGAATCCTTACGATCTGAACCAGACCGCCGAGGCGCTCGAGCGCGCGCTCTCGATGCCGCACGCGGAGCGCCAGTCGCGTTACGAGGACATGATGGCTTCGCTGCGCGAGCACAATCTGTCGGTGTGGCGCGACACCTTCCTTGCCGACTTGCGCAGCGTGGCGACGGCGGCTTCGGTCACCGCCAAGGCGCGCAGCGCGGCGCCCGTGAAGGCGGCTACGGTTACGGCGAGCAAGGCAAGTTGAGCATGAGCCGCGCGCGAGCGAGGTGATTCGAGCGCGGCTCGCGGCCGCGCTTGAGTGCCCATTCGAGGCCGGCATGGCGGTACGCGTTGCGGTGCAGGGGAAGCACGTCGCCGCGCCAGATCGATGGACGAAGCAGACACGAATCAGAAGGACGATGCATCACACGGCGGCTTTCGAACCGCCGATTTTTTTGGCGCGCCGGGCGGACCGGCGCGCGTGCGCAGCCGGCTCCCTTCAGGTCTGCTGCGCGCCCGCCTGGCCGTATGGCGTGGGCGCCTGTGTCGGGTCGAAGTCGGCCCAATGGCCGCCGTGCCATTGGCCCGAGGCGCGCTCGACATCGTTGGCGCCGGCTTCGCGCAAGACTTCCGCGGCCGTGGCCTGATTCTCTGCGCACACATGCACCGCGAGCAGCACGCCCGACTGGCGGGTCTCGTGATGCACGCGTTCCTCGTGCTCGGCCCTGCGCTGCCAGCCCGCGCCGATCCACGCGCCGATCCACGCCCCCACCGCCGCCGCGATCACGGTGGACGGCAGCGATGCCATGAGCAGCGCACCGAACAGCACGATGCCCACCACGGCGCCTGCTACCGCGCCCATGGTCATATTGCGTCTGCGGTGCGGCGGCGCCACGTCGACGTGCACGGAATGCGGCATGTGACGCGCGTGCTGCCCGCGCGGATTGACGAAAAACAGGTTGACGTCTTCTTCGACGAAACCGCGCGCGAACAGCTTTTCGGCAACGGCTTCGGCGGCAGGGAAGGTCGTGAACCGGCCAGCGACGATCAGTGACATGGGAATCCCCCTTTGCAAGGTTGACTCACCTGGAGAGCGGCGCCGCGCCATCGGCGGATGCCGGGGGGCCGGGCGCCATAAACCCATGTTAGTGCATGTTTGTGCGTGTTACTGACTAACGGCCGACTGCGGGCCGACTGCGGGCCAAGTGCAGGGGCGATTGCGCAGCCGACTGCGGAGCGACTGCGCGGCCCTGGCGCGCGGGCTGCGCAGGGGAGCCGGCGCGCTACCCCAGCGCGCTCGCGCCGCGTCCCGGCACGAGCCGCAGCATGCTCACCACTGCCGCGAGGGCCGCGAAAGCCGTTGCCACGTAAAGCGCCACGGTCGGCCCATGCTGCGGCGCAACGCCGAAGATCAAGGCGACCAGCGCAGCGCCGAGCGTCTGGCCGGTGAGCCGCGCCGTGCCGAGCATGCCGCTCGCGCCGCCGCTGCGCTCGCGCGGCGCGGAGGAGAGAATCTGCCGGTTGTTGGGCGACTGGAAGATGCCGAATCCCGCGCTGCACAACGCCATGCGCCAGCCGATCTGGACGACGGTGGGCTGCGCGTGGAGCGTCGCGAGCGAGGCCAGCGAGACGAGGCCGAGCGCGAAGAGCGCGAGCCCCACGCCGCCGAGCATGCCGGCGGGATAGCGGTCGGACAGCACGCCCGAGAGCGGCGCCGCGCCAATGATTACGAGCGGCCAGGGCGTCATCAGCAGGCCCGTCTGCACCTGCGAAAAGCCGAAGGCATCCTGCAGCATGAACGGTAGCGCGACGAACGCGAGCATCTGCGCGCAGAACGAGCAGATCGAGGTGCTGATCGACAGCGCGAACACCGGATTGGCGAGCAGATCGACGGGTAAGAGCGGCGCGGGCTGCGTGAGCTGGCGCCGCACGAAGTACCAGCCGATCACGACCGCGCCGGCGAATTCGAGCGCGACCCACGCGCGGCTCTCGCCGTGGCCGAGACCGTCGACGGCGAAGATCAGGAGCCCGAACACGACGGCGTTGAGCACGGCGCTCAGCAGATCATAGGGAGCCGGGTGCCGCTCGTTGACGGGCAGCGCGCGCAAGCCCAGCACGAGCGCGGCGATGCCGATCGGCACATTGATCGCGAAGAGCCAGGGCCACGAGGCAATGGCGAGTACGCCCGAGGCGAGCGTCGGGCCGACCGCCGAGGCGATCGCCACCACCATCGCGTTGATGGCGATGCCGCGCCCGAGCTGCGCGCGCGGATAGATCATGCGCACGAGCGCGGTGTTGACGCTCATGATGCCCGCGCCGCCGAAGCCCTGGACCGTGCGCGCGATGGCGAGCGTCGGCAGCGAGGTCGAGAGCGCACAGCCGAGCGAGGCAATCGTGAAGAGGGCCATGCCCCACAAGTAGACGCGCCGATAGCCGATGCGGTCGCCGAGCGAGGCGAGCGGCAGCAGCGAGATCGTCACCGAAAGCTGGTACGCGTTGACGATCCAGATCGAGCTCGCGGGGCTCGCATTCAGGTGATGCGCGATGGTCGGCAACGCGACGTTGGCGATCGCGCCGTCGAGCACGGCGAGCGTGATGCCGAGCGCGACCACGAGGATCGCGTAATAGCGTTGCGGAAAGGGCAGTCCGGTCTCGAGGTCGTCAGAAGAATCGACAGGATCGGCGGGATCGGCGCGCGAGGCGGAAAGCGTGGATGTGGGCATCGATCAAAGGGGCGGCGCGCGTCATGCCCGCGCACCGCCGGGTGCGTTCGTTGTTGTGCGTGCGAGGCGCGCCGTTGCACACGTCGTGCGGTGCGGCCCGCGCACGCAAGCAGCCGTTACTTCAGCTCGTAGAGCCCAACGTAGGTGGTCGAATCGACTTCGTTCAGGTGCGTCATGAAGCGCGCGACCGCGTTAGTGGTCTCGGGCGTGACCGGCAACTGCGCGACCTTCAGCGCGTGGACGCGGAAGATGTAGCGGTGCGGCTGGTCTCCACGCGGCGGCGCGGCGCCCCCGAAGCCGACCGTGCCGTAATCGTTGCGCACCTGCACGGCGCCTTGCGGCAACAGACTGCCGTCGGCGTTGCCCGCGTTGCGCGCGAGCGAGCGCACGTCCGGAGGAATGTTGACGATGACCCAGTGCCAGAAGCCGCTGCCGGTGGGCGCGTCGGGGTCGTAGACGGTGAGCGCGAAGCTTTGCGTGTCGGCGGGCGGCGCGTCCCATTGCAGCGCGGGCGAGACGTTGTCGCCATCGACGCCGAAGGCCCGATCGTCGAACTCCTGCGCCTTCGGCATGAAGCCGTTACTCGGAAAGTCGTCGGACCAGAGTCGAAAATCAGCCATCGGTTGCCTCCTTCTCGTTCAGTTCTGAAATGGATGCGGCGGGCGTCACCCGTTGGGCGCGACGTGCCGGGCACCATCGGGCGGATAGTGCGTTGCCGGGGGCGCTAACGACAGTCGATCCAGTTTATCACTGCGGGGCGCGGCGCTTTGCCTGCAAGCGCGCGGCGAGCCCGCGGTTAGCGGCCGAAATGCTGCGCGGGATTACAACGAAGAGGCTGCAACGCGCGTGACAGCGCGCCGACATGAGGTGCCGAGGTGCCGCCGCCAAACCCGCGCCGGCTTGCACGGCGCAAGTCAGGCGCGTGCCTCGAACCAGGCGCTCGCGCTGTCCTCGAGCCAGAGTGCGAGCCGCTCGACGACGGCCTGCGGATCCTGCGCGGCGCCGCGCAGCGCGCATTCCCAGATCACGGCCACGCGCCAGCCCTGGGCCGCGAGCGCGGCGAGGGCCTTCGCGTCGTTGGTGCGGTTGCGGGCGATCTTGGCGCGCCAGAACTCCGGCCGCGTGGCCGGCCACTTGAAGAGCGCGCATTGGTGGCCGTGCCAGAAGCAGCCGTGCACGAACACCACGGCGCGATAGCGCGGCAGCACGATGTCGGGGCGCCCCGGCAGCTCGCGCACGTCGAGGCGAAAGCGGAAGCCGCGCCGATGCAACAAGCTGCGCACCAGCCTTTCCGGCTTCGTGTTGCGCCCGCGGATGCCCGACATCATCCGGCTGCGCGTGGCGGTGTCGACGACGTCCACCATGATGGCGCGTCTGTTGCGGTTCGCCCGGGCCGGCTCTCAGGCCGGCGCGGCGGCGGGCCGGGCCCTGGCGGGCGACGCGCAAGGAGGCGCGGCAGCGGCGAGCGGCGTCTCCTGTGCCGCGTCGGCGGTGTCGGCCGCTTCGTTCTGCGTACTGTTGT
>DATEJU010000269.1:0-4396 GCA_035277805.1 Paraburkholderia sp. | reverse complement strand
GCATGCGCGCGATCTGCAGCGGGTCGACGCCGCGCGCGGCGAGCCGGTGCTCGAACTGCTTGCGCTTCGTGTGCGAGCCGATCATGCCGAAGAACACGAAGTCGCCGCGGCGCAGGATGCGCTCGGCAAGCTCGAGGTCGCGCGAATGATCGTGCGTCATCACGATGAAGCTCGTGCCGGGCGGGGCGGCATCGATGGCTTCGTCGGGCGCGTCGTTGGCGTCGATCGCGACGTTGGGCGCATTGAGTGCCGCGAACGCTTCCGGCGAGGGAAACGCGGCGTCGCGCTCATCGACCCAGCGCACGCGGCACGGCAGCGTGCCGAGCACGCGCACGAGCGCCGCGCCCACGTGGCCCGCACCGAACAGCACGACGGGCCAGTCGTTTGGCGCGATGGTTTCGGTGAGCAGCACCGTGCCGTCGCCTTGAGCGCCGCTGTGACCTGGTACGCCCGTGTCCCAGAGCAGGCAGTCGGGCGTTTCCACACCCGGCTCCGGCTCGGAGAGCATGACGGTCGCGACCGCCGCGGCATCGGCCCTGGCCGTGGCGTCGGCGTTCGCGTCGTGACGATCGAAGCCGGCAGCATGACCCGCGACGTGCCCAGCAGCGGCGCCCGAAGGCGTCCCATTCCGCGAGGAGCGGAATGATACGCTACGCACGGTCGATGCGCCTGCCGCGAGGCGGCGCGCGAGCGTGGCGAGCCAGCCGAGGTCGGATACGTCGAGGCGCTCGAACGCAAGCACGACCGCGCCGCCGCAGCACTGGCCGAGACTCGGTCCCAGCGCAAATCGCTCGAGGCGCCGCGCATGCGGCGTGCGCATGCCCTCGCGCAGCACCTGGCGCGCGGTTTCGATGGCCTTCCATTCGAGGTGCCCGCCGCCGATCGTATGGCGCGCGGCTTCGCGCGTGACGATCATCTTCGTGCCGGCTTCGCGCGGCGCCGAGCCTTCGACGCGCGCGACGGTCACGAGCACGGCGGCGTCGCCATGCGCGAGCAGATGCTGCAGATCGGTGAGCCAGGCTTGCATCCGGCGGTTCTCCTACTTGACGACAACTTCGGTTGGGGCGGCGGCCGGCACACCAGCGGTGCGCGCACGCAGCGTCTCGAACGCCCCGAGTGCATTGAGGATCGCTTCGGGCGTGGCGGGGGCGAGAAGCGGCGCGGCCTCCCGGGCCTCGGGCACGGTGGCGCCGATCGCATCGCGGATCGCGAGGAACACCGAGAACGGCAGCAGCAAGGGGGGCTCGCCCACGGCCTTCGAGCGGAACACGGTCGGCTCGGCGTTCTCGTTGCGGTAGAGCTGAACGTGAAACGCCGCGGGCGTGTCGCTGATCGCCGGAATCTTGTAGGTGGACGGCGCGTGCGTCATCAGCTTGCCGTCGCGGTTCCACCAGAGCTCTTCGCTCGTGAGCCAGCCCATGCCCTGGATGAATCCGCCTTCCACCTGGCCGATGTCGATGGCCGGGTTGATCGACTGGCCCGCGTCGTGCAGCAGGTCGGCGCGCACGAGCTTCCATTCGCCTGTGAGCGTGTCGACGACCACCTCGGACACCGCCGCGCCATACGCGAAGTAATAGAACGGATGGCCGGTGAGCGTTCGCGCGTCCCAATGCACCTTGGGCGTCGCATAAAAGCCGTCGGACCACAGTTGCACACGCTTCAGATACGCGAATTCCACGAAGTCGGCGAAGGCGATTGCCTTGCCTTGCGCGTGGACTTTGCCGTTCTCGAACACGATGTCGCCAGGCGTGCCGCCGTGCTCCGAGGCGGCGAGTTCGGCGAGGCGTGCGCGGATCGCGAGCGCCGCGTCTTCGGCGGCCTTGCCGTTCAGATCGCTGCCGGTCGAGGCGGCGGTGGCGGACGTGTTGGCCACTTTCGACGTATCGGTCGCGCTCACGCGCACGTGCGCGAGCGGCAGCCCGAATACGCCGGCGACTACCTGTGCGACCTTGGTGTTGAGCCCCTGGCCCATTTCGGTGCCGCCGTGATTCACGAGCACGGAGCCGTCGCGATAGACGTGCACGAGCGCGCCCGCCTGGTTCAGGTGCGGGACGTTGAACGAAATGCCGAACTTGACCGGCGTGAACGCGATGCCGCGCTTGAGCACGGGGCTCTCGCGGTTGAACGCGGCAAGCGCGGCGCGGCGCGCGGCGTAGCGGCTCGACGCGAGCAACTGATCGGTGAGCGGCACGAGCACGTTGTCCGCGACGCGCTGCCCATACGGCGTGATATCGCGTTCACCGATGCCGTAGTAGTTCGCGCGGCGCACATCGAGCGGATCGCGCCCGAGCGCCTTGGCGATGCTGTCGAGCATCACCTCCATCACGAGCGCGCCCTGCGGTCCGCCGAAGCCGCGGAACGCCGTGTTCGACTGCGTGTTGGTCTTGCAGCAGAGCGCGACGATTTCGACGTCCGGAAGATAGTAGGCGTTGTCGACATGGCAGACCGCGCGCGTGGCGACCGCGCCCGAAAGATCGGCGGAATAGCCCGCGCGCAGCGCGATTTCCACGCGCGCGCCGAGCAGGCGCCCTTCGTCGTCGTAGCCGGCTTCGTATTCGTAGAGCGCGTCGTGGCGCTTGCCGGTGATGAGGAAGTCGTCGTCGCGGTCGGCGCGCAGCTTCACGGGGCACCGCAGCTTGTGCGCGGCGAGCGCGGTCACGCACGCGAACAGCGCCGACTGCGATTCCTTGCCGCCGAAGCCACCGCCCATGCGCCGGCATTCGCACATCACGCGATGGGTGGGCCAGCCGAGCAGATGCGCGATCAGCTGCTGCATCTCGCTCGGGTGCTGCGTCGAGCTGTAGACGAGCATGCCGTCCTGTTCCTCGGGCAGCGCATAGGCGACCTGGCCTTCGAGATAGAACTGCTCCTGGCCGCCCACGGCAAATGTTCCTGCTATGCGATGGGGCGCCGCCGCAATGCGGGCCGCCGGCTTACCGCGCGTGAGGTGCAGCGGCGGCAGGACGTACTGCTGGCGCGCTTTCGCATCGGCGACGCTGAGCACCGCTTCGAGCGGCTCGTAGCGCACCACGTTGTCGCTTGCAGCGAGTGCGGCGGCGCGGCGCGCGAGCTCGTGGCTCGTTGCGATCACGGCGAACACGGGCTGGCCGAGATACTGCACTTCGTCGCGCGCGAGCACGGGATCGTCGTGCAGGACCGGCCCGCAGTTATTTTCGCCGGGGATGTCGGCGGCGGTGAAGACCGCGACGACGCCCGGCATGGCGCGCACGCGCGCAAGATCGAGCGCGGCGATGCGCGCATGCGCGTGGCGCGAGAGGCCGAGCGCTGCGTGGAGCGTGCCGTGCAGCTCGGGGATGTCGTCGGTGTAGCGCGCCTCGCCGCTCACGTGAAGATTGGCGGATTCGTGCGGCAGCGGCGCGCCGAGCGCTACCTGCGTCGCATGTACCGCGTGCGCGCCATGTGCGGTTTGCGCGACGAAGGGATCGGACTGGCGGTTCATGATGCGTCTTCCGCAAGCGCAGCGCCGGGCTGCGCGCCGGTTTCGTCGACGATTTCCGCCTCGGATGCAAACACGAAGGCGTTCACGTCGCACAGCGCGAGCGGCGCCTCGTCGCGCGTTTCGAGCCAGCAGCGCCAGAGCAGATTGCGCGCGACCTTCTGGCGATACGCGGCGCTCGCGCGCATGTCGGAGAGCGGCTGATAGTCGGCGTCGAGCGCGGCCATGGCGCGCTGCGCGGTGGCCTCAGTCCAGCGTGCGCCGGTGAGCGCCGCTTCGGCGTGCGCCGCGCGCTGCGGGACCGCTGCCATGCCGCCATAGGCGACGCGCGCCTTGGCGATCGTGCCGTCTTCGTCGATATCGAGCGCGAACGCCGCGCAAACCGCCGAGATGTCCTGATCGTAGCGCTTCGACACCTTGTAGGTGCGAAAACGCAGCGTCGGCACGGGACGCGGCACGCGGATCGCCTCGACGAATTCGCCCGCTTCGAGCCCGTTCTTCTGATAGCCGGTGTAGAAAGCGGCGAGCGGCAGCGTGCGCACGCGCGCGGCGCGGCGCAGGACGACTTCGGCGTCGAGCGCGAGCAGCGCCGGCATCGAGTCGCCGATGGGCGAGCCGTTCGCCACATTGCCGCCCAGCGTGCCCGCGTTGCGGATCGGCAGCGAGGCGAAGCGCGCCCACAGCTCGGCGAGTTCGGGATAGTCGACGGCGAGCGCCGCATAGGCCTCTTCGAGCGGGACGGCGGCGCCGATCGTGAGCGTCTGCGCATCGCGCGCGATTGCCTTCAGTTCGGCGACCTGGCCGGTATAGATCACGTCGCCCAGATCGCGCAGCTGCTTGGTGACCCACAGGCCGACGTCCGTGCCGCCCGCGAGCACGCGCGCCCGCGGATGCTCGGCGCGCAGCGTCGCAAGCGCCTCGAGCGTGCGCGGCGCGTAG
>DATEJU010000268.1:0-2811 GCA_035277805.1 Paraburkholderia sp. | reverse complement strand
GCAAGCCCCGATGAAAGGGGCGGATTTTTTTTATCGTCGGACGGGAACGATATGGCAAAATGCCAACGCACAAAGTTAGACACCGCTCGAAGTCTACACAAGACGTGTCCCTGAACTCGCCAATGTTATACTTCGAGCAATGTATGACTAGTCTTCGTCATATGGCTCGCAGTAAACCTGCGGTAATCTCAATTTCGAGAGGAGAAATATGAATAAACTTTCAAAGCTCGCGTTCATTGCAGCTACCGCAGTTGTGGCTGCATCCGCTCAGGCACAATCCGTGCCGGCGTCGCGACAAGCCGTCAATGACAACTGGGTGAATGGTACCGGCGAATACGTGTGGATGAACGGCACGAACGAGCTTTGCTGGCGTGATGCCTTCTGGACGCCGGCCACCGCCAACGCAAAATGCGATGGCGCCCTGGTCGCCCAGGCACCGCAGCCGCCGGTCGCTCCTCCGCCGCCGGCCATCACGAGCCAGAAGATCACGTATCAGGCTGACGCCCTGTTCGACTTCGACAAGGCCATCCTGAAGCCGGCTGGCAAGGAAAAGCTGGACGATCTGGCAAGCAAGATCGAAGCACTGAACCTCGAAGTCGTCGTTGCAACGGGCTACACCGACCGTATCGGCTCGGCTGCCTACAACGACCGTCTGTCGCTGCGCCGTGCGCAAGCTGTCAAGTCGTACCTCGTCAGCAAGGGCGTTCCTGCAGAGCGCGTCTACACGGAAGGCAAGGGCAAGCGCAACCCGGTTACGACTGGCTGCAACCAGAAGAACCGCAAGCAGCTCATCGCCTGCCTCGCACCGGATCGCCGCGTGGAAGTCGAAGTTGTCGGTACGCAAAAGCAACCGGCAGCCCAACCGGCTCAGTAATCTGCGAGCTGCGACAGCAAGTCTCAAAGCCCCGCTTCGGCGGGGCTTTTTTATTCGTCTCTTTCGGCGCTTATTTCCAACTTGTTTCCCATCACGCTGGCAATTGCCCGCATCTGGCGCCGAACGCACGTCTAACTGCCCGGCGTTGAAAGCGTTGGCATCGCCACCCATTTTGCCGCCGCACGCCCCCGCCTATATACTCGGGGCTTGACTTATCACCCACCCTGGTACGCCAGAGGCCTCTTCGACATGACCAACGCCGACCCCCACGAACTGCAGAAGTTCAGCGATCTTGCCCATCGCTGGTGGGACCCGAACGCGGAATTCAAGCCGCTGCACGAACTGAACCCCATTCGTCTTGGCTGGATCGACAGCCATGCGCATCTGCCTGCGAAGCGCGTGCTCGACATCGGCTGCGGCGGCGGCATTCTGTCCGAATCGATGGCGGGCCTCGGCGCGAACGTCAAGGGTATCGACCTCTCCAGCGAAGCGCTGGGCGTCGCGGACCTGCACAGCCTGGAGAGCGGCATCACCGTGGAATACGAGGAGATCGCGGCCGAAGCGATCGCTGCGCGCGAGCCCGCTTCGTTCGACGTGGTCACCTGCATGGAAATGCTCGAGCACGTACCGGAGCCGTTGAGCGTGGTCAAGGCCTGCGCAACGCTCGTGAAGCCGGGCGGCTGGGTGTTCTTCTCCACGCTCAACCGCAACGTGAAATCGTACCTGCTTGCCGTGATCGGTGCGGAGTACATCGCGCAGATGCTGCCCAAGGGCACGCACGATTACGCGCGCTTCATCCGCCCCTCCGAGCTTGCGGGCTTTGTGCGCGAAGCCGGCTTGCGCCCGGTCGAAATCAAGGGCATCACCTATAACCCGCTCACGCGCCGCTTCGCACTGTCGAGCGACTCCAGCGTCAACTATATGATTGCCTGCCGGCGCGACGCCTGAAGCTGCGCGCGCTTTCCTCCGACATGACTCAGACCCAGCTTGAAAGTACGCCCGCACCGAACTCCGGTGCGGCGCTCGACGCATTCGACGCCGTGCTGTTCGATTTCGACGGCACGCTCGCCGACACGGCTCCCGACCTCGCCGCGGCGGTCAACCAGATGCGCCACGCGCGCGGCCTGGCTCCCGCGCCCTACGAGAAGCTGCGCCCACTCGCCTCGGCGGGCGCGCGCGGCCTGATCGGGGGCGCATTCGGCATTGGTCCCGACGACCGCGAGTTCGCCGCCATGCGCGAAGAGTTCCTCGCCAACTACGCAGCGAACCTGCGGGTGGAGACGGCGCTGTTCCCCGGCATCGACGCGGTGCTCGACGATCTCGACGCGCGCGGCGTGCGCTGGGGCATTGTCACCAACAAGGTCGCGCGGCTAACCGATCCGCTCGTGAAGCTGATGCATCTCGACACGCGCGCAACCTGCGTCGTGAGCGGCGACACCACGCCCTACTCGAAACCTCACCCCGCCCCGCTGCTGCACGCGGCGCAGGCGCTCGGCATCGAGGCGAAACGCGTGGTCTACGTGGGCGACGACCTGCGCGACGTGCAGGCGGGCCACGCGGCCGGCATGGCGACGATCGCCGCGGCCTATGGCTACTGCGGCAACGTCGAGCCGCCGTCGCAATGGAATGCCGATTACGTGGCCGATAGCGCCGAGACGCTTTTGTCGCTGCTCCAGCAGGTGGGCCGACGCGCCTGACGCCGCGGTCCTTGTCGCCCGGCCCGTGAGGAAGTTGACGTACGCGCCCTTGATCCGGGCACGGTTAGCCTCATCTGCCGAACTATGGGATAATCGCTTTTCACCTTGGGGCCGACCTGGTTTCGACAGGGGTTATGAAGTAATCAGGGCATGCCGAGGACCCGTCACCTCGTTAATCAATGGGAAAAACGTAACTGCAAACGACGATACGTTCGCACTGGCAGCCTAAGGGCCGCCGTC
>DATEJU010000267.1:0-2065 GCA_035277805.1 Paraburkholderia sp. | reverse complement strand
GAGCGCGCGAAGTACGACACCAAGTTCCGCGACCTGCCGGCCACCGAAGTGAAGGCCGTGCAGCTGCAGCGTGACGCGAAGGTGGCGGAAGACATCTACGTGCTGCTGCTCAACCGTATCCAGGAGCTTTCGGTGCAGCGCGTGGGCACGGGCGGCAACGTCCATATCGTCGACGCGGCGATGCGCCCGGGCAAGCCTTCGAAGCCGAAGAAGCTGCTCATCATCTCGGCGGCCTCGATGCTCGGCATCATCCTCGGCACCGGCTTCGTGCTGATGCGCCGGAACATGTTCAAGGGCATCGTCGACCCGGACCAGATCGAGCGCACCTTCGATCTGCCCGTGTACGGTCTCGTGCCGCTCTCGGCGGAGCAGGCCGTGCTCGAGAAGCGCGCGCCGGTGCGCGGCGGCAATCGCCTGCGCGAAGTGCTCGCGAACGCGTCGCCCAAGGACCTCACGGTCGAGAGCCTGCGCTCGCTGCGCACTTCGCTGCAGTTCAGCGTCATGGATGCGCGCAATCGCGTAGTCGTCCTGACCGGTTCGGTGCCGGGTGTGGGCAAGAGCTTCCTCACGGCGAACCTGGCCGTGCTGCTCGCCCACTCGGGCAAGCGCGTGCTGATGATCGACGGCGACATGCGCCGCGGCGCGCTCGAGCGCTACCTGGGCGGCCCGCAAGCCAACGGCTTTTCGGAGCTGCTCTCGGGCCAGATCGCGCTGGACGAGGCCATTCGCGCGACCGAAGTGGACAACCTGCACTTCATCTCGTGCGGCCGCCGTCCGCCGAATCCGTCCGAGCTCTTGATGTCGCCGCGTCTGAACCAGTACCTCGAAGGGCTCGCGAAGCGCTACGACATCCTGCTCGTGGACACGCCGCCGGTGCTCGCCGTGACCGATGCCGCCATCCTGAGCGGCCATGCGGGATCGACGTTCCTCGTGCTGCGCTCGGGCATCCATACGGAAGCCGAGATCGCCGATACGCTCAAGCGTCTGCGTAACGCGGGCGTGCACGTGACCGGCGGGGTCTTCAACGGGGTGTCGGCTCGCGCGCACGGCAAGTACGCGTACGGCTACACCGCCGTGCAGGAATACCTGAGCGCTTGATGTCAAGCGCGACCGCACTATGCCAGTCACAGTCGAAACAACGGAGAAAAGCGCGATGAAAGTGACCGTGCTCGTGCCGACGTATCGGCGTCCCGACGATCTGGCGCGCTGTCTCTCGGCGCTGCTGCGCCAGGAGCGCACGCCGGAGCAGATCGTGGTGGTGGCGCGCGCCGACGACGAAGCCACGCATGCCTGCCTCGCGGAGCACGTGACGCCGCGCGTGCTCAACGTGGAGGTGGCGACGGTGGAAGAGCCGGGGCAGGTGGCCGCGCTCAACCGCGGCATCGAAGCGGCGACCGGCGACGTGATCGCCATTACCGACGACGATGCCGCGCCGCATGCCGACTGGGTCGCGCGCATCGCCGCGCATTTCGAGGCCGACGAGAAGCTGGGTGCGCTCGGCGGACGCGACTGGGTTCACGAAGAAGGCCGCGTGCTCGATGGCGAGCGCACGCTCGTGGGCCGCGTGCAACGCTCGGGCCGCATCATCGGCAATCACCATCTGGGTGTAGGCGAAGCGCGCGAAGTGGATCTGCTCAAGGGCGCGAACATGAGCTACCGGCGCGAGGCCATCGGCGATCTGCGCTTCGACCGCCGCCTGCGCGGCACCGGTGCGCTGACGCACAACGACATGGCGTTCAGCATGAGCGTGAAGCACGCGGGCTGGAAGCTCGTGTACGACCCGCGCGTGGCGGTCGACCACTTCCCCGCGGCGCGTCCGGGCGAAGATCCGCGCAATGCGCAGACGCTCGCCTCGATCCGCAACGCCGCCTACAACTTCCACCTGATCCTGCGCGCCCATCTTTCGCCGCTGCATCGCGAGACCGCGTGGTGGTGGTGGGCACTCATCGGCACCCGTGTCTATCCGGGCCTGCTGCATACGGGTCTGAGCGCCGTGCGCGCAGGCTCGCCTTCCGTCGCGTTCGCGCGCTGGCGCGCGGTGCGCGGCGGCGCGCGCGAGGCGCGT
>DATEJU010000266.1:0-24908 GCA_035277805.1 Paraburkholderia sp. | reverse complement strand
AACAAGCAGATGGGCTGGGACACGTCGAAGATCAACGTGAACGGCGGGGCGATTGCGATCGGTCACCCGATCGGCGCATCGGGTTGCCGGATTCTGGTGACGCTGCTGCACGAAATGCAGCGCCGCGACGCGAAGCGGGGTCTGGCCTCGCTGTGCATCGGCGGCGGCATGGGCGTGGCGCTTGCGGTCGAGCGCGATTAAGTGCTGTAAATGGCAATGGAGTGCGCCTGAGCGATTGCCCAGGCCGTACTGAAGTCAAGCGGTTTGCCCGCGAGGCACGAGACGTGCGCTAGTGGGCAAGCCGGACAAGTTTCGCGCAAGATTAGATGTACACAATAAGCCGCGCGATGCTACCCGAGCGGTCTTCGCCTCGCGTGCGAGGATGCCGGGCTACGCAAGAAGTGGTGCTCCAACAACGGCGCGCCATTTGAATCATTGTAATTTTCTCTCGCGGATAGATAGCATGACTAATCGTATTGCATTGGTAACTGGCGGAATGGGTGGTCTTGGTGAGGCAATCAGCGTGCGGCTGCACGACGCAGGCTACAAGGTCGTCGTCACTCACTCGCCGGACAACGCAGGCGCAAAGGATTGGCTGGCCAGAATGAAGGAGACAGGCCGCGAATTCCGTGCATATTCCATCGACGTGGCCGACTACGATTCGTGCCAGCGCGGCGCGCAGAAGATCAAGAACGAAGTCGGCCCGGTCGACATTCTGATCAACAATGCCGGCATCACGCGCGACATGACCTTCAAGAAGATGGACAAGGTCAATTGGGACGCGGTCCTGCGCACGAACCTCGATTCGATCTTCAATATCTCCAAGCCGTTGTGCGACAGCATGGTCGAGCACGGTTGGGGCCGCATCATCAATATCTCGTCGGTGAACGGCTCCAAGGGTGCCGTGGGTCAGACGAACTATGCGGCGGCGAAGGCCGGCATGCACGGTTTCACGAAATCGCTCGCACTGGAGGTCGCTCGTAAGGGTGTGACGGTGAATACGATTTCGCCGGGCTATCTCGCGACGAAGATGGTTACCGCGATTCCGCAGGAGATTCTCGATACGAAAATCATCCCGCAGATCCCGATGGGCCGTCTCGGCAATCCGGAAGAGGTTGCCGCGCTGGTGCTGTTCCTGTGCTCGGACGACGCAAGCTTCGTCACCGGCGCGAACATCCCCATCAACGGCGGTCAGCACATGCAGTAAGGCATTGCATTAGTCGTGTTTCGCCGCAATCGGCGCCAGTCGTCCTGGCTGGCGCCGTTCGCGGTGTGCGCCGCGCGGTGCGCAACTGCCGCGCGGTGGCCTACGCAGCCCTGCGTTCGAGGCCGAACGAAATCAGCAGCACGCCGATCCCCAGCACGGCAAGAATCGCGCCGACCCAGCCTGTAGCAACCCATCCGAATCCGGCGGCAATCACGAGCCCGCCCAGCCATGCGCCCAGCGCGTTGGCAATATTGAATGCGCTGTGATTGAGCGCCGCCGCCAGCGATTGCGCATCGCCCGCCACGTCCATCAGTCGCGACTGGAACGCCGGTGTGCAGGCCGACCCCGCCCCCACGCAGAACAGAATCGCGAGCATCGCCCAGAGGTGAGGCGCGGCCACCACGAACACGAGCAGTACCATTGCCGTGAACGCATACATGCCGGGCATGGTCCGCTTGAGCCAGCGGTCGGCGAGCCAACCGCAGGCAATGTTGCCGACTATCATCCCGACTCCGATCAGCGCCAACGCCCAGGGCACGTGATGACTCGCGATTTGCGTCACCTGCGTGAGCGTGGACGCCACATAGCTATAGACGGAAAAAATGCCGCCAAACCCGACTGCCGAAGCGAGCAGCGTCAGCAGCACCTGCGGGCGGCCGAGCGCGCCCAGCTCGGTGAGCGGACTTGCCTTGCCCGGCATCGGCAAGCGCGGCACGGACCACGCGATCATGCCGGCCGTGGTCAGCGCAATGACGGCGACCGCCGCGAAGCAGGCTTGCCAGCCGAGCGCCTGGCCGAGCCAGGTTGCCGCCGGCACGCCCACGACGTTTGCAACGCTCAATCCCAGCATGACCTTGCCGATCGCGGCGCCGCGTTTGTGCGGCGGCACGAGCGCCGCCGCGGCCAGCGCCGCGAGCCCGAAGTAAGCACCATGCGGCAGTCCCGCGATGAAGCGGCTCGCGAGCGCGAGCGTATAGCTGTGGAAGATTGCCGTCGCGCCATTGCCAATGGCGTATAGCAGCATCAGCACGATCAGCAGTGCACGCCTTGGCATGCTCGCGAGCGCAACGGTGATGAGCGGCGCACCGACGACAACGCCAGCCGCATAAGCGCTGATCATGTGCCCCGCTTGCGGGATCGAGACGTGCAGGTCGCCGGCCATCTCCGGCAGGATGCCCATGGCCGCGAATTCCGCCGTGCCGATGGCAAAGCCACCGAGCGCAAGAGAAAGCTCGGCAAGGGCGAGTCCATGCGGCGGCTCGACAAGGGGTGCCGCGACAGCGGCGTTGCGCGAAAAGGCATCGCGTCCGCTGGTCTCGGAGCGAATGGGAGAATCGACGGGTGCAGTCATGGGGCGCGTTCGGAAAACTGGGCCGCGAATCATGCGGCGTGCTGGATGTTATCGGTAACAGGTCGTGCATATTCGCCGGCCGCTGCACTCGAGCCATGTCGATCGCGTCGCGTTGTCTGTGCGCAGACGTGCGCGTGAGGCCGGTCGGGATCGGAATGGTGCAAGCCGGTCTTGAAAGCAGGACCCTGACCGGACGCATGACGTGCAAGGTTCGGAAAGGATCTGCATGGTGAGCGAAACGGCGGCCGCCGGTATCGGGGAATTCGTCCAAATCGAAATCCGGGCAGCGCGCGCACGATGCTGGACCGTCAGGTTGCGCATTCTAGATGATCTGATGTATTTGCGCCGAGTGGACCGCAAGTGGCGGTCTGTCCTTGCGCTTCTCGATTCAAATATTGTTTCCCTTGCAATTGGCTAAAAGCACCGCACATCATTCGGTGTCGAAATTGTCGCGACTGGATCGGCGAATGGGCACGCTAATAGCAGCCAATTTGCATGTGTTGTGGCTTTGCGGTCATAATTGTGCGTGCCATGACGGCATTGCCTATATGGGCCAAGCCAAACTTCGAGATGCAAACGAAGTTTAAACGGTTGCTTGGGGGTGAATTCCTGACAGGGAGAGTGAGTATGGTTACGTTGGACGCGATCAACCAGAAGATCGCAAAGCTTCAAAAACAAGCGGAAGTGATGGTCGAAAAGCAATCGTCCATCGGGCTGACGAAAATTCGCGATCTGATGCACAAGCACGGTTTGAGCCTCGCCGATATCGAACGCTTCGTCGGAAAAAGACGTGGCCGCAAGCCGGGCGTCAAAGCCGCAAATGGCGCAGCGAAAACGCTGCACCGCAATGTGCGTCCGGTCGCACCGAAATACGCCGATCCGAAAACCGGCGCAACCTGGACCGGTCGCGGACGCGCGCCGGCCTGGATTCGCGACGTCAAGGACCGCTCGAAATTCCTGATCGAGGCAGGCGCTGCACCCAAAGCCGCTGGCGCGAAGAAGACCGCGGTGAAGCGCGGAGCCGCGAAAAAGGCCGGCGCGAAAACCGTGGCGGTGAAAAAGACGACGGCAGGCCGTGCAGCCACTTCCGTAGCCGCGAAGCGCGGGCGCAAAAAGGCCGCGCCGGCAAAGAAGGCCGCGGCACCGCGCAAAACGGGCGCAAGAAAGGCACGTGCCGCAGCAGCACCGGTCGTTGCAGCACCTGCCGCAGCAGCCTGATAGCCTGCTTGATCGAGCGGCCCGATAAAGCCGCCTGGTCGCAACCGGCGTTGCGCCCGCTCCCAGGAGGAGTAGCGCAACGCCGGGTACAATTGTTGCCGTAAATTTTCCGCTGGTCTTTTTCGACCGTCGTCGCTTAACGGTCTTCGTTTAATGATTTTCGCGATGGCTGGCCTGATTATTTCGGCCGGCACGCGTGTCATTTCGAGGTGAGCCAGGCACCCGTAATGATTGCGCCTACGCCAACGCGGCGCTCCGAACCAAATAGAAGAAATTTGCCGCGAAACGCCGTGCGTGACCAGCGGCTGTCCGCAGAATGAATTTCGTAAGCGCGGACGCATTAAAACGTATACGTGAGCTTCCCGAACGCCGTCCGGCCCAAGGTGTTGTAGCCGTACGTGGTCATGTACTGCCGATTGAACAGATTCGATATCGACGCCGATAGCACGAGGTGCGCATTCACCTTGTACGAAGCGCGCAGGCTCACCGTCGTATACGACGGTAAATAGAGCGTATTGAACTGATCGTCGTAGGTCGAGCCGCCGTAAAGCAGCGAGACGCCGGTGCTCAGCGCATGAAGGTGGAATTCGTCCCACGTGTGATCGACGCTCAGGCTCACGGTCTGGCGCGGGCGGCGATTCAGCCAGGTTTGATCGGTCACGTCCTGCGGATTCAGAATGCCCACCGCGAGGCTCACGGGCGTGGACTTCCCGAGCGTGCCCTTGTACGAGAGGTCGATCCCCTGAATGTGCGCCCGCCCGATGTTCACAGGCAAAAAGGTCTGCGAATCGTAGGTGATGAGATCGTGCACGCGCGTGTCGTACACCGCCGCCGTGAAGGTGCCGAACGACGTGTTGGCGTCGAGCGCCGCCTCGACCGTGTCGCTGCGCTCGGGCTGGAGGTTGGGGTTCGCGTAGCCCGGGTAATACAGGTCGTTGAAGGTCGGCAGCCGGAAGGCGTTGCCGTACGAAACGCGCGCCGTGTAGACCGGCGTGATCGCCCACGAGAGCGCGGCGTTACCCGTATTGACGGCCTGCCCCTGGACGATCTCGTGGCGCCCGGCGAGGAACAGCGTCACGTCGCCGAGCGTGGCCGACTGGTGCAGCGAGACGGCGGAGTCGTTGCGTGCGGGCAGGCCGCCTGGAATATCGACGGGCAGAAACGCCAGCTCGCGCGAGAAGTCGTAGGCGAGCTTGGTCTCGCCCGAAAGCGGCTGCCCGAATAGCGTGTGCCCGCTCTCCTGGTGCGTGATCGAAGTCGACGTGGAAAGACGCGTCGAGTCGATTTCGTCGGTCGGGATCGTGGGATCGCTGGAGTAGAGAAACTGCCGATCGGTCGCGTAGCCCACCGACTGATCGAATTGCGTGAACGGCGTGATGTCGAGGTGAAACGCAGCGCCGGTCGTCAGCTGATGGTCGCGCTGGCGGTCGTTGCCGCCCGCATTGTCATAGGACAGATCGGAGCGGTGATACAGCGCGAACGTGGAAATCGACCAGTTGTTGCGCGCGTAGCCGAGCCGGACATTCACATCCTGCGCGTGATACGGATTGCGGCCGTCCTCGTGGCCGTAGGCCCAGGGCCGGGTCGCGTCGATGCCCGCGGTGTTGTAGTCGTGCAGCCCGAGCGAGTACGTGAGGCCGCCGAGCGCCGCGAGCGGTCCGCTCGAAGGCACGGTGCCGGAGGTGCGCAATTGCGTGTCGAAGGTCTTGTTGGACCCGCCGCCGAACGAAACCGTGGTCCGGTTCGGCAGATTCGCGGCGCGGCGCGTGAAGAGCTGCACGACGCCGCCAACCGCATCGGCGCCGAACGAGGCGGCGGCCGGTCCCGAGATCACCTCGACGCGGTCGAACGCGTCAGTCGGCAGGTCGGCCCACTCGGGCGTGCCGGTGGTTGCGGAGCCAATGCGGATGCCGTCGATGAAAACGGCAACCTGCTCGGGCGACGAGCCGCGAATGCTCACCGACGCCAGCGCGCCCGGGCCGCCGCTTTGCGAAACGGTCACGCCCGGCAGCGTCGCGAGCGCTTGCGTGATGCTCGGGTCGGCGGGCGAGAGGCGCTCGAGGTCCTCGCGCGTGAGCACTTGCGTGCTCGCGTAGCGCTGGTCGAACGATTGCGGCAAGTGCTGCGTGTCGCCCACCACGAGAATGTTCGGCAGCGTGGTGCCGGTGTCGTCGTCGGACGTGCTGGACGCGGCGGACGGTGGCTGCTGCGCGGCGGGCGTGGCAGCGGCGGCGTGCGCGCTTTGCCATGCGCACGCGCTCATCGCGCAAGCGGCCGCGAGCTGGCGGAGCCTGGGCCGGCGGTCTTCTCTGGAGGTGGCGAGAACCGGCGTATGGGGTCCAACGCGGTGGCCAACGCGGTGGCGACGGGCTCCATGCGCGGAAGCCGTTTCGATGACTGCGGACATGCGACTGATCCTGAGGTCGGGCTGTCCATGCAACGGGCGACCGCATGCATGCGGTGCTGGCGCTTCGGGACACCCCGCCCCTTGCGGCTGCTTGGACCTCGGTCGATGGCAGGTCTCCTGGCTCGCGGGTCGACGCCCATTGCCGGCCTTCCCGGTTTCCCAGTGGCCCTTTTGGCATGGACTTGCCGCTCACAGTTGCGGGGGCAGCCGCAGACTCGGGGCCCGGAGGCACCCACTGCGTTCCCTTTTGATCCCGTCGCCGGGAACCATCAGGGCGCAAGGGTAATGGGCGCGCCTTGCGCGCGTCAACTCATTGCGCATCGGGCGTTGTGAAAACGCCCGATGGTCGTGCAATCGAAGGCCGCGTCGAGGCTCGTCACGCGCTGCCTGGTTTGACAAGCACCCGTGCGCTGAAAAATCGAGCCGCAGGTCTTGATTCAGACTATTCGGATCTTTTGTGCGCCTTGGCTAACCTGCACGACCGAAGGAGCGCTCAAGCTATCCGGGCCGTTGGGTCCGCAGCGTTCAAGCCGCGTGCCGCGGCGGCGGTGTCGCCGGATCTCCCGCCTAGTTCCAGTCCAGCGCGCCGCCCGTCTGATACTCCGTCACGCGCGTTTCGAAGAAGTTCTTCTCCTTGCGCAGGTTCGCCTGTTCGTCGAGCCATGGCAGCACATTCTCCGCGCCTGGAAACGGTGCGGGCATGCCCAGTTGACTCGCGCGCCGGTTGGCGATGTGACGGAACTGGGCGCAGTGCAGATCGGCCGAATAGCCCAATATCGGTTCGCGCAGGATATAGCCCGCGTAAGCGGCTTCGGCCGCATCGGCTTCTTCCCAGATCTGTTGCACGGCGCGCGGATCGAGCTGCAGGTTTTCCTCTTCGAGCAATTGCCGGATGACGCGGATGCCGAAACCGCAATGCAGCACCTCGTCGCGCATGATGTACTGGAATTGCTGCGCGGTCGCTTTCATCAAGCCGCGCCGCTGGAGCGCAAATACCGGCGTAAAGCCGTTATAGAACCAGCAGCCTTCGAACACCGCGGCAAAGAACAGGTAGGCGAGCGCGAACTCGTGCAGCGTGTCGCGGTCCGTCAGGTCCAGGCCGGGAGCGAGTATGCGCGCGAGCCGCCTGTTCGCGAGCGCGATCTTGGCGTGGATTTCCGGCACCACGCGATAGCGGTTATAGATTTCCTGCTGATCCAGCCCGAGCGTTTCGATGCAGTGCTGGTAGGTCCACGTGTGCAACGCCTCTTCATAGACCTGGCGCGCCTGATAAATCTGCAATTCGGGCGCGGTCATTTTTTCCATCACCGCGAGCCCGATATTGCGCATGGCCAGAATGTCGGACGTGGTGAGATACGCGAGCACATTCTCGAATACGTGCCGCTCGTTGGCGGTGAGGCGCTGCTGATAGTCGTGCACGTCGTCGCTCATGGAAATTTCGAGCGGCGTCCAATGATTGCGGTTCGCGCTCAGAAAGCATTCCCACGCCCACGGATAGCGGAATGGCGCGAGCTGATTGATATCTCCGCGGCCGTTCACCACGCGCTTGTCTTCGGCGCGCGTGGCGTGTTGCTGTGAATTCGTCTTGCAGGCGATCATCGCTTAGAGTCCTCCCGCCAGATAAGCGGCAACGCCGCGCTTGAAGGGCCGCAGATGCTCGCCCGCGCGCAGCAGAAGGTCTCTTGCCAGTCTCGCCGGCAGGTGATCGCGCGTGTAGATCGACGCAATCATGCCGGTGATCAGATAGAGCGGGCGCGTCCTCAAGCGATGCTTGTGCTCGTAGCGCCGCAAAATCGCATCGGTGGCGAAGTCGCGCCCCGCGAGGCAGGCTTCGCGAATGGCGCCGGCGAGGCTCTCGACACTCGACAAGCCAAAATTGAAGCCGTGCGCGGTGACTGGATGCATGCCCACCGCCGCGTCGCCTACCGCCGCAAAGCGCTTCGCCACGAAGCGCTCCGGATAGACCCCGACCAGCGGATAGGCATGACGCGTCGTGACCAGCGCCATATGGCCGAGCCGATGGTCGAAGCGCTGCTCGATTTCGGTGGCGAACGCATGGGCGTCCGCGTGCTTGAGCCGCTCGATCTCGCGGCCCGTGAGCGTGAGCACCACGGACGAGCGGTACGCGCCGGACTCCGGGTCGGGATTCATCGGCAGCAAGGCCAGCGTCTGGCCGTAGCCGAACCATTCCCACGCGGCGTGATGATGCGGCTTTTCGTGCGTCATGCCGCAAACCAGCATGGTCTTGCCGAAGTCGCGCATGTGGGCGGAGATTCCCATCATTCGCCGGGTTGCCGAGAACCGGCTATCCGCCGCGACGATCAGGCGCGTGGCGATGGACTTGCCGCTTTCGAGCTCGACGGTGGCGCTCTCGTCGTCGCTCTTGACACCGATAACCCGCTCGCGTGCGAGAACTTCGATTGCGGCGCCGTCTTCCTTGCCGCATTCAACCGCCTCGAAGGCGGCCTTGCGAATCTGGTGATTGGACACCAGCCAGCCGAGCTCGTCATGCGGGCTCAGCTCGCGGCCGATCTCGAGTGCGTACGGCGACGATCCGTTATAGATCCTGGCGTCGAGCAGACGGGACTTCGCCTCGCTTTCGATGCGCTCCCATAACCCGAGCCGTTTCAAGGCGCCAACGGATTTATGCGTGAGCGCAATCTCGCGTCCGTCAAAGTCAGGATGGCGAATTTCATCCACGCTTTGTTGATCGACGACCGCGATTTTGAGGCCCGTTCCAACGAGTGAACGGGCGAAGCACAGACCCGCCGGGCCCGCTCCCACAACGACGATATCGGCTTTCACCGGGATTCCCTCATCGATAGTCATTTCATCGACGTCGCGCCCCCATGCTTTCATGAGCGTCCTGCACGTCATGCGGCGAGCGGCGAACATCACCATGCCCTCGTGCGCGTCCGGATCGATGCCCGCACGGGCGATCGGCAATCTATCCCGGAAAGCGGCGTGGCCGCCAGCGACCGATTGCCCTGCGTCGACGGGTTCGCCGCTCGCGACGCCGGGCCGCTCCCCGTGCCGATTATTCACGATTCGTGTTTAATGTCTGCACGCTCCGGGGGCTTATTTCCGGCGTCCTTTGAGGCATCCTTGCAGTCATCGAGAGCGCGTCAATAGGGGCGTGCGAGGCAACGGAGAACGAGACATGAGCAAGACCTTCAAGATCGCGGCGATTCCCGGTGACGGCATCGGCCTCGAAGTGATGCCCGAGGGCGTGCGCGTGGTGCAGGCGGCGGCCGCCAGGTTCGGCCTGAAGGTCGAATTCACGCACTTTGACTGGGCGAGCTGCGACTACTACCTCGAGCACGGCAAGATGATGCCGGACGACTGGTTCGCCACGCTCAAGGGTTTCGACGCCATCTACTTCGGCGCCGTGGGCTGGCCCGAGAAGGTGCCCGATCACATTTCGCTGTGGGGGTCGCTGCTCAAATTCCGCCGCGAATTCGACCAGTACGTGAACCTGCGCCCGGTGCGCCTGCTGCCCGGCGTGCCGTGCCCGCTCGCCAACCGCAAGCCCGGCGACATCGACTTCTTCGTGGTGCGCGAGAACACCGAAGGCGAGTACAGCTCGGTGGGCGGCAAGATGTTCGAGGGCACCGAGCGCGAGTTCGTGCTGCAGGAGTCGGTGTTCACGCGTCATGGCGTGGACCGCATCCTCAAATACGCATTCGAGCTCGCGAACCAGCGCGGCCGCAAGAAGCTCACGGCGGCCACGAAGTCCAATGGCATCTCGATCAGCATGCCGTACTGGGACGAGCGCGTGGCCGCGATGGGCGAGGCGTACCCGGAGGTGAAGTGGGACAAGCAGCACATCGACATCCTGTGCGCGCGCTTCGTGCTGCAGCCGGATCGCTTCGACGTGGTGGTGGCGTCCAACCTCTTCGGCGACATTCTTTCCGACCTCGGCCCCGCATGCACGGGCACGATCGGCCTCGCGGCATCGGCGAACCTGAACCCGGAGCGCAAGTTCCCGTCGCTGTTCGAGCCGGTGCACGGCTCGGCGCCGGACATTTTCGGCAAGGAGATCGCCAACCCGATCGCGATGATCTGGTCGGGCGCGATGATGCTGGACTTCCTCGGCAACGGCGACGCGCAGTTCAAGGCCGCTCACGACGCGATCATGCAGGCGATCGAGAAGGTGCTCGCGGATGGCCCGCGCACGCCGGACATGGGCGGCAGCGCGAAGACGGCGGACGTGGGCAAGGCCGTGGCCGCTGCGCTGTGAGTTTGATTTGAGCTCGTCCTGAGCTTGTCGATGTTCAAGCCTTGCTGATGTTCAAGCGCCCGGTGTTCCAGTGCGGAACCCGGGCGCTTTTTTACAGATTTACAGATGGCTTACCTGGGATAAACCCTCGTCAATATGAAAACATGTTTTCATCATCGATCTTGCGTGTAATTATATTTACATCATTATGCTGACACGCCCAGGTTCCGCATGGCCCAACGGTCGCCCAATCCCGATACGCCCGACGCCGAGATCGTCGCCCGCCTGAGTGCGGCGATGCCGGGTCTCACGCCCGGTCACCGGCGCATGGCCGAGTACGTGCTCGCGAATCTGTTCCAGTCGGCGACCATGCGCATCGACGAGCTCGCGCATGCCGTAGGCGCGTCGGTGGCCACGGCCAACCGCTTCGCGCGCGCCTTGGGCTTCGACGGCTATCCCGCGTTTCGCGAAGCGCTCGTGCGCGGCTTCGAGGCCACGCTCGCGCCGGTCGAGCGGCTGCGCACGGCGCAAGAGTCGCCCACGAGCGGCGCCGAGCTGTTCGGCGCCTCGCTGGAGCAGGCCGAGGTCAATCTCCGTGCCTCGCGCCAGTCGATCGACAGTGCGGCGGCGGCGGCGGCCGTCGACGCCATCATGAACGCGCGGCGCGTCTTTATCGTGGGCTCCGGCACGAGCGCGTTTCTGGCAGGGCTCATGGAGCTCGCGCTCTTGCCCTACCTCGAGAACGTGCAGGCGCTGTCCACCATCGGCGGCCCGACGCACGCCGCGCGCCGGCTCTTCGGTGCCGGCAGCGACGATCTGATCATCGGGATTGCGTTTCCCCGTTACGTCGACGACACCATCAAGCTCTCGCGCCGCGCCGCGCATCTCGGCGTGCGCGTGCTCGCGCTCACCGACAGCATCGATTCGCCGCTCGCGCGCTTCGCCGATCTGACGCTGCTGGTGCGCGCGGAACGGCGGCTTGCCGCGAACTCGGAGGCCGCGGTGCTGGCCGTGATCGAAGCACTGTGCGACGCCGTGGCGTTGCGCGCGAAACATTCCGTCGAGGCCGCGGCCACCATCACCGAGTCGGTGCTGCCCTGGCTCACGCCGGAGTCCGCCGTGCCGGCGGCGGCGCCCTCGAACCCCTCTGCGCGCGAATCGTCGCGCGAGCTTTCCCGTTCCAAGAGCAAGTCATGAGTCCCAGCGCAGTCATTGCCATTCACGGCGGAGCGGGCACGATCCTGCGCACCGCGATGGCGCCCGAAGTCGAAACGCAGTACCTCGCCGCATTGAGCCGCATTCTGGCGGCGGGGCAACAGATTCTCGCCGAGGGCGGCAGCGCGCTCGATGCAGTCACTGAAGCGGTGCGCCTGCTCGAGGACTGTCCGCTCTTCAACGCGGGCCACGGCTCGGTATTCACGGCCGCGGGCACGCACGAGCTGGACGCGTCGATCATGGACGGCCGCACGCTCGAAGCCGGCGCGGTGTGCTGCGTGAAGCGCGTGCGCAATCCCGTGCTGGCCGCGCGCCGCGTGCTCGAGCGCAGCGAGCACGTGCTGTTCACGGGCGAAGGCGCGGAAGCGTTCGCCGCCGCGCAGGGGCTCGAATTCGTCGAGCCGGGCTACTTTCATACCGATGCGCGCTACCGCCAGTGGCTGCTCGCGCGCGGCGAGCGGCGCGCGATGCTCGATCACGATGGCGCGACGCTCGCGGCGAAGACGGAAGCCGACGAAGGTGGCCTGCCGCACGAGCCCATCGATCCGAACCGCAAGTTCGGCACGGTGGGCGCGGTCGCGCTCGATGCTCACGGGCATCTCGCCGCGGCCACCTCGACGGGCGGCATCACCAACAAGCAGCCCGGACGTGTGGGCGACGCGCCGCTGATCGGCGCGGGCTGCTATGCCGACGACGCCACCTGCGCCGTCTCCACGACCGGCTCGGGCGAGATGTTCATGCGCATGGTCGCGGCTTACGACGTGGCCGCGCAGATGCAATATCGCGGCGCGACGCTCGCCGATGCAGCGGCCAACGTGGTGATGGAGCGCTTGCCGCGCATCGATGGCCGCGGCGGCCTGATCGCGGTCGATGCGCGCGGCAATGTCACGCTGCCCTTCAATACCGAGGGTATGTATCGCGGCTATGCCCGCGTGGCAGACGCGCCCGTCGTGGCGATCTATCGATAGAGAAGCGATAAAGAAGCGATCAAGCAACGGCTCGGGTTGCAGCCAGAATGGCGGCGCTTCTTATGCCGTAAAGGAAGGAGTCCAAATCGTGCAGATGCATTCAGGCGCCGGGACCGGTATCGGCTTGCCGTCCGGCCGCGTGATCGAAGTCCGCGATCTCAACGTGGCCTTCAGGCGTGGCGCGGGCACGTTCAACGCCGTGCGCGATCTGTCGTTTCACGTCGATCGCGGCGAGACGCTCGCTATCGTCGGCGAATCGGGGTCGGGCAAATCGGTGACTTCGCTCGCGCTCATGCGCCTCGTCGAGCATGGCGGCGGCCGCATCGCGGGCGGCAGCATCGCCCTGCGCCGCCGCAACGGCGACGTGCTCGATCTCACGCGCGCGAAGGCGTCCACGCTGCGCTCGGTGCGCGGCGGCGACATCGCGATGATCTTTCAGGAGCCGATGACGTCGCTCAATCCGGTATTCACGGTGGGCAGCCAGATCAGCGAGGCCATCGCGCTGCATCAGCAGGTGAGCCGCACGCAGGCGCGCGCCGAGGCGCTGCGGCTGCTCGACCTCGTGCGCATACCCGAGGCGCGCCGCGTGATGGATCGCTTCGCGCACCAGCTCTCGGGCGGCATGCGCCAGCGCGTGATGATCGCGATGGCGCTCTCGTGCAAGCCCGCGCTCCTGATCGCCGACGAACCGACCACCGCGCTCGACGTCACCATCCAGGCGCAGATCCTGCAATTGATTCGCGGGCTGCAGGACGAGATGGACATGGGCGTGGTTTTCATCACGCATGACATGGGCGTGGTGGCCGAAGTGGCCGATCGCATCCTCGTGATGTACCGCGGCGAGAAGGTCGAGGAAAACGACGCCGACGCGCTGTTCGCGGCGCCCCGGCATCGCTACACCCAGGCGCTGCTGGCGGCCGTGCCGAAGCTCGGCGCGATGCAGGGCACGGATACACCCGCGAAGTTTCCGCTGCTGTCGATTGGCGCATCGCTCGACGTCGCGCCTGGGGCATCGACCGCCAGCGCGGCAAGCGAACAGGTTGTGCGCGCAACTTCATCCATTCATGTGCCGGACCCGCAAGCGCAGCCCATCCTGCGCGTACGCGATCTCGTGACGCGCTTTCCCGTGCGCAGCGGCCTGTTCGGCCGCCTCGCAGGCCGCGTGCATGCGGTCGAGCAAGTCAGCTTCGACCTGCACGCCGGCGAGACGCTCGCGCTGGTAGGCGAATCGGGCTGCGGCAAGTCCACCACGGGCCGCTCGCTGCTGCGTCTCGTCGAGAGCCAGAGCGGCACGATCGAGTTCGGCGGACGCGATATCGGCACGCTGGGCGGCCCCGCGCTGCAGGCGCTGCGCCGCGACATCCAGTTCATCTTCCAGGACCCGTTCGCGTCGCTCAATCCGCGCCTGACCGTGGGCTTCTCGATCATGGAGCCGCTGCTCGTGCATCGTCTCATGCGGGGGCCCGAGGCGCAGGCGCGCGTGGAGTGGCTGCTCGAGCGCGTGGGGCTGCCCGCGTCGGCCGCGCGCCGCTATCCGCACGAATTCTCGGGCGGTCAGCGCCAGCGCATCGCGATCGCCCGCGCGCTCGCGACCAATCCCAAGGTCGTGGTGGCCGACGAGTCGGTGTCCGCGCTCGATGTCTCCGTGCAGGCGCAGATCGTCAACCTGATGCTCGATCTGCAGCGCGAGCTGGGCATGGCGTATCTGTTCATTTCGCACGATATGGCGGTGGTCGAGCGCATCAGCCATCGCGTCGCCGTGATGTATCTGGGGCAGATCGTCGAGATCGGGCCGCGCCGCGCCGTGTTCGAGGCGCCGCAGCATCCGTACACGAAGAAGCTGATGGGCGCCGTGCCCGTTGCCGATCCCGCGCGCCGCCATGCGAAGCGCATCCTCGCCGCCGACGAGCTGCCGAGCCCGATTCGCGCGCCCGGCGACGAACCCCGGGTGGTGCCGCTCGTCGCGGTCGGTCCCGGCCACTACGTCGCGAAGCACAGTGTGGGCGGCGCGTTCTGACGTTGCCATGCGTTGTCGCCAGTTGTCGCGATGACCGGGCATTTTCTTGCGGCGCACCGGTCCCGCAAGGCTATCTAGTATGGAGACCTGATTGATGAAAGAAGGCAAAGATTTCCGTTCGTTTCGCACTTCGTCGCGCCTTGGCGCATGGATGGCCGGCAGCGCGCTCGCATTCGCGCTGCTCGCGGGCACGGGCGGCGCGCAAGCCGCGCAGCGTGCCGTGATGGCGGTCGATTCGACATTTTCGACACTCGATCCGTACGACGCGAACGATACGCTCTCGCAAGCCGTATCGAAGTCGTTCTATCAGGGCCTGTTCGGCTTCGACAAGGACCTGAAGCTCGTGAACGTGCTCGCCACCGGCTATGAAGTGAGCCCGGACGGCCTCGTCTACACGTTCAAGCTGCGCTCTGGCGTGAAGTTCCAGGACGGCACCGACTTCAACGCGGCAGCGGTGAAGGCGAACTTCGACCGCGTGACCAATCCCGCGAATCACCTGAAGCGCTACAACATGTTCAGCCGCATCGCGAAGACCGATGTGGTCGATCCGTACACGGTGAAGGTGACGCTCAAGGCGCCGTTCTCGGCGTTCGTGAACGTGCTCGCGCATCCTTCGGCGGTGATGATCTCGCCCACGGCCATGCAGAAGTGGGGCAAGGACATCGGCTTTCATCCAGTGGGCACCGGTCCGTTCGAGTTCGTGAAGTGGGACCCGGCCGGCGACCTGCTGGTGCGCAAGTACGACGGCTACTGGAAGAAGGGCTATCCGAAGATCGACGAGATCGACTGGAAGCCCGTGGCCGACAACAACACGCGCGCGGCGCTCATGCGCACGGGCGAGGCCGACTTCGCGTTTCGCATTCCGTTCGAGCAGGCGAGCGCGTTCCAGTCGAACCCCAAGGTGGACCTGATCGCGACGCCCTCGATCATTCAGCGCTACATCAGCCTGAATACGACGAAAAAGCCGTTCGACAATCCGCTCGTGCGCGAGGCGTTGAACTACGCGATCAACAAGGACGCGCTTGCCAAGGTGGCGTTCTCGGGCTACGCGCTGCCTTCGGACGGCGTGCTGCCGCAGGGCGTGGACTATTCGATCAAGCTCGGCCCCTGGCCGTACGATCCCGCGAAGGCGCGCGCGTTGCTCAAGCAGGCCGGCTACCCGAACGGCTTCGAAACGACGCTGTGGTCGGCGTATAACAACTCGACCGCGCAGAAGGCGATCCAGTTCGTGCAGCAGCAGCTCGCGCAAGTGGGCGTGAAGGCGAACGTCGAGGCGCTGGAGACGGGCCAGGCCGTGGCACGCGTGGAGAGCGCGCAAGACCCGGCCACGGCGGGCGTGCGCATGTACTACATCGGCTGGTCGTCGTCGACGGGCGAAGCGGATTGGGGCATCTCGCCGCTGCTCGCTTCGGCCTCGTGGCCGCCCAGGCTGATGAACACGGCGTACTACAAGAACCCGGCTGTCGACGAGGATCTGTCGAAGGCGCTCGAAACCACCGACCGCGCGAAGAAGACGGCGCTCTACACGGACGCGCAAAAGCGCATCTGGGCCGACGCGCCGTGGGTCTTCCTCGTGAAGGAGAAGATCGTCTACGCGCGCAGCAAGCGTCTTGCGGGCGCCTACGTGGCGCCCGACGGGTCGTTCAACTTCGACGAAATCTCCATTCGCTAATGCGTTCGTCACGCGTCGCGAGGCTGCGGCGCGTGATCAATGCCACGGTGTAACGCGCCCATGCTGAATTTCCTTGTCAAACGCCTGCTGGGGCTCGTGCCGACGCTCTTCATCGTCGCCGTCCTCGTGTTCCTGTTCGTGCATCTGCTGCCGGGCGACCCCGCGCGCCTTGCGGCCGGCCCCGAGGCCGACGACGCCACCGTCGCCCTCGTGCGCGCCGACCTCGGCCTCGACCAGCCACTGCCGCAGCAGTTCGTTCACTTCTTCGGGCGCATCGCGCACGGCGACTTCGGCGTCTCGATGCGCAGCAAGCGCCCGGTGGCCACCGAGATCGGCGAGCGCTTCATGCCCACGCTGCTGCTCACGCTCACCAGCATGGTCTGGGCCGTGGTGTTCGGCATGACCATCGGCATCGTCTCGGCGGTGTGGCGCAACCGCTGGCCCGACCGCATCGGCATGGCGCTGGCGGTCTCGGGCATTTCGTTCCCGGCGTTCGCGCTCGGCATGGCGCTCATGGAGCTGTTCTCGGTCGAGCTGGGCTGGCTGCCGGTGGTGAGCGACGGCACGTGGCGCAGCTATGTGCTGCCATCGCTCACGCTCGGCGCGGCCGTTGCGGCGGTGATGGCGCGCTTCACGCGGGCGTCGTTCGTCGAAGTGCTGGGCGAGGACTTCGTGCGCACCGCGCGCGCCAAGGGCGTGGCCGAGCAATGGGTGGTGGTCAAGCATTGCCTGCGCAACGCGATGATTCCTGTCGTCACGATGATGGGCTTGCAGTTCGGCTTTCTGCTGGGCGGCTCGATCGTCGTCGAGGTGGTGTTCAACTGGCCGGGGCTCGGGCGCCTGCTCGTCGATTCGGTGTCGATGCGCGACTACCCCGTGATTCAGGCCGAAGTGCTGCTGTTCTCGTTCGAGTTCATCGTCATCAATCTGATCGTGGACGTGCTGTACGCGGTCATCAATCCGACTATCCGTTTCAGGTAATCACGCCATGAGCACGACCCTCAACGAAGCCGCGCCGCCCGAACAGGACGAAGCCATTCGCACGCCGTGGCGCGAGTTCTGGCGCAAGTTCCGCAAGCAGCACGTCGCGCTCGGTGCGGGTGCATTCGTGCTGCTGCTCGTGTTCGTCGCGGTGTTCGGCCCGCATCTGGTGCCGTACGATCCCGAGAACTATTTCGACTACGACGCGCTCAATGCCGGGCCATCGGCGGCACATTGGCTCGGCGTCGATGCGCTTGGGCGCGACATCTTCAGCCGCATCGTCGCGGGCACGCGCATCTCGCTCGCGGCGGGCTTTCTTTCGGTGGCGCTGGGAGCCGTGGTGGGCACGTTCTTCGGCCTGCTGGCGGGGTACTACGAAGGCTGGTGGGACCGCACCACGATGCGCATCGCCGACGTACTATTCGCATTCCCAGGCATTCTGCTCGCCATCGGTGTGGTGGCGATCCTCGGCAACGGCATGATTAACGTGATCTGCGCGGTCGCGATCTTCAGCATCCCGGCGTTCGCGCGGCTCGTGCGCGGCAACACGCTGATGCTCAAGCACCTCACGTATGTGGAAGCGGCGCGCAGCATCGGTGCATCGGACTGGGTCATCATCATGCGGCACATTTTGCCCGGCACGGTGTCCTCGGTGGTGGTCTATCTGACGATGCGCATCGGCACCTCGATCATCACCGCCGCGAGCCTCTCGTTTCTTGGCTTGGGCGCCCAGCCGCCCACGCCCGAGTGGGGCGCGATGCTCAACGAGGCGCGCGCGGACATGGTGACCTCGCCGCACATCGCGCTGTTCCCGAGCCTCGCCATCTTCTTCACGGTGCTGGCGTTCAATCTGCTCGGCGACGGCTTGCGCGATGCGCTCGATCCGAAACTGGACCGCCCATGAGCACGTTGCATCCCGCTCACCCCACCTGTCCGCCGCATATCGGTACCTTGAATAGCGGCGCCACCGGCACGATTGCCGATGTGGCCGGCGTGCGCGTGGGCCATTGCACGCTCGACGCGGGCGCGGTGCAAACCGGCGTGACCGTCGTGATGCCGCACGCGGGCGATCCGTATCGCGGGAAGGTGCCCGCGGCGGTATCGATCATCAACGGCTTCGGCAAGAGCATCGGGCTCACGCAGATCGACGAATTGGGCGTGCTGGAGACGCCCATCGCGCTTACCAATACATTTGGCGTGGGCGCGCTCGCGCAGGCGCAGATCCGGGCGGCCATTGCCGCGAATCCGTGCATCGGACGCGAATGGCCGACGGTCAATCCGCTCGTGTTCGAATGCAACGACGGCTATCTGAACGACATTCAGGCGCTGGCCGTCGCGGACGAACACTACCGTGCCGCATGCGATGCGGCGAGCCACGCATTCGAGCGCGGCAGCGTGGGGGCGGGGCGCGGCATGTCGAGCTTCGACCTCAAGGGCGGGATTGGTACGGCCTCGCGCGTCGTTGAAGTGCAGGGCACGCGCTGCACGGTGGGCGCGCTCGTGCTGGCGAATTTCGGCCGCCTGCCCATGCTCACCGTGACGGGCGCACCGCTCGGGCGCATGCTGGCGGAGCGCACCGTGGCGGGCATGGCTGGCGGCGGCTATCCCGTCAACCCCGCCGTCAACCCCGCCGTCAACCCCGCCGTCAACCCCGCCGCCAGGCGCGCCGAGCCGGAGCAAGGATCGATCATCATGCTGATCGCGCTCGACGCGCCGCTGGATGCGCGGCAGTTGCGCCGCGTGTCGATGCGCGCGGCCGCCGGGCTCGCGCGCACGGGGTCGAGCTACGGCCACGGCAGCGGCGACATTGCGATGGCGTTCAGCACCGCTTATACGTTGGCGCACGACGCGACGATGCACCCGATGCCGGCGCTTTTCGCGGATGCCCATCTCGATGCGCTGTTCCAGGCGAGCGCGGACTGCGTCGAGCAGGCGATTCTCGACGCGCTGTGGCAGGCCACGACGGTGCAGGGCCGCGACGGTCACGTCCGTCTCGCGTTGCGCGACGCGGCCCCCGATCTCATCGCGCAACTCGAACGAGGGGCACGCCTGTGAAGGTTCTGATTTCCGCCGATATCGAAGGCATTGCCGGCGTATTCAATGTGCAGCAGACGCGCGCCAGCAATGGCGAATACGAACAGGCGCGCCGCTGGATGACGCTCGAAGCCAACGCGGCGATCGAAGGCGCATTCGCCGGCGGCGCGAGCGCCGTGTGGGTCAACGACTCGCACGGCGGCTTCAACAATCTGCTGCTCGACGAACTCGACCCGCGCGCGCGGGCGATACTCGGCAAGCCGCGCACGCTGGGGATGATGGCAGGGCTCGAGCACGCGCCCGAGCTCGTGTTCATGATCGGCTATCACGCCATGGCGGGAAGTTACGGCGTGCTCGCGCATACGATCAATAGCTTTGCGTTTGCACGTGTCGTGGTCGACGGTGTCGAAATCGGCGAGGCCGGACTCTATGGCGCGGTCGCTGCGGAATATGGCGCGCAAGTGGCGCTTTTGACGGGCGACGATGTGTTCGAGCAAGAGACGCGTCAACGCTTTCCCGGTGCGGCGTTCGTCGTCGTGAAGGAGGCGGGCGGGCGCGCGAGTGCCGATACGCTGTCGCCTGCCCATAGCCGAGCCTTGATTCGGGACGCCGCGCGCGCGGCCGTGAAGCGGCATTTGAGCGCACCCGTGCGGACGACGCGCACGGCCGAGCCGCCGCGCGCCCATACCTGTGAATTGCATGCCCAGAACAGCGGCCTTGCCGATCTCTTTGCGCAGTGGCCGGCTATCGAACGCGTGTCCGCTTGTGCGCTGCGTTTTTCGGCAACTTCGGCCGAGCATCTCGTGCGCACGCTCAATTGCCTCTCCGCCATGTCGGCGGTGTTGCGCTGAGGCACGCCAGCCGACCCATTTTGAGACGATTGGATTGTCACTCGGGTTAACTTTGGTCCTTCGCGCGCCCGATTAAACATACGATCGTCCGCGCAGGCCCGGGACGCTATCGAGAATGCCTGCCATCCCCAGCCTTGCGGCAGGCATACCTGAGAGGAGACCAGCATGCGTGAGAAGGGGGAGGTGGCGGCACGCCTGATCGATGTGATGCAAGAGGGGATTTGCGGGACCGCAACGGAATTGGCGGCGCGAGTGAGGGTCGACGCGCGCACTGTGCGTGCCGTCCTGCGCCTTTGGCTCGACGAGGGGATCGTTCATGTGACCGAGGAGGTCGCACCCGGCCGCGCGCGCGTATTCCGCTATGGCGGCAAAGCGCCGCCGCCCGCTTGCTTGCCTGATGCCAGGCCCGTGCTGTCCGCCAGACCTCGCCGGAAGCCTGCGATTCCAGCGGACCGGTGGCCTCAGCTGGATTCCGAGCTTGCGGCCGCGGTTGACGCGATGGTTCGCGTGCGAGTGCGTGGGGGCACACGCTAGCGTGCGCCAGGGCGCATCAAGCACGCCTTGGCGAAATCCTCACTTCTCGGTGGCTGGCTGCGCCACCGTGTTGAAGAAAGGCAAAGCTGTATGGCGGTGTCGTTGATTCGTCAGCGCTTTCGGCTGATCAGTAACGGGAACACGCCGTTTGTATAGTGGCTGCGTCAATTTAAGAGGAGAAATTACCCAAAAGCGAACTGCGGCTTTGGGGTTGATGTCGGAGTGAGTGGAGCGTATAGCGCTTGCAGGCGGTTAAAAGCCGGCGGTTGGCGGGGGCGGGGCGTCAGAATTCTGGAAAAATCGTGCGCCAAGCGAGGTAGGTGTGCCTGAAGTCATCGCTGGGGGAGGGTGCCATCTCAAAATCCAGAATGCGAACTCACGCTACTATCGATTTCGCCTTAAAGATGAGATGAAAGAAAATTATGGATAACTAACCGATGTAAGGGCTAAAATGTGCCAATTCCAGCATACAAGTGGCTTAAAGACGATGGTGAAGCAGATGCTGGAGGGGGTGAAGGTGGTCGGCGTCAACCCCGGAATGGCAAACACCAAACTCGTTGCAATGTCCCAACTCAACCATGTCGAATCGATCGGGCTATTGTACGAACGCATTACCTGGCATTATACCGACGGCAACATCAAGTTCACGGACAGTTGGAATGAACGGTCCTGATCATGGCGCTACAAGGAAAATTCGTAGTCGATAACGCCCCGACCTTGACGCTAGTAATGCTTGGTGTAGGGCTGTTCCCGGCCTTCTCGGGGGATGATAGTTATCGCAACCGGGGCGGGTGTACGGCCGTCGTTGCCGGAAAGTATTGGATAGTTGCGCGGCCGAGCGGCGGAATTGGCTCTCGATTCGAAGCCTTGGTCAAGGATGCATGGAATGCTGCCCGTGGAAGTCCGTCTCATCATGATGAGTGGTTTGCTCTTTATCGGGACGACGGCCAGATTGATGATTGGACTTGGGTAAACGGCATCAAGCGTGGTAACTTCCGATTGCATCCTGCTGGTGGGGCCGGCGTTTCATTCGGATGTATCACGCTGAAAAGCGTCGCCGATTTTAGCAGGCTTCGACAAGCGCTCTTGCGTACACCAACTGTTCCAGCCGGTAATTCGGGGATTCGCGCTTATGGATGGATCGAGGTAACGACAATTGGCGATACTTGCCCGTAGACTTTGCAAGCTATTTATTTTTGTTGCTTTGTTCTTGCTAACGGTGCGATATGTCCACACGTACCCGTTGCCTATGACCCTGGAGCAGCAGCATATATTGATCGGAATTGCCGATAAACTCGGCGTGACCGACTATGAGCTGCTTTATATCGGCACGATGACGGCGATAGACCTGATCGTGGCGATCGTTCTTTATGTGCTGGCAATGAAGATGCGGCGGATTTTCCGAACAAATAGCGCTTCGTGATTTTGGCCAGGCCCCGGCTCCTTGCCGGGCCCTTCGTCGTTTCACGCCGCCGCCCCATTCGGCGCCATATCCGCCGGCTGCGCCGCGCGGCACAGCGCCGTGAGCCACACGTCCTCGCCATGCGGCGCCACGCGTGCGTGGCCTTGCTCCACTACGAGCCGCCACGTATCGTCGGGCAGCGAGGCGCGATACAGCACGCGATAATCCGCGCGGTGCGCGAGCGCATCGTTCACGGCGGTCTCGCGCGCCGCGCGGTCGTCGGGATGAATGTGCTGCGAGAGCTCGACGTAATGACGCGGCGCCCTGGCGGGATCGACGCCGAACAGCCGGCACCATTCGTCCGAAACGATCAGCTCGTCTTGCGCGCGCAGCCAGCGCCATGCGCCAAAGCCCGCGATGCGCGCGGCGTCGTTGAGCAGTTGCAGGCTGCGTTGCAGCACAAATTCCGCTTCCTTGCGCGCACTGATGTCGATGGTGGTGCCCACCACGCGCACGGGACGCCCCGCATCGTCGAGCAGCGTCGCGACGCGCGACTCGATCCAGCGGATCTGTCCATCGGGCAGGATGATGCGGAAGTCCCACACGCGCGGCGCCTTGCTGGCGACCAGCTCTTTCAGCGCTTCGTCGTTCAGCCAGATCGAGTCTTCGGGGTGCAGGATCTCCCAGAATTCGTCGTTGCTGCGAATCTCGCGGCCGTAGACCTGCGCGCAGTTACTCGAATAGATGAGCTCGTCGGCAACGAGATTCCATTCCCACGTGACGATGCCCGACAATTCCTGGGCCTGCTTCATGCGCGCTTCGTTCGACATGATCTCGGCCGTGTAGCGGCGGCGCAGGTCGGTCATGGGCAGCTCGGTCGTGCCCGTGAGGCCGAGGTCTTTCACGGCGTCGTCGCCGTAGCGCAGCCAGACCCAGTTCACGTCGAGGAACGCCGCGAGGCGGCGCAAGTTCGAATAGTCGATCTCGCCGCCGCGCGTCCACTTGTGCACGGCGGGGCGCGAAATGCCGACGGCGTCAGCCACTTGCTGCAAACTCAGCTTCTTGTGCTCGAGCAGCACTTTCAGACGGAACGCGAACGTATCCTCGGACATCCATTTCCCTCTATGACGAATCGCGCGGTCAAACGGATCAAAAGAACGGATCAAAAGAAAAGGGCGGCATACGCCCCAGGCCGCCGATCGGGCGGGGCATATGCCGCCGGTGATGCGCCGGTGATCTGCCGGGGCGCGCGGCCCGAACCGTATTCGTCCGGCCGTGTATCAGGTATCAGCCCCACATATCAGCCGCTAGTTTAACGGATCGGCGCTATGGCCGTTCCATAGGGCTTTCGCGGCCTCGCGCTCGCTTGTCTTGCAGGGCTTGCGCCGTGTTCGCGCCATACTCGGGTTACAGGTCGATCACGAGGCGCGGCGTGCGCGAGCGCGACACGCACAGCAGGATGGTTTTCTGCGCGGCCTTTTCGTCGTCGTCGAGATACTGGTCGCGATGGTCCGCCTCGCCGTCGAGGATCGCCACTTCGCAGGTGCCGCACACGCCTTCGCGGCACAGCGACTCCACCGTCACGCCCGCGCGCTCGATGGCCTTGAGGATGGTTTCGTCTTCGCCCACCTCGAGCTCGATGCCGGATCTCGCGAGCACCACCGTGAAGGCCTTGCCGGCGGTGTCGGTGGCGGCGAACTGCTCCGAGTGCAGTTGCGCCTTCGGCCAGCCGAGCAGCGCGGCATTTGCGTAGACGGCGTCGTTCAGCCCCTGCGGGCCGCACACGTACACATGGGCATCGGCCGGCAGGCTCTTGAAGAGTTTGAGCAGGTCGAGCCGCTGGCCTTCGCTATCCACGTAGCAATGCACGTTGGCCGCATGCGGGCCGGCCTTCAGTTCGTCGACGAAGGCGGCGTGCTCGGGCCCGCGATACGCGTAGTGCAGCTCGAGCTCGAGATCTTCGGGACGATGCTCGGCGAGCTGCGCGAGAAACGGCGTGATGCCGATGCCGCCCGCGATGAACACATGACGCTTCGCGCCCGGCGCCAGCTCGAACAGATTGGCGGGCGAGCCGATGGCGAGGCGCGTGCCCGGCGCCACCTTGTCGTGCATGAACGCCGAGCCGCCGCGCGAAGCCTCTTCGCGGCGCACGGCAATCTGATACTGGCGCGTGTCCTGCGGCGAACTCAGCAGCGAATACGCGTTGTGGTGCCACGCCTCGCCGTCCTGCATCGAGACGAGCACGTGGGCGCCGCCGCTGAACGACGGCAGCGGCGCGCCATCGGGCAGCGCGAGCGTGAAGCGCTTGATGAGCGGAGTGAGTTGCTCGACGGCGAGCACGTCGACAGTGATCGATTCGCGGGCGTTCATGGTGCCTTCCTTTGCCACAGGCTGCGCCAGTCCAAAGCGTGGGCGCGCGCCTGAGGTTGCTTCGTTATTGCCCGGAGGGATTGCCCGGGCGGTTGATTCTGAATCCGGAAAAAGGAGCGGATGCGGTGCGGACCGCACCCGTCCAAACATCAGCGCATGCTGTTTTAGCGCGCCACGCCTGCCATGCAGAGGTACTTGATCGACAGAAAGTCTTCGATGCCGTACTTCGAGCCTTCGCGGCCGATGCCCGACTGTTTCACGCCGCCGAACGGCGCGATTTCGTTGGAGATCAGGCCCGTGTTGATGCCGACGATGCCGTACTCGAGCTGCTCGGCCACGCGCCAGATGCGGCCGATGTCGCGGCTGTAGAAGTACGCCGCGAGCCCGTAGATCGAATCGTTGGCGAGCTGCACGACTTCGGCGTCGCTCGAAAAGCGCACGATGGGCGCGACCGGCCCGAAG
>DATEJU010000265.1:0-22720 GCA_035277805.1 Paraburkholderia sp. | reverse complement strand
CGCGTTGCTCGCCAAGGTGGCGGCCACGGTGGCCGATTGCGGCCATGCCGCGCGCATCGCTTGCGCGCCCACTGCGTGGGGGGCGTGGACGCTCGCGCAGGCGCGCGCGAGTGCCGGGGCGCATGCGGCGCGCCGCTTTCGCGTGCTCAAGGACGCCACGCTTGCACGTGCGCTCGACGCGCTGCCGGTCGCGCTCGCGCCGTTCGCCGCACAGCACGAGCAGGCGCTCACGCAAATCGGCTGCGCGACGCTCGGCGATTTGCGGCGGCTGCCGCGCGACGGTGTCGTGCGTCGTTTCGGCGATGGCGTGCTGGCCTGGCTCGCGCAGGCGCGCGGCGAGGCGCCCGATCCGCGCGCCTGGTTTGCCGCGCCGCCGTCGTTTCACGCGTCGCTCGAATTGCAGGCGCGCGTGGAGAGCGCCGAGGCGCTGCTGTTCGCCGCGCGCCGTCTCGTGATGCAGCTGGGCGGCTGGCTCGCCGCCCAGCACGGCGCGCTGAGCGGCTTCGAGCTGCGTCTCGAGCACGAGCTGGCGTCGCGTCACGCGCCGCGCACGTCGAGCCTCACGCTATCGTGGGCCGCGCCTTCGCGCGATGCCGAGCATCTGCTGTGGCTGTTGCGCGAGAAGCTCAATCAGACCGCGCTGGCCGCGCCCGTGATCGGCCTCGCGCTCGTCGCCGATCAGGTGAGCGCCTACGCACCGCCTACCGACACGCTCTTTCCCTCGCCCGAGGCGTCGGACGCTTCGCTCGCGCAGCTCTTCGAGCGCATTGGCGCGCGCGTCGGCGAGCAGAACGTGCTGCAGCTGTTCGTCGAGGACGATCACCGGCCCGAGCAGGCGATGTCGGTGCGGACATATCGCGTACCTGCGCGCCGGTCGGCCGCGCGCAAGCCGCGCACGTCGCACGATGCGCGCAAGGTGAGCGGTCCCGGTGCGCAGCAAGAAGCCGCGCCCGTGCAGACGGCTTTCGATTTGCCCGAGGTGCCATTGCCGTCGCAGCCCCGCCCGGCATGGCTGCTCGAAAAACCGCTCAAGCTGGCGATGCGCGGCGACCGGCCGGTCTATCGGCGACCGCTCAAGACGCTCGCGCGCACGGAGCGCATCGAGGCGGGATGGTGGGACGGCGAGGGCGTCGGGCGCGACTACTACGTCGCCGCCGACGACCAGGGCCGCATGTTCTGGCTGTACCGCGAGCGCATCGGCGGACAGTGGTATTTGCAGGGGCTTTTCGGCTAGCGCCGGTTCATCTTCAGCATCATGTCGAACAGCGGGGCAGGCACATCGTTGCCAGAACAACTTTCTTCGTCAGGGACAGTGTTACCCGATTACGCGGAGCTGCACTGCCTGACCAACTTCACGTTCCTGCGCGGCGCGTCGCGCCCGAGCGAGCTGGTCGAGCAGGCGATCCGTCACGGCTACCGCGCGCTCGCCATCACCGACGAATGCTCGTTCGCTGGCGTCGTGCGCGCGCATAGCGCGCTCAACGATTACGACGAGGCGCGCAAAAAGGCGCATGACGAAGCCGTGCGCGCGGCACGCGCGCTGGGCGCAAAACAAGATACGGAGCAAGCCGAAGCCGCCGTGGCGGCGCTCGGTCCGTTCGTGCCTTCGCTGCATCTGCTGATTGGCAGCGAGCTGAATCTCGTCGATGAAAGCGGCGCGCCGTTCTGCACGCTCGTTGCGATCGCGATGAACCGCGAGGGCTACGGCAATTTGTGCGAGCTGATTACGCTCGCGCGCTCGCGCGCGGACAAGGGCCATTACCGCGTGCATCCGTCCGACTTCACCGATCCCGAACCGGTCTTCACGCATCTGAAGCATTTGCGCGATTGCGTGCTGCTGCTCGTGCCGCAGCGCACGGCCACGCTCGCGCAGACGCTGCGCGCTGCGCACTGGCTCGCGGGTTTCGCGGCCGAGCGCGCATGGCTCGCGCTCGAGCTCTGGCAGACGGGCGGCGACGACACGCAGATCGAGGTGCTGCGTCATGTCTCGCAGGAAAGCGGTCTGCCGCTCGTCGCGGCGGGCGGCGTGCTGATGCACGCGCGCTCGCGCAAGCCGCTGCAGGACACGCTGAGCGCGGTGCGCATCGGCAAGCCGCTTGCGTCGTGCGGCCGCGCGCTGGAGCCGAATGCGGAGCGCCATCTGCGCTCGCGCGTGCGCCTGGGTGCGCTGTATCCGCGCGATGCGCTCGATGCGACGCTCGAGGTCGCGCGCCGCTGCACGTTCAGCCTGAGCGAACTGGCCTACGAGTATCCCGAGGAGCTCGTGCCCACGGGCGAGACGCCCGCCTCATGGCTCGAAAAACTCGTGATGAAGGGCGCCGCCGAGCGCTGGCCCGACGGCCTGAACGAGAAGCGCAACAAGCAGATCGAGGAGGAACTCAAGCTGATTGGCGAGCTGAAGTACGAAAAGTATTTCCTGACCGTGCATGACATCGTCCGCTTTGCGCGTTCGCAGAACATCCTGTGTCAGGGGCGCGGCTCGGCGGCCAATTCGGTGGTCTGCTATTGCCTGGGCATCACGGAGATCGACCCGGTGCGCATGAACATGCTCGTCGCGCGCTTTCTGTCCCGCGCGCGCAACGAGCCGCCCGACATCGACGTCGACTTCGAGCATCAGCGGCGCGAGGAGGTCATTCAGTACATCTATCGCAAGTACGGCACGCGCCGCGCCGCGCTGGCCGCGACGCTCATCACGTACCGCTCGCGCAGCGCGTTGCGCGACGTGGGCAAGGCGCTGGGTCTCGACAATGCGCTCGTCGAAAAGCTTTCGGGCGCGCATCAGTGGTGGGACGGCCCCGATTCGATCGCGAACCATCTGCAGGAAGCGGGCTTTTCGCCCGACTCGCACGTCACGCAACAACTGATCCGCCTCACGCGCGAGCTGCGCGGCTTTCCGCGTCATCTCTCGCAGCACGTGGGCGGCTTCGTGATCGCGCGCGACAAGCTCTCGCGCCTCGTGCCCATCGAGAACGCGGCCATGAAGGACCGCTACGTGATCGAGTGGGACAAGGACGATATCGACGCGCTACGTCTTCTGAAAGTGGACGTGCTCGCGCTCGGCATGCTTTCGGCGATCCGGCGCTCGCTCGAATTCGTCGCGTTGCGGCGCGGGCTGCCGGCGTATCGCGTGCAGGACATTCCGTCCGAGGATCCGGCGGTCTACGAGATGTGCTGTCACGCGGATACCGTCGGCGTGTTCCAGATCGAGTCGCGTGCACAGCAGAGCATGTTGCCGCGTCTCAGACCGCGCGAATATTACGACCTCGTGATCCAGGTGGCGATTGTGCGGCCCGGGCCGATTCAGGGCGACATGGTGCATCCGTATCTGAAGCGCCGGCATGGAGAAGAGAAGGTCGAGTACGCGAAGGAGGAGTTGCGCCCGGTACTCGAGCGCACGCGAGGCGTGCCGATTTTCCAGGAGCAGGTGATGCATCTCGCGATGGTCGCCGCCGACTACACCGGCGAGGAAGCCGACAAGCTGCGCCGCGCGATGGCCGCGTGGCGGCGCGACGGCGATCTGCGGCCGTATCAGGACGACCTCAAGCGGCGCATGCTCAAGAAAGGCTATACGGAGGATTTCGCGAACCGCATCTGCAAGCAGATCGAGGGCTTCGGCGATTACGGCTTTCCGGAGAGCCATGCGGCGAGTTTTGCGCTGCTCGTCTACACGAGCTCGTGGCTCAAGCGCTATGAGCCGGCCGCGTTTCTCGCAGGACTGCTGAACAGTCAGCCGCTCGGGTTTTATTCGCCGTCGCAGCTCGTGCAGGATGCGAAGCGGCACGGCGTGAAGGTGCGCGCGCCCGATATCGCGCTGAGCGACTGGGCGTGCGTGCTGGAGTCGCGCGGCCAGCCGGGTGTGCGGCTCGATGCCGCTGGCGCGCCCGCCCGCTGCGCCGAGGTAGCACATTACCGCGCGCGGTTGAGGGCCGTCGCGTTCGCGCTCGCGCAGATGCGCAGCGGCGCGGTGAGCGCGGTGGGCGGCGGAGCCGGGCTTGATGGCGGGTATGAGGGCGGGCATGGCGATTGGCGTGATCGCGATCGCGGGCGAAAACGGCCTCGCCCATTCATGCACGGTCTCAAGCGCATCGTGCGCGCTCGCCGCACGCTGGCGGCCCGGCATTACGGACGCAGGGGGCCGGCGGTGCGCCTGGGCTTCAGCCGCATCAAGGGGTTTTCGGAGGACGCCGCGCTGCGCGTGATGGCCGTGCGTGCGCAGGCGCCGTTCGTCGACGTCGACGATCTCGCGCGCCGTGCCGCGCTCACGCGCCGCGAGCTGGAAGCGCTCGCAGCGGCCAATGCGCTCGCGAGTATCGCAGGGCATCGGCGCGAGGCGTGGTGGGCCGTGACCGCGCAGCACGCGGTGCCCGCGCTATTGCGCGACGCGCCCGTGGCCGAGGCGCGGCTCGAATTGCCGCGCGCCTCGGAGGGTGCGGAGATCGTCGCCGATTACGCGAGCCTGCGCCTCACGCTCAACCGTCATCCGCTCGAACTGCTGCGGCCGGGACTGGCGAAGCAGCGCTTTCGCAGCGCGGCGCAACTGGCGCAATGCCGTCACGGCATGCTCGCGCGCGTGTGCGGGATCGTCACGGGGCGGCAGCGGCCCGGCACGGCGAAAGGCACGATTTTCGTTTCGCTCGAGGACGAGACCGGGGCGATCAACGTGATCGTGCATGCGGAGCTCGTGGAGTCGCAGCGCAAAGAATTGCTCGGGGCGTCGTTGCTGGCGGTGGCGGGCGTCGTGCAGCGCGAAGGCGAGGTCGTGCATCTGATCGCGCAGCGGCTGGAGGATCACAGCCGATTGCTCGGGCGGCTCGTGACCGAGAGCCGCGATTTTCATTGAGGAGCAGGGCGCCGGCATCGGCAACAGGCCGGTGGGCGCGCGGCACGCATGGCATCGCCGGTCGCGGTAGTGCTTCCAGCATTTTGCCGGTCCGGAGTCGGTGCTTTGGCACCGACTCCGGACCGGGGCGGAGCGCTTACGACGCCGCGCCGTCGCGCGCGAACGCCTCGAGCACCGCGCGAATGCCCGCGTCGAACGGCGTGCGCCGGCCGATCCCCAGCGCTTCGAGCCGCCCGGAGTCGAGGTGGCAATCGCGCGGACGCGGCGTCGCATCCGCGGGCGCCGTCTGCGCAACGAGCTGCGCCTGAACGCCGAGCGCGCGCGCAATGTGCTGCGCGATGTCGTACTTGGTCATCGGCTCGTCGCCGGACCACTGCGCAATGCCGCGCACGGCGCTGCCGTCCGCGCAGCGCGTGAGCAGCTCGCGAATCACGAACGCGACATCGGGCGTGAAGGTGGGATAGCGCGTGGCCCAGGCGTCCATGACCGCGGGCGTGGCGCCCGCCTGCGCCGAAGCGCGGATCGCCGGCACGAGGCTCGTCACCGCCGACTCCTGCCAGTCGACGATCGGGCCGTACAGCAGCGGCAGGCGCAGCACGAGCGCGTCGTCGCTGGTGTCGAGCAGCGCGTGCTCGCCTTCGAGCTTGCTGCGGCCATAGGCGTTGAGCGGGTTCGGCGCGGCATCGGGCAGATAGGGCGGATGCGTGCCGTCGAACACGTAGTCGGTGGAGATCGACAGCACCCACGCGCCGCGCCGCTTTGCCGCCGCGGCAATGCTGCGCACGGCGTCGACGTTGAGCGCGCGCGCCGCGGCCGGATCGTGCTCGCACACATCGGGGCGGCGCTCGGCGGCGGCGATCACGATGGCATCGGGCGCCTCGCTGGCGACGAATGCGTCGACTGCGCGCGCGTCGCGCACGTCGAGCGCGACTTGCCCGGCGCCCACGCGGCTGAACGCGGTGGGTACGACCCGCCAGTCCGTCTCGGCCGCAAGCTCGCGCACGAGCGCGCGACCGAGCAACCCGGATGCGCCTGCTACGGCAACCTTGAACATGGCGCGCCCCGCGTCAGGCGCCGGCCGTGCCAGTGACGGTATAGCCCGCCTCGTCGATGGCGGCCTTGAGCATCTCGGCGCTCTGCTTCGATTCGACGCTCACACGGCCCGCGGCCAGATCGATCTCGACCTTTGCGGCGGCATCGTGTTCGTGAATCGCGCGCGTGACGGCGCCGACACAGTGCTGGCAGCTCATGCCTTCGACGTTGAACTGGATCATGGTGCTTTCCTTTTTAGAGAGAACGAAGAGTACGAAGAGTACCGATAGGGAGGAGATGAGGCCGTCGCCGGATTATGCCAGTGGCCATGCGACGAGAGCGCTGGACTTTCCCATCATGGGAAGGTGTAGGATCGAACCATCGAATGCAACGCAGGAGGGCAGCATGAATATCGGCGCAGCGGCGCGCGAATCGGGCGTCACGGCAAAAATGATCCGCTACTACGAGAGCGTCGGCCTGCTCGCGCCGAAGGGGCGCACCGAGTCGGGCTACCGCGTCTACGGCATTCAGGAGGTGCACGAGCTGCGCTTCATCCGCCAGGCGCGTCGCCTCGGTTTTCTCGTCGACGATATCCGGCGCCTGCTCGCGCTCTGGCACGACCGCTCGCGCGCGAGCGCCGAGGTCAAGACCATTGCGCTCGAGCACGTGGCCGAACTCGACCAGCGCATTGCCGAGCTCACGCAGATGCGCGACACGCTCAGCCATCTGGCGGCTCACTGCCACGGCGACGAGCGGCCGGACTGCCCGATCATCGAACGGCTCGCCGACCCGGAGCCGGTTGCACAGGACACTGCGGCCTGAGCCCGCCGATGGCGCGAAGCCCTCGCGAAGCAAGATCGGAAAGTGCAACCCGCGCTGGCAAATTGTCGCAACTTTTGCGCGGCGCTGCACAATCATGGTGCAGCGCGACGCATGATGCGCGCAGATTTGCCGAAATTGCAGGGGAATGTGCCGATAAATCATGATGTTGCCCAAAGTATCTTCGATGCACTATTCCAGAACGGAATGCACGCTATTCGATCAATTCACTGGCAAAGCCGGGTACAACCGTTATAATGCGGGTTATCCCTTACGAGGGTAATCCCTGATGCAAATCCACCGGGGATACATCTGATCCTTGGAGAACAACATCATGTTTGCATACCTTCTTGAAAAGCTGAGCAACTGGTTCGAAACTGCGGAGCGTCGCCGCCGCGAAACGTATCTCGCGACGTCGGCAGACATCGTGCAACTCGAGCAGCGCATCCGCTCGATCGAATCGAACGGCTACACGCGATAAGCAGTCTGCAGATCTCTGCACTGCCCCAAGCCCCGCATCTGGCGGGGCTTTGTCATTTCTGGGCCGGCTTCGAAGTGCTCACCGTGCCCACGCCATGCAGTCTGAACCTTGCTACCGCGGTAAGGTAAAGTCCTTTTTGCGACAAGCCGATAAAGCCTGTGAAGTCGCATTGATCGGGGGCTGCCCATGACGTCAGATCGTTTTTTCCACCGCTTTTTCTCTGGGCGGGCAACCATCCGGGTGACTGCCGCGCTAATGGCGAACGCTGTCCTCGCGCTGGCGAGCGTCGGCGCGCATGCGGCCGGTCAGCCGTTGATTCTGGATACACAGCGAGGCATCAGCGACGGCCAGTCGGGCATGGTGCTGCAAAACGCACCGCTTTCGCCTCAGCCGATGGTGCAGATGCAGTCGTTGCCGACGCTGAACGGAGCTGGCACGGACGGCTCGCAGGTCCCGATCATCGTTGCGCCCTATGTGGAAGCGCCGGGTGGCGGCGGACGGCCGCCGCGGCCGATGCCGAGGCCGTCGCCGCAGCAATACGCGCCGCCGCAGTAGTTGCGGCGCCAGCCGCAGCGAGGCCAGGTCTGGACCGGCGTCGTTCATACGGCGCGGCGCGACCCACGCGCGTTTCAGTCGCCGCGCGACTCGATCTTGAACTGCGCACCCTCGTCCTGGCCGAGCGTCTTGACGAGCCACGGCATGACGTCCTTGAGGGTTGCCGCGAGCGTGTAGGGCGGATTCAGGATGAACATGCCGCTGCCATACAGGCCGAAGCCGTCTTCCGGCGGGCGGCTGACCGAGAGCGTGACGTGCAGCCAGTTCTTTTCCTGGAGGCGCTTTAACTGCTCGGGAAAGCGCTGCGACTCGGGCCGCGCGACCTGCGGATACCAGACCGCGTAAGTGCCGGTGGCAAAGCGCTTGAGGCTTTCCTCCACGCACGCGATGGTGCGCGCGTAGTCGCGCTTGTCTTCGAACGACGGGTCGATCAGCATGAGCGCGCGGCGCGGTGGCGGGGGCAGGAGCGCCTTGACGCCGTCGAAGCCGTCGCCCGCATAGATCATCACGCGGCGGCCCGCATCGTGAAAGCGGTGGCGCAGCACGTCGATCTCCGTGCTGTGCAGCTCGAACAGCCGCATGCGATCCTGCTCGCGCATCAGCCGCCAGGCGAGATAGGGCGAGCCGGGATAGAAGCGCAGCTCGCCGTCGGGATTGAGCGCCGCGACTTCGTCGACATACTCGGCGAGCATCGCCGGCAGATCGGTGCGGCCCCAGAGCTTGCCGATGCCGGTGTCGAACTCGGTGTTCTTCGTGGCATAGCCTTCACGCAGCGCGTAGGCGCCCGCGCCGGCATGCGTGTCGATGTACCAGTACGCCTTGTCCTTCTTGCCGAGGTAGTGCAGCAGTTGCACGACGACGGCGTGCTTGAGGACATCGGCGTGATTGCCGGCGTGGAAGGCGTGACGGTAGCTCAGCATGATGGGGCGGACGCGAGGTCGGTGGCGATCGAAAATACGGACAAGACGGGCGGGCGCGGGCGAACGTGCACGAGCGCCGCGCGTTTTGTCGATGATACGAAAACGGCGGCGCGCTGATACGTTTGCACGCGCCGCGGGCGAAAACGTGCTGACGCCGGGTAAAGCATGCGGCGCGCAGGCGAGGCCGCGTATTGTACAGCGCCCCGGCGTCTGGGCTCAGCGGTTCGGCGCGAGCGCCCGCTGTGCCGTCCGGCGCGCGCCGTGCGCTTCAGTTGCCTCAGTCGTCTCAGTCGTAGTTTTCGCCGACGATCGCCTCGATCTTCTCCTTCACCTCCGGCGTGATTTTTTCCGCCACCTCGCGCGCCACCATGTTTTCGCCGATCTGCTCGACGCGCGATGCGCCAGTAATCACCGTGCTCACGTGCGGATTCTTGAGAATCCAGGCGAGCGCGAGCTGGCCGACCGTGCAGCCCAGCTCCTTCGCGAAGTCCGCGAGCCTGCCGACGATCTCGTTCTTGTCCGCATCCGTGACTGCCTTGCGCAGCCAGTCGTAGCCCTGCAACTGGGCGCGGCTGCCGGCGGGCACGCCGCCGCGATACTTGCCCGTAAGCAACCCCGAGGCGAGCGGGCTCCAGGTCGTAAGGCCGAGACCGATGTCTTCATAGAGCCGCCGATATTCGTCTTCCACGCGGCGGCGGTGGAACAGGTTGTACTGCGGCTGCTCCATGACGGGCTTGTGCAGATGGTGCCGTTCCGCGATTTCCCACGCGGCGCGAATTTCGTCGGCGCTCCATTCCGAAGTGCCCCAATAGAGCGCCTTGCCGCGTGCGATCATGTCGCTCATGGCCCAGACGGTTTCCTCGACGGGCGTATTCGGATCGGGGCGATGGCAGAACACCAGGTCGACGTAATCGAGCCGCAGCCGCTTGAGCGAGCCGTCTATGGCGTTCATGAGGTACTTGCGGTTGAGCGTGTGATACTGGTTGGGCGCCTCGTCCAAGCCCCAGAAGAACTTGGTGGACACCACATAGCTCACGCGCGGCCAGGCGAGCTCCTTGAGGGCCTGGCCCATGATCTCCTCCGACTTGCCGCCCGCGTAGGCTTCCGCGTTGTCGAAGAAGTTGACGCCCGCGTCGCGCGCCGCGGCAAGCGATTCTCGCGCGAGGTTGCGATCGACCTGGTTGCCATAGGTGACCCACGAGCCGATGGACAGTTCGCTGACTTGCAGGCCCGAGCGGCCCAGTCGCCGATAGTTCATGAACGCCTCCTTGTAGAGCGGCCAAACTTGGCACGATCTGCGCGCGTGCGCTGGGCACCCGCGGCGCGGTACGAGCGGTTGTAAAGCATGCGCCTGCGCGCTGCGGCAATTGGCGCGGCAAGGGTGCAAAAACTGCGCGCGGCGCTGTCCGGCTCGATGCGCCTCACGCGCGGCTTCATGCACAATAGCGCGGTTGGCCGCGGCGCAACATCCGACCGAATGGCGTAGGCGAAGTCCTAAGCCATTCGACAGGTTTGACGGCGTGTGCGCGTCGAGGTCTCATCTCGTCTACTACCTGGAGGTGCTCGATGTCGTCTCTCACTCTGAACACGAAGCTCGATGGCAAGGTCGCGGTCGTTACCGGCGCGGCCAGCGGCATTGGCAAGCAGATCGCGCTCACGCTCGCGCAGGCGGGCGCGGCGGTCGCCATCGCCGACCTCAACCAGAGCGGCGCCGACGCCGTGGCCGAGGAGATCAAGGGCGCGGGCGGCAAAGCCATTGGGGTGGCCATGGACGTCACCAGCGAAGAGGCCGTGAACCAGGGCATCGACCGCGTGGCGGCCGAGCTCGGCCCGGTCGACATCCTCGTTTCGAACGCCGGTATCCAGATCGTGAATCCGATCGAAAATTACGCGTTCTCCGACTGGAAGAAGATGCAGGCCATCCACGTGGACGGCGCGTTCCTCACCACCAAGGCGGTGCTCAAGCACATGTACAAGGACGATCGCGGCGGCGTCGTGATCTACATGGGCTCGGTGCATTCGCACGAGGCTTCGCCGCTCAAGTCGGCTTACGTCGCGGCCAAGCATGCGCTGCTGGGTCTCGCGCGCGTGCTCGCCAAGGAAGGCGGCAAGCACAACGTACGCTCGCACGTGGTCTGCCCGGGCTTCGTGCGCACGCCGCTGGTGGAAAAGCAGATTCCGGAGCAGGCGAAGGAGCTGGGTATCTCGGAGGAGGAAGTGGTCAAGCGCGTGATGCTGGGCGGCACCGTGGACGGCATCTTCACGACGGTCGAAGACGTGGCGCAAACGGTGTTGTTCCTTTCCGCCTTCCCGAGCGCGGCCTTCACCGGCCAGTCGTTCGTGGTGAGCCACGGCTGGTTCATGCAATAACGCGGAGGGCCGGCCATGGCGCAACGCAAGAAGAGGCAGGTCGAATCGAGTGCGGTCGGCGAAGAGGCCGGCGCGCGCACCGGTGCCGGGGTGGAGTCTGGATGGACGTCCGACACGCAGTCGGGCTCACCACCGGGCGCGAATTCGGCCTCGCAGTTAGCCTCGCAGTCAGCCTCAGAGCGCGCCGCCCGCGCGCAGCCGTTCGTCTCGAATTGCGCAAGCGAGTCCGCGCAGTGGGAGACCGTCGCGCTCACGCTGCAGGGCGGCGGCGCGCTGGGCGCGTACCAGGCGGGCGTGTACGAAGGCCTCGTCGAGGCCGGCATCGCGCCCAACTGGATCGCGGGCATTTCGATCGGCGCGCTCAATACGGCGCTGATCGCGGGCAATGCGCCCGAGCATCGCGTGGCGCGCCTGCGCGAGTTCTGGGAGACGATCTGCCAGCCCGCTTACACACCGCCGTTGCCGGCCTTCATCGAGCACGCGCTCTTCAATTCCGGCGAGGCCATCCGCAAGACCTTCACGACGATGCAGGCGGCGAGCGCGCTCGTCGAAGGGCAGCGGGGCTTCTTCGTGCCGCGCGTCCCGCCGCCGCTGCCGCAGGCGTCCGGGCATCCGGAGAAGGCGAGCTACTACGACACGAAGCCGCTCAAGGCGACGCTCGAGCGGCTGTGCGACTTCGATCGCATCAATTCGGGCGAGGTCCGCGTGTCGCTCGGCGCGGTGAACGTCGCCACCGGCAATTTCGCGTATTTCGACAACACCACCACGAAGCTGCGGCCCGAGCACTTCATTGCCTCGGGGGCGTTGCCGCCGGGCTTCGCGGCGGTGGAAATCGACGGCGAGTACTACTGGGATGGCGGCCTGATGTCGAATACGCCGCTCTACGAGGTGATCCAGACCACGCCGCGGCGCGACACGCTCGCGTTCCAGGTGGATCTCTGGAGCGCGCGCGGGCCGGTGCCCGATAACATCACCGACGTCCAGGGCCGCGTGAAGGACATCCAGTATTCGAGCCGCACGCGTCTCGTCACCGACATGTTGCAGCGCTCGCAGCGTTACAGGCACGTGTTGCGCGAGGTGCTGGATCGCGTGGCGCCCGAGCATCGGGAGGACAAGTGGATCAAGCTGGCGGATGAGCTCTCGTGCTCGAAGAAGTACAACGTGATCCACCTGATCTACCGGCAGAAGGAGTACGAGGGCCAGTTCAAGGACTACCAGTTCGGCATCTCGACCATGCGCGAGCACTGGGCGAGCGGCCTGCAGGACATTCGCGCGTCGCTCGCGCAGCCGGGCTGGCTCGACAAACCCGAGAACGACTCCGGTTTCGTCACGCACGATATCCATCGTGACAGCCGGGGGCACGACAACGGGGAGCGCAGCGCGTAGCTGCGCGTGCCGTGAGGCCGGCGCGCGGCTCTAATAGCCCGGGCCCAAAAACAAAAAGCGTCCGTTCGAAAGAACGGACGCTTTTTTTCGCAGCTTTTCGTCGCACGAAGGCGCGCCGTCTTGCGGCAGCGCGCTTTCGCTAGCGAAAGCGCATTACTTCAGCACTTGCGCGACGGCGTTGGCCACGGCGTCGAGGTTGCGCAGGTTCAGCGCGGCCACGCAGATGCGGCCCGTGCTCACGGCGTAGATGCCGAACTCTTCGCGCAGACGATCGACTTGCGCGGCGGTCAGGCCCGAGTACGAGAACATGCCGCGCTGCACGTTGATGAAGTTGAAGTCGCGGTCCACGCCCGCAGCCGCGAGGCGCTCGACGAGGCCCGTGCGCATTGCGCGGATGCGGTTGCGCATTTCGCCCAGTTCCGCTTCCCACATGGCGCGCAGTTCGGTCGAGCCGAGCACCGCGGCCACCACCGAGCCGCCGTGCGTCGGCGGGTTCGAGTAGTTCGTGCGGATCACGCGCTTGAGCTGCGAGAGCACGCGCGCCGACTCTTCCTTGCTGTTGGTGATGATCGACAGCGCGCCCACGCGCTCGCCGTACAGCGAGAACGACTTCGAGAACGACGACGAGACGAACACGTTGAGTTCCGAAGCGGCGAACAGGCGCACGACTTCGCCGTCTTCCGCGATGCCGTCGCCGAAGCCCTGGTAGGCGATGTCGAGGAACGGCACGAGACCGCGTGCCTTCACGGCTTCGATCACCTGTTTCCACTGGTCGATGGTGAGGTCGACGCCGGTCGGGTTGTGGCAGCACGCGTGCAGCACGACGACGGTGCCCGCGGCGTAGCCGTTGAGCGCGCTCAGCATGCCCTCGAAGTTCACGCCGTTGGTCTGCGCGTCGTAGTACGGGTAGGCCACCACTTCGAAGCCTGCGCTTTCGAAGAGCGCACGGTGGTTTTCCCAGCTCGGGTCGCTGATCGCCACCTTGGCGTTGGGGTTCACGCGCTTGAGGAAGTCTGCGCCGATCTTGAGCGCCCCCGTGCCGCCCAATGCCTGCGCCGTGACGACGCGGCCCGCTGCGATCAGCGGCGAGTCGTTGCCGAGCAGGAGCTTCTGCACGGCGGCGTCATAGGCGGCGAGGCCTTCGATGGGCAGGTAGCCGCGCGGCAGACCGGCTTCGACGCGGGCCTTTTCCGCCTCGCGCACCGCGCGCAGCAGCGGAATCTTGCCTTCTTCATTGGTGTACACGCCCACCCCGAGGTTCACCTTGGTCGCGCGCGTATCGGCGTTATAGGCTTCGTTCAGACCCAGGATCGGGTCGCGAGGGGCGAGTTCGACAGCGGAAAAGAGGGACATGATGATTCGGCAAAAGTGAAGGAAGATCGGTTGGGCCGCGCGCTGCGGTGTTTCTGATTGCTTCTGGCGTGCGCCGCCCCTGTCGGGAAGGGGAAGGCGCCGGGCAGCCGGCCACGCAACTCGCTATTGTAACGAATCCTCAGGCCAGTTTTTCGCCGACTGCGATGCCAGCGGGGCCATTTTTCCGGCACGGACGGACGATTCCGGACCTGTGGCCACGCGGCGTGCACCGCAAGGACCTTGCAGCGCCAGCCGGCGGGCCCCATCTACACCCATAACGTCGTCAATAGCCCGTCGCAGGCCTGCCCGGTCTTGCCGGATCTCACCAACGGGCAAAACGCTAGAATAGTTGTTTGCTCCGCGCACAGGATGTCACCCATGTCCGACCACCCCGTCGCCGACGCGCCCGCGCTCGACGAGTCGAAATTCGTCCAGTACGACGGCTCGCCGTTTCAGCTCTACCAGCCGTATCAGCCGGCCGGCGACCAGCCGACGGCCATCGAAACGCTCATCGAAGGCGTGGAGGACGGTCTCTCGTTCCAGACCCTGCTTGGCGTGACGGGCTCGGGCAAGACCTACACGATGGCGAACACCATCGCGCGCCTGGGCCGCCCGGCCATCGTGTTCGCGCCGAACAAGACACTCGCCGCGCAGCTCTACGCGGAATTCCGCGAGTTCTTTCCGCGCAACGCGGTCGAGTACTTCGTCTCGTACTACGACTATTACCAGCCGGAAGCGTATGTGCCGCAGCGCGATCTGTTCATCGAGAAGGATTCGTCGATCAACGAGCACATCGAGCAGATGCGGCTTTCGGCGACCAAGAGCCTGATGGAGCGCCGCGACGTGGTGATCGTCGCGACGGTTTCGGCGATCTACGGTATCGGCAATCCGTCCGAGTACCACCAGATGATTCTCACGCTGCGCCAGGGCGACCGCATCGGCCAGCGCGACGTCATTGCGCGCCTGATCGCGATGCAGTACACGCGCAACGAGCAGGACTTCCAGCGCGGCACCTTCCGCGTGCGCGGCGACACCATCGACATCTTCCCGGCCGAGCACGCCGAAATGGCCGTGCGCCTCGAGCTCTTCGACGACGAAGTGGAGACGCTGCAGCTCTTCGACCCGCTTACGGGGCGCGTGCGCCAGAAGATTCCGCGCTTCACGGTCTATCCGTCGTCGCATTACGTGACGCCGCGCGAGACCGTGCTGCGCGCCGTGGAGACGATCAAGTCCGAACTGCGCGAACGGCTCGAGTTCTTCCATACCGAGGGCAAGCTCGTGGAGGCGCAGCGTCTGGAGCAGCGCACCCGCTTCGACCTGGAAATGCTCCAGGAACTGGGCTTCTGCAAAGGCATCGAGAACTACTCGCGGCACTTCTCGGGCGCGCTGCCCGGCGAGCCGCCGCCCACGCTCGTCGATTACCTGCCCACCGACGCCATGATGTTCCTCGACGAATCGCACGTGCTGATCGGCCAGCTGAACGGCATGTACAACGGCGACCGCGCGCGCAAGGAAAATCTCGTCGATTACGGTTTCCGGCTGCCTTCCGCGCTCGATAACCGGCCGCTCAAGTTCAACGAGTTCGAGCGCAAGATGCGCCAGGTGGTGTTCGTCTCAGCCACGCCCGCCGACTACGAGAAGAAGGTCACGGGCCAGATCGCCGAGCAGGTGGTGCGTCCCACGGGCCTGGTCGACCCGGTGATCGAGGTGCGTCCGGCCGTCTCGCAGGTCGACGACGTGCTCGCCGAGATCAACGAGCGCGTGGCCGTGGGCGAGCGCGTGCTGGTGACCACGCTCACCAAGCGCATGGCCGAGCAGCTCACCGAGTTCCTCGCCGACCACGGCGTGAAGGTGCGCTATCTGCATAGCGACATCGACACGGTCGAGCGCGTGGAGATCATCCGCGACCTGCGCCTGGGCACCTTCGACGTGCTCGTGGGCATCAACCTGCTGCGCGAGGGCCTCGACATTCCCGAGGTGTCGCTCGTGGCGATTCTCGACGCCGACAAGGAAGGCTTCCTGCGCGCCGAGCGCTCGCTCATTCAAACGATCGGCCGCGCGGCGCGCAACGTGAACGGCAAGGCGATTCTCTACGCCGACCGCATCACCGACTCGATGCGAAAAGCCATCGACGAGACCGAGCGCCGGCGCGCCAAGCAGATCGCCTTCAACGAGGAGCACGGCATCGTGCCGCGCGGCGTGGTCAAGCGCATCAAGGACATCATCGACGGCGTCTACAACGTGGATGACGCGCGCGCCGAGCTGCGCGAGGAGCAGGAGCGCGCGAAGTTCGAGGACATGTCCGAGAAGCAGATTGCGAAGGAGATCAAGAAGCTCGAGAAGCAGATGATGGACTACGCGAAGAACCTCGAATTCGAGAAGGCCGCACAGGCGCGCGACCAGCTCGCGGTGTTGCGCCAGCGTGTGTTCGGGGCGAACGTGGGCGACCACCCGGCCTGAGCCGGACTCCCGCCTCGCATCTGAAACGCGCGCGGCGAATGCAAAAGGGCGTGCAGCTGTTGGCTGCGCGCCCTTTTTTGTCAAAAAGGAAGGGGCAACATCTCAACACCCCATCTGGCAGTGGGGTTTTCCTCACGCTCCAGTTGGTCCCCCTACAGCATCGGTGTTAAACTCCGCCATTATTGAGAATTGTTCGCATTAACGTTATTACGTGCATATGCCGGACCGTTCGACTGTCGTATCTCTCATAAAAACCAGGAGTTTCGATGCGGATCCACTCTCTCTTGCGCGGCACCATCGTTGCGGCGGCCGCCAGCGCGGCGTTCGCGGCCCAGGCGGCTGAATACCCGATCGGCAAGCAGCAAATCCAGGGCGGCATGGAAATCGGCGCGGTCTATCTGCAGCCGATCACGATGGAACCGGAGGGCATGATGCGCAAGGCGTCGGATTCCGATATCCACCTGGAGTCGGACATCCACGCGGTCAAGAACAACCCGACGGGCTTTGCCGAAGGCGACTGGATGCCGTATCTGCAAGTTCACTACGAGCTGACCAAGCCGGGTTCGAGCTACGTGCAAAAGGGCGACCTGATGCCGATGGTCGCGAACGACGGCCCGCACTACGGCGACAACGTCAAGCTGGCGGGCCCGGGCAAGTATCACCTGAAGCTGATCGTCGATGCGCCGATGCAGACGGGCCACATGGCGTTCGGCCGTCACGTCGACAAGGAAACGGGCGTCGGTCCGTGGTTCAAGCCCATCACGCTCGAATACGATTTCCCGTTCGCGGGCATCGGCAAGAAGGGCGGCTACTAATCGCAGCACACCACGGAGCAGGTAAGACCGATGACTGGAATCCGGAAGTTTGCGGCGCTCGCGCTGTGCGCGTCTTTTGCAGCGTCGCTCGCGGGCGTGGCCAATGTCGCGCACGCCGAGGATCTGCCGACGTTCAAGCTCGAAATGGCCGACGGCAAGCTTAATCCCGCGCGCATCGAGGTGCCGGCGGGCAAGCGCATCAAGATCGAGGTGCGCAACACGGGCAAGGGCGCGGCCGAGTTCGAGAGCGTCCAGTTGCGCAAGGAGAAGGTGCTGGCGCCGGGCGCGGACTCCTTCGTCGTGATCGCGCCGCTGGATCCGGGCGAGTACAAGTTTTTCGACGATTTTCACCAGCAGGCGCAGGGCGTGATCGTCGCCAAATGAGCGTTGCCAAATGATCGTCGCGTGCCAGGCATGGCGCGCGGCGAAACGTCGCGAAGCAGGGAACGTGGCCGGCGCGCGGGACACACGCAACCGGCGGCAGGAGGTGTTTGAATGGGTCAGGTATTGTTCATTGTCTGGCGGGAGAGTGTCGAGGCGCTGCTCGTCGTCGGCATTCTGTACGCGTGGCTGAAGAACGGCGATGCCGATGCGCGCCGCGGTCTGCCGTATCTGTGGGCCGGCGTGGGGCTCGGCGTGCTGGCGGCGATTGCGCTGGGCGCGGCGCTCGTGGGCTTCACGGAAGTGCTCTCCGGTGACGCGCAGGACTACTTCCAGACCGGCATGGTGCTGGTCGCGTGCGTGCTGATCGTGCAGATGGTGCTGTGGATGAAGCAGCACGGGCGCACGCTCAAGCGCGAGATGGAGCAGTCGCTCGAGCAGACGACGCGCGATGCGAACTGGTGGGGCATCACGGTGCTCGTCGCGCTCGCCATCGCGCGCGAGGGCAGCGAGACGGTGATCTTCCTGTACGGCCTCGGTTTCGGCCAGTCGGGCCACGTGGAGGCAAGCCAGTACCTGGCCGTGCTGCTGGGCCTCGGCCTCGCGTTCCTCACGTTCTACCTCCTGCAGTTGGGCGGCAAGGTGTTCTCGTGGCGCCACTTTTTCCGCGTCACCGAGATCATGCTGCTGTTCCTCGGCGCGGGCCTGTTCCAGACCGGCGTCGACAAGCTCATCGACAAGGAAGTCCTGCCGACCCTCATCGACCAGGTGTGGAATTCGTCGGCGCTGCTCGACGACTCGAGCACCTTCGGCTCGCTAGTCGCGACGCTCACGGGCTACCGCGCCCATCCGGCGCTCATGAACCTGATCGCCTATGCGGTGTACTGGCTCGTGGTGTGGTTCCTCGCGCGCCGCGTGAGCGGGCGCGCCGCCGCCGTGACGAAGAGGAAGGCAGCATGAGTTGCGTTTCGAGCCAGCGACCGGCCCAGCGACCGCTGCGCCAGGGCAGGCTCACCCAGGCGGGCCAATGGATGCAGCGGCACGGCGCGGTCATTCGCGCCGTGCAGTGGGTCGTCGTGGCGGTCTATGCGTTCCTGATCCTCGTGCCCGCCGTCATGCCGCTGCCCGACGACACGGCGCATCTGTGGAACAACCTCACGCTGGCGGCGCAGTTCGTGTTCTGGGGCATCTGGTGGCCGTTCGTGCTGCTCTCGATGGTGCTGCTCGGGCGCGTGTGGTGCGGCGTGCTCTGCCCCGAAGGCGCGCTCAGCGAATTCGCGAGCAAGTTCGGGCGCGGCAAGGCCATCCCGCACTGGATGCGCTGGGGCGGCTGGCCGTTCGTGGCGTTCGGCCTCACCACCATCTACGGACAGATGGTGAGCGTCTACCAGTACCCCAAGGCGGTGCTGCTCGTGCTGGGCGGCTCGACGCTCGGCGCGATGGTGATCGGCTTCCTGTACGGACGCGAAAAGCGCGTCTGGTGCAAATATCTCTGCCCCGTGAACGGGGTTTTTTCGCTTCTGGCGCGTCTCGCCCCATTTCACTTCAAGGTCGACGAAGACGCCTGGCGCAACTCGTACACGCACGGCGAGCACGGCGGGCATCGCGTGATTCCCGTGAACTGCGCGCCGCTCGTGCCGCTGCGCAACATGAAGGGCGCCGCGTCGTGCCACATGTGCGGGCGCTGCAGCGGCCACCGCGACGCGATCGCGCTCACGTGGCGCTCGCCCTCGCAAGAAGTGGTCGAACTCGGCGACAAAGCGGCGAGCGGCTGGGACACCGCGCTCATCCTCTACGGGCTGCTTGGCATCGCGATCGGCGCGTTCCACTGGACCGGCTCGCCGTGGTTCATCGACCTCAAGCAGTCGATCGCGGGCTGGCTCATCGACCAGAACATCACCTGGCCGCTCGGGACCAACGCGCCGTGGTTCCTGCTCACGCACTATCCGGCCCAAAACGACGTGTTCTCCTGGCTCGACGGCAGCATGATCGTCGGCTATATCGTCGCGACGGGGCTCGTCTATGGCACGGCGCTGTTCGCGATTCTCGCGCTCTCGAGCGCATTCGTCGGACGTTTCGAGATGCGCCGGGTCCATCACTTCGCGCAGTCGCTCATTCCGCTCGCGGGCGCGGGCGTGTTTCTCGGACTTTCGGCCACGACGCTCTCGCTCCTGCGCGCCGAGCATGTGCCGCTCGACTGGGCCGCGAGCGTGCGCATTGCGATCCTCGTCGTCACCAACGTCTGGAGCGCGTGGCTCGCGTGGCGCGTCACGGGCCGCTACAGCACGCGCGCATGGCAGCGTCTGCTCGCACTGGCAGGCTTTTGCGCGGCGCTCGCCGTGGTCGACAGCGCCTGGTGGCTCATGTTCTGGGGCTGGGCGCACTGAGCGGGCGACTCGCTGCGCAGCAGCGTCGTCAATCGCGAATGACGGGTATACGCAGAACGGCAGCGCCACGGCGCGAGTGTGCGTGTACTCTCAAAAGCCGGATTGGCGGGGTGCGCCACCCGGTTTTTGACTTTTCGGAGAGACGTATGCGAACGCGAGCAGTACTGACCGACGAAGACGTGACGAAAGTGGCCGATGCGGCCATCGCGCACGCCCGGGCGAACGAGTGGAAGGTGACGATCTCGATCGTCGACGAGGGCGGGCATCTGCTGTATCTGCGTCGCCTCGACGGCGCGCCGCCCATCAGCAGCGAGGTGGCTCCGGGCAAGGCGCGCACGGCCGCGCTCGGGCGCCGCGAGAGCCGCGTTTTCGAAGAGATGATCCGCGAGGGCCGCACGGCGTTCCTGAGCGTGCCGCTCACGGCCATGCTCGAAGGTGGCGTGCCGATCGTCGCGAACGGCGACGTGATCGGCGCAGTGGGCGTCTCAGGCGTGAAATCCGACCAGGATGCGGCTATCGCAAAGGCGGGCATCAAGGCGCTCGGCCTCGAGTAAGCATGGCGGCCATGGCGCGGGCCGGCGTGCCATGACGCGTGTAGTCGCAGTAAAAGCAAAAAGCCGCGGACGATGCCGCGGCTTTTTGCTTCGTGCGGCAAGCGCTTCTGTTTCATCATGCGCCGCGACGATTTTCACGAGTGAGAACAAAAAAATGGCCTGGCTGGCTGCGACGGCTGCTTGAAGGATGTGCGCACGAACGAAGGGGTCTAGTCTCGCGTGCAAGCCGTCGTTGCTGGCTAATGCCCAACGCCTCTCGTGGGAGGCGGTCCCCACAATACCCGGTACTCCAACCTCACTTGGTCAAAATCAGCTTGCCGAGCCGCGTCGCGCGCAACTGGTAAGTCTCCCCGTTGTGCACGATGCTCACGTGGCTGCGGCCTTGCAGCAACGCCGTGCTGTCGAGCGCGCGTTCACTGCCCGTGCTCGCTTGCGCGCCGCCCGTTGCGCCGGCCGGACTGGCGGCTTTACGCGTGGCGGCGGTCGCCGCGGGTTTCGACGGATGCGAGCCGGTCAACGCGGAGCCGGTGCGGCGCAAGCTGAGTGTCGATGAGCGGTTGAATTCAGTCATGAACGTGACGGGGTTGGATCTCGATTCGATGGGTTGATATTAAATGATAATCGTTCCCATTTGCAACTTCGAGAAATTCATCGAAACCGGATAGCGATAGCTTGGCGCATAAACGACGCCGCCCGGCATCGAGCCGGGCGCGCGTGAGGGGAGCCGGGCGCGCGTGAGGGGAGCGCGTCTCGCGCGCGGGAAGCGGCTCAGTGCAGCGGCGCTTCGGGTTCGCCCGGACCCTGCACATACTGGCGAATGAGCCGCACGGTGTCGATATCCGATTCGCGATACGCCGACTTCACGATCTCCGAGGTCTGGCGGTCGTCTTCGGTGTCGGCCGTCGGCAGCGTCGTGCGGTACTCGAAGCGCAGGAACAGCTGAAGCGCGTCGGGCTGCTCGATCGTCATCGTGAGCGAGCCGCCCACGTGCTCGGCGGTCGGCAGGATGTCGTAGCGCACGTTCTCGTTCGGCGTGAGCGTGACGCGGTCGCGCACCGTGGCATGGCCGTAGTGCAGCTCGCGCTCGAGCGTATTGCCCTCGCGCGAAAGGATTGTGCAGTCGTCGAGACCGATCACGAAAAGCTGCGGCTGCTCCGCGCGCAGCACGAGGCCTTCCCAGAGTTGCTCGCGCGTCATGGGCAGCACGAGCGGGTTCAGCGGGTCGTTGATCTGGATGAGATGTTCGAAATTCAAGGCGGCGCCTCTGAGTCTGTTTCCGTCCGCCGCCGCTCACGCGGCGACGAGGCCCGAGCGGATCGTGATCGCGTTGGTCAAGACCTTGTGGACCGGACAGGCATTGGCGATCTGCAGCAGACGCTCGCGCTGCTCGTCCGTGAGCGCGCCGTCGAGCGCGATCTGGCGCTCGATCGTCGTGCCTTCGTTGCCGGTTGTCATCGAGAGCTTCACGCGCACGCCTTCGAGCGGCCACTCTTTCCTTTGGGCATACATCTTCAGCGTGATCGACGTGCAGGCGCCAAGGCTCGAGAGCAGCAGCGCATAGGGCGAAGGCCCGCGGTCGCCGCCGCCGACGGATGCCGGTTCGTCGGCGAACCACGTATGGGTGCCGTCGTCGAACTGGACCTGATAGTTGGTCGAGCCAATGTGTGCGGTGACTGCGGTTTCGGCCATGCGCTCCTCGCGGGCGGAACGGTTGAAAGGGAACACGCCGCGGCCGGTCGGGCCGGCCCGTTGGGCGCGCGGCATGGAAAGCCTTATTGTGACGGAAAGCGGCTGAAGCTGCGGAGGTGTCGACGGGGCGCGGCGCGCTCAGTGTGCGATGCGCCCCATGCGTCCGGCCTGATAGTCGAGCACGGCATCGCGGATCTCCTGCTCGGTGTTCATCACGAACGGGCCGTAGCGCACGACCGGCTCGTTAAGCGGCAGCCCGCCGATCAGGAGCACTTCGACAGGCCCGGCCGCGTCGGCGGGCGCGGCGATCGCAACGGTATCGCCGTCACCGGCGAATGCCACCATCTGCTGCGCGGCAATGGCCTCGTCGTTCGCGCCGTATTGCACCGTGCCCGACAGGCCGTAGGCGAACACGTTCCAGCCGGCGGGCACCGCTTGCTCCACGCGCGCGCCGGGCGCAAGCGTGAAGTGCAGGTAGAGGATCGGCGTGCGCGTCTCGATGGCGGCCTTCGCACCCAGCGACTCGCCCGCGATCACCTTCACGGTGGCGCGGCCATCCGCCGAGCGGCCCTGCGGAATTTGCGCGTGCGGCATCTCCTGATAGCGCGGCGCGATCATCTTGTCGCGGGCGGGCAGGTTCACCCACAACTGCAACCCGTGCACGCGGCCGCCCGTGCG
>DATEJU010000264.1:0-6354 GCA_035277805.1 Paraburkholderia sp. | reverse complement strand
CGCGGGATTGCGACAGGCATATTTTAAGATGGCGACGGACCGTCGCCGGAATGGCGCGCCGCCGGTTTGTAACCGTTTGTATGCCATCGCGTGGCGCTTCGCCGGCATCCGAACCAATTGCGCCCAATGCCGCGCAAGCGTCTGGCGCGTTTGCGTCCCAAAATACAGACGCCGCGTGCCGGACCCCTTGTAACCTTTCGGCGGCGCTCACCGTATACGCACCGATACCCATCGTCTAGAATCCGCGTAACTTTTACTAAACGAACCCCAAAATCAGGCAGGCGGGGCAGCGGGCAGGCGCCGGGAGGGACGGCGAGGAGCACGTGCGATGCGTGCGCCATGTCGCCGGTCGCGCGCCGCGCTCGCGCCGCCTGCAACGCACGCATGATGAACGCACTGGAAAAAGAGCTCGCCACGCTGATCGTCGGCGAACTGAATCTCGAGGATGTCTCGCTCGACGACGTGAGCGCCGAGACCCCGCTCTATGGCGAGGGCTTCGGGCTCGACTCCATCGACATTCTGGAAATCGCGCTGCTGATCTCGAAGAAGTACGGCTTCGAGCTGCGCTCCGACAATCCGGATAACGAACAGATCTTCGCGACGCTTGGCGCGCTGGCCGCCTACGTCGAGGCGCATCGCGTGCGTTGAGGGCGAGCGCGCGGCGTGCGATGCGATTGACCAACGTGACGCGGCGGCACCCGCGGGATTGCGCCGCCGCCGTCCTGATCGTCCTGATGAGAGGAAAGCGCGAATGACAGGAGAGAAGCCGATGCGAGCGCTCGTGACCGGCGGCAGCGGCGCGCTCGGGCAGGCCATCTGCGTCGCGCTGGCGCAAGCGGGCCACGAAGTGTGGGTGCATGCGAATCGCCATCCCGGAGAGGCCGAGAGCGTCGCGCGGCGCATCGTCGATGCGGGAGGCGCCGCGCATGCGATCGCCTTCGACGTGACCGATGCCGATGCCGCGCAGGCCGCGCTCGAACGTCTGATAGAAGATGCGCCGGTGCAGATCCTCGTGAACAACGCGGGCATTCACGACGACGCGCCGCTCGCCGGCATGACGCGCGAGCAATGGCGCCGCGTGATCGACGTCTCGCTCAATGGTTTTTTCAACGTCACGCAGCCGCTCTTGCTGCCGATGATACGCACGCGTCATGGACGCATCGTCAATATCGCCTCGCTCGCGGGCATCATGGGCAATCGCGGGCAGGTCAACTATTCGGCCGCGAAGGCCGGCTTGATTGGCGCGACCAAGGCGCTCTCGCTGGAGGTCGCCTCGCGCGGCATCACGGTGAACGCGATCGCGCCCGGCGTGATCGCATCGGCCATGGCCGAGCGTGCGTTTCCCGCCGAGCGCATCAGGCAGCTCGTGCCCGCGCAGCGCGCCGGCCAGCCGGAAGAAGTGGCCGGCATGGTCGCGTATCTCGTGTCCGACGCAGCCGCGTACGTGACCGGGCAAGTTCTGTCGATCAACGGCGGGCTCGCGTAGGCGCGCGCTCGCGGCTGCGTATGAAGTTCGTTGACGGCTTCCTGAGGAATTTCGAGTGTCTGTGCAAACTGTCGACGCCGGCTGGCGTTCGCAATCGATGACGTCTGCGCCCATGGCGCCGCATGGCCGTGCGCCGCAACGCGCGCTGCGGCTCGTGCAGATCGATCAGGCACGCCTTGCCGCGTTGCTGAACGACGCGCGCGATGCGGATGAAGAAAGCGGGGCGGCGGCCTTCGAGCGCGCGTTTCCGGGCGCGATTGGCGCGGCGTGCTTTGGCGCGGCCTGCGTTGGCGCGGCGCCGCACCGGCCGCTGCTGGCCGACGCCGTGTCCGACTTGCCGCTCGCACCGGTGCACATGACGCGCCTCGTGCCGCAGCATGCTGCCGATGCATCGCAGGCCACGCGTGCCGCCGGGTACGACGCATTCTGTTACGAAATCTGGCAATGCGAAGCCGACGATTTGCGCAGCGTGCGGCGCGGCGCGCTCCATTACCGCTATAGCGAGGCGGCGGGGCTCGTGTTCGGCAGCATCGTGATGAACGAAGCTGATTTTGCAGCCGGTGTTGAAGCCGATGCGGCGGCGCAGCCCGGAACGCACATACGAGCGCCGCTCGAACGCGCGACCGAAGCGGCCTATCGCATGGTGTTCGACCTGCTCGACGCGCTGGACATGCGGCATCCGCTGCGTATCTGGAACACGGTGCCCGCGATCAACGCGGAGCAGCATGGCACCGAGCGCTATCGTCAGTTCAATGCGGGACGCCAGCGCGCTTTCGAAGCGTGCCGCCGCGCGCTCACCGGCAGCGTGCCGGCGGCATGCGCGCTCGGCTCGGTTGGACCGCTGGACGCGCAGGGCGTGCCGGGCGAACCGCTCGCGGTGTATTTCCTCGCGAGCCGCACGAGCGCCGAGGCCGTCGAGAACCCGCGCCAGGTGAGCGCGTTCCATTACCCGGCGCAATACGGCGCACGCGCGCCGACGTTCGCGCGTGCGACCGCCTGGTCCGGCGCGGCCGGCGCAGTCACCGCGCCGGTGCTGTTCGTTTCGGGCACGGCGAGCATCGTCGGGCACCACACCGTGCATCGCGGCGACGTGCTGGCGCAAACGCGCGAGACGCTCGCGAATCTCGCGGCCGTGCTCGACCAGGCCGCCCGGCAAGGCTACGGGCCGTTCGCGCTGGCGGATCTCACGTTCAAGGTCTACGTGCGCGACGGCGCCGATGCGGCCATGCTTGCCGCCATCGACCGGCTGCTGCGCGAGGCGGTGGGCCCGCATGTGCGCCCGCTTTATCTGCACGCTCACGTGTGCCGCTCGGACCTGCTGATCGAGATCGAGGCGAGCGCGGGGCACGCCGTGGCGAGCATCGAGTGATGCTTTGCATTGCGATTGCCGCGCGCGCACGATGTCGAAGAGACATGTGCAGGGTCGTCGGCGAGTCATAAAATTTTGTCAGTATCCCGTTTCATGCAACCGGCCGCATCCATGTCCACGCCAACCGTTTCGTCCACGCACCTCGTCCTGATCCCGAGCTACAACCCGGGCCTCAAGGTCGACGAGACCGTGCGCGCCGCGCGTGCGCAGTGGAGCCCCGTGTGGGTGGTCGTGGACGGCAGCACGGACGGCAGCGCCGAGCGGCTGCAGGCGATGGCCGCGAACGATCCGGGGCTGCACGTGATCGTGCTGCCCACCAATCGGGGCAAGGGCGGCGCGGTGCTCGCGGGCATCGAAGCCGCGGCGGCGCGCGGCTTCACGCACGTGCTGACGATGGACTCCGACGGCCAGCATCCCGCCGACCTGATTCCGAGCTTCATGGCCGCCTCGCAGGCGGCGCCCGACGCCATGGTGCTGGGCTTGCCGAAGTTCGACGCGAGCGCGCCGCTGATTCGCGTACAGGGGCGGCGTCTTTCGAACCTGTTCGCGGACATCGAGACGCTGTGGGCCGGCATTGGCGATTCGCTCTATGGCTTTCGCGTTTATCCGATCGCGCCGCTCAGGACGATCATGCGTCGCCAGCCCTGGATGCGCCGTTTCGACTTCGATCCCGAAGCGGCCGTGCGCCTGTGCTGGGCCGGCGTGCGGCCGATCCAGATCGAGGCGCCGGTGCGCTATTTCCAGCCGCACGAGGGCGGGGTGTCGCATTTCAATTACGCGCGCGATAACCTGCTGCTTTCGTGGATGCATCTGCGGCTGGTGGCCGGTTTCGGCGTGCGGCTGCCATTGCTGGCCGCGAGGCGTGTGCTGGGACGCGACGAGACGGTGTAACGCCTTTCTGGCTCGGAAAAGCGGTGCCACACGGGCGAATGTGGCCAATTCCGTCTATCCCAATCCCGCGAGTTCTATTCAATTCACATATTCCTGCGGCTAACGGCGCGTTTTTATCATGCCGGTGGGCAGCGGGACTATGAGTAAAGTCTGATTCCCCTGCCTTTCTGCCATTTTTTTGAGGATGCCGAAGATCCCGGATAGAACCCTTCGACATTCCCGGATCATCGCGTCTACTCTGTCACGCTAAAAGTTGCCAGCACAACGGCTTTGCATCGTCTACTCCAACGGGACAAGGATGACGTATGGGCCAGGCGGCGCCGTGAATGCCACACGGGCTGTATTCGAGACGATTCTGAAAATCGATAACAACCAGCACGAACGTTGAAGGAGCCTATATGAATACGTTTCGCGTCGACGACAGGGGCAACATTCTTCGCTATTTTGACCTGCATTCCTCGGCAAATGCATTTGACCCACTCGCTTATATTCACGGCTTGGGGTGTGCATCCAGCAGCGATTACCCGCCAGTAGTCAGCTCAGATTCGTACTCGAAGCGCAGATCGTTGCTGGTCGATCTCATGGGATCGGGCTTTAGCGACAAGCCACAGGACGGAAAATACCTCTCCGGTTCTCAGGCAACGGTCCTGTCAAACTTTATCGTCAGCCAGGGTTTCTCGAGCGTGAACCTGTTCGGCCATAGTGCCGGAGCGTTTATCGCCCTGAAACTGGCACAGCGGTTGCCCATTCAGGTCAGCACGCTTGTCCTCTGCGAACCAGGGCTGACCGACTACGGTGTCGCCATGTTGTCGGAAATCGCCTCGCAGACTGAAGAGCAATTCGTCGACGGTGGCTTTGCGCAATTCCTCGCGCAACTGCAGGCCCAAGGTGGCAATGATGCCTGGTTGGGACCATTCTCCGTGGCCTCTCCTTACGCCATTTATCAATGGGCGAGATCGGCCATCGACGACAATTCGGGCAATTGGGTCAATGACCTCTCCAACCTGAATGCGATAAAAGGCGTGATTCTTTCGGATACGGCAACGAGCGACGAGATTGCGAAGTTCGAACAGGTTGGTTGTACCGTCGAGCTCGTCGCCAACACCGAACATATGATCGCGTACGATAACCCCGATGGCCTGGCGGCGGCGATTTCGAACATTCTCGGCCTGAGCAAATAGAACAAGCTCGCTACGGATTCAATCGCTACGCGCTGCGCAATACCGGCAACTCCGCACCCTGCGCGCGAATGTCCCCATCGAAGTCAGCCAGCGCAACTGCTTCCCCAATCGCGTCGCCCACGAGAATGATGGCCGGGCTGCCGAGCCCGGCTTCCGTCGCAATGGCGGCGATGGTGCCGAGCGTTCCCGTCACGCGCCGTTCGTTCGCAGTCCCCGCCCATTGCACCACCGCAGCCGGCGTTTCGTTCGAAAGCGCTTGCGCGAGCGTGGCGCACAGTCCCTCGATGCGGCTCATCCCCATATAGACGGCGAGCGTCATGCGCGTGGCGGCGAGCGCCTGCCAGTCCGGCTCGCTATGGTCGCGCAGATGCGCCGTCACGAAGATCACGCCCTGGCAGTGGTCGCGATGCGTGAGCGAGACACCCAGGCCCGCTGCCGCCGCGAACGCCGACGACACGCCGTTGACGATCTCCACCGGAATCTGCGCGCGCCGCAGCGCCGCGAGCTCCTCGCCGGCGCGGCCGAAGAGCAGGGCGTCGCCGCCTTTCACGCGCACCACGTCGAGGCCTTTGCGCGCGTAGCGCTGCATGAGCCGCTCGATGAACGCCTGTGGCGTGGAGCGGCAGCCGCCGCGCTTGCCCACCTTGATTACGCGCGCCTGCGGGGCCAGCGAAGCAATCTCGGGATTCACGAGGTCGTCGAGCAGCACGACGTCGGCGCGGGCGAGCGCCCTGGCCGCCTTCAGGGTCAGCAGGTCGAGGTCTCCGGGACCCGCGCTCAATAAGGTGAGCTTGCCCGTTGCGTTCATATCCGTCCTTTCACGTTCATTCATTTGCAGCGTGGTCCGCGTTTCGAAGCCGATGGCGTGCTGGCTGCGGCATCGTTGCCGCCTGCAAGGCTTTATGCAAGTTCCAGACCAGCGCGCAAAGCACGAACGCAAGCGTCGCATTGGCCGCGCCAGCGGGGGCGCACCGATTGACAACTTCCGCGAATGCATCGCCGTGGCGCACCGAAAGCGCACAGCGAGCGTGCTGCACGGCACCAAACTTGTGCCCGGCTGCATCGCAACGCACCGGCACATCACCCCGCGCGCGTTGCCTGGGAATCCGCTAACGCCCCGTCACGCGGGGCTCGCGGCGATTTCTCGCGAATTGGCACGGTGCTTGCGTAACGATCTGCGAACAGGATCAACGGCGATCCGGTGGCCGGCGATCCGGCTGCAACGCAGCATGGCAGTGCAAATCGATTGAATCTCAGGGCAACGGCGTCCCCCGAGTCTGGCTCCTCGCGAGCTGGATCCGCGGGACGCCTTTTTATTTAGCAGGGTGTACAGGCATGACGCAATCAACGCTCGCAGTGGACGGTCTGGACGTCGTCGTCATTGGTCACGGCATGGTGGGCCACAAATTTCTGGAGTGCGTGCTCGC
>DATEJU010000263.1:0-22945 GCA_035277805.1 Paraburkholderia sp. | reverse complement strand
CAGGCGCCGCTGCAGCGCGCGCTCCTGCTCGCGGCCATCGATCCGGCGCTCGGCGGCGTGCTCGTGAGCGGCCCGCGCGGCACGGCGAAATCCACGGCGGCGCGCGCGCTCGCCGCGCTGCTGCCCGACGGCGCATTCGTCACGCTGCCGCTCGGCGCGAGCGAAGAGAAGCTGATCGGCTCGCTCGATCTCGAAGCGGCGCTGCGCGAAAGCGCGCTGCGCTTTTCGCCGGGCCTGCTCGCGCGCGCGCACGGTGGCGTGCTCTACGTGGACGAAGTGAACCTGCTGCCCGACGCGCTCGTCGACGCGTTGCTCGATGCGGCAGCGAGCGGCGTCAATACGGTCGAGCGCGATGGCGTCTCGCATACGCACGAGGCGCGCTTCGTGCTGGTGGGCACGATGAATCCCGAGGAAGGCGAGTTGCGCCCGCAGCTATTGGACCGCTTCGGGTTGATGGTCGAACTCAATAGCAGCTTCGATCTGGCCGAGCGTCAACGCATCGTGAAGGCGCGGCTGGCGTTCGATGCGGATCCGCTGGCGTTCTGCGCGGCGCATGAGGCGGCGCAGCGCGAGCTGGCTCGGCGCATTGCCGCCGCGCGGGGCGTGCTCGATGCCCTGGAACTCAGCGACGCGGTGCACGAGCGCGCGGCGCGGCTGTGCGTGGAGGCCGCCGTGGATGGCATGCGCGCCGATCTGGTCATGCTGCGCGCGGCGCGCGCACTGGCCGCGTTCGAAGGCGCGGCGCAGGTGGCGCCCGATCACGTCGATCAGGTTGCGGAGGCAGTGCTCGCGCATCGGCGCCGCGTGATGCCGGATCGGTCACCCCAAAGCGGTGAACACGGCGAGGGCGGCACGCCGCGCGAGCCGAGACCGGCATCGAATGAAACATCGGCAGAAAGCTTGCAGTCCGAAGCCAGTCCGGACTGGGGCGAGCTCCCCCCCGAGCCGGTTGCGGCCCGGCACGTGAAAGGCGTGATTCCGCTGCCCGCAAAAAAACGCTGACCCGCCGGGCAAGGGCAGCCGCTCAGATACAGGGCGGTGCACGGCGGCGTGAAGGCCCAGGGGGGGCGCGCTCGCGCATCGTCCGCGATGCGGTGCCGGGCGCGCGCATTGCCTGGCTGCCCACGCTCGCCGCGAAGCGCGGCACCGCGTTGTGCGCGGAGCATTTGCGCTACAGAAAGCACAAGACCGGCATGGGCGCGCTGCATTGCTTCGTGCTCGATTGCTCGGCTTCGATGCTTGCGCACGGGCAGCTCGCGCTGGCGAAGGGCCTGCTGATCGCGCTGTTCGACCGCGCGCGCAGCGAGCGCGTAGAAGTGGCGCTGATCTGCTTTGGCGGCGCGCGTGCCGAGCTGCGCTTTGGGCCGGCGGTACCGCGCTGGTGGAACGAGCGCTGGCTCGAGCCGATCGGCGGCGGTGGCGGCACGCCGCTCGAAGCCGGCATGAGCCGTGCGGCGCAACTGCTCGAAAGCGCGGTGCGCCGCGACCCGTCGCGCGAGCGTCATCTCTGGCTCTTCAGCGACGGCCGCATCACCCAATGGCCGGCGCGCCCGCGCCATGCGGACCGCGTCACCGTGGTCGACTGCGAAGGCGCGGCCGTGCGCGTCGGGCGCTGCCGTGCGCTTGCGCAGGCGTGGGAGGGGGAGTGCGTTGACGCCGCGGCGCTGCTGGCCTGAACGTGCGCGGCAAACGCAAGCCGTGCCGCCCTCAGCGCGGCCCGCTGCTCCAATAAACCACATCGTCCTGGCGATCGAACACATACACCTTCATCGCCATCTGCTCGGCGCTCGTGAGGCTGTCGAGTTCGAGGCCGAGCGTGCATTGCGCTTGCGACGCGTCTTCCCGCTGCACGTTGCGAATGACCGCGCGCGTTTCGATGATTGTGTCGAGATTGCCTGAGCGCAGGCTAAAGGCGATGCGCAGCCGCTCGCCGACCTGACCGAGCGCCCAAGGCGCCGTGAGCGAGAGCCCCAGCGCGCTGATGCCCCGCGCGAGCGCAACGCCCTGATAGCCTTTGTCGCCGATGCCGAAGCGCACTGGAAACCGCGCGCGCACGCGGATCGACTTGCGCTCGCGCAGCATGCGGAGATGGGCGGGCTTCGAGAGCACGAGGTGGTCGAACGGCGCATGGTGCACCATGTCGACGGTGCAGACGAAGCGATAGACCGCCTGGCTCGCGACCGCCACGATGTCCACGTGTTCGCCGAGCGAGATTTCGACTGGACGACGCTCCACGTAGGGCAGCGTCACGAAGATCGACTCGTTCGGCGCAATGCCGATCAGCTTGCACGGATGCATCGGCGCACCGCTCGCGCCTTGTTGCGGGCGCAGACCCATCAACGCGCCAATGGTGAGGTGCAGGTCGCGTACGCCCGTCGCGGCTTGCGGCTCCTGCGGCTGCGCGCTCGCGTGTGCGTTCTCGGACTCGTCGTGCGCTTCGCGGTCGCCGCGCTGCGGCGCGAAGTGCCGGAACAGAAAATCGCGCTCCATTTCGCCCACGAGCGTGGCGCCGCGCTCGAGCAGCAGCGTGCCATCGTGGTCCACGAGGGGCCATTCGAGCGGCTGGCCGAGCGCGATGTCGGCGGGCGTGAGCAACGCGGCGCCGGCTGCGTCATCGGGCACAGCGCTGGAGGCGGCTTCGAGGGTGTCGGTCATCGGCGCGCGTAACGGGAGTGGCGGGACAAGATCACTGCCTTTACGGCGCGCTCCGGAAAAAATTGAGTGAGGGCGAACGCGAGGTCCGAGCGGGTGGGTGCGCGCTCAACCGCCCGCGCCACTGTCCTGCGCATACCAGCGCGGCGTGTAAATCCACTCCTGGCCCTGCTCGCCCACACTGCCGCCGCGCGCGAAGCCGCGCGTGACCGACGACCCGACGATCACCATCGTGCGCATGTCCACGTCCAGCGACCTGAGCTCGCCCAGTGTCGTGGTTCGGAGCGTTTCCCCCGGGCGGCCCACATCGCGGCCGAGCACGACGCGCGTGCCGGGCGCGCGCACTTCGCGCACGATTGCCAGGGCGCGGTCGAGCTGCCAGGGCCGCGCGCGCGAAATCGGGTTGTAGAAGGCCATCACGAGATCGGCGAGCGCAGCGTGGCGCAGGCGTTTTTCAATCACGCTCCACGGCTTGAGGTTGTCCGAGAGCGAGAGCATGCAGAAGTCGTGGCCGAGCGGCGCGCCCACCCGCGCCGCCGTGGCGAGCGCCGCCGAGACACCGGGCACGATCGCGAGTTCGACGCGATGCCAGCGTGGCTCGCCGGATGCTTCGAGCGCTTCCAGCACGGCGGCGGCCATCGCGAACACGCCAGGGTCGCCCGAGGACACCACGGCCACACGCCGCCCCGCGCTCGCGAGTTCGAAGGCGTGGCGGGCGCGCTGGAGCTCTTCGCGGTTGTCGGTGGCGTGGCGCATCTGCCCCGGACGCAACGGTCCCGCCATCTCCACATAGGTCGCGTAGCCGACGATATCGGTGGCCTCGTCGAGCGCGGCGCGCGCCATGGGCGTGAGCAGGTCGGCGCGGCCCGGCCCCAGGCCCAGCACCGTGAGCTTGCCGCGCGCCTCGCCGAGCGTGTGCACGTCGATGGGCTCACGTGTCACGGATAGTGCGATGCCGTGGTCGGCGGCGAAGCGTTGCTCGGGCGCCGGCAGTGCGAGCGCGTCGAGCAGGGCGGTGGCGTCGGCGCTATGGCTGGCGTGATCGCGGAGTGCATCGGCTGAGCCGGCAGCTTTGGCGGTAGACACAGCTCTCCCGGCATCGCCGGAATCAGTGGCGTTGCCAGCATCGCCGAGTTTCGTAAAGCGCAGCGGCACGCCCAATGCGTTCGCCGCCTGCTCGAACGCGGCATCGCCCATATGCGCGGCGGGCGCGACGAGCGCCGCGAGCGCTTGCTGCGCGATGCCGTTCGCGCTCAGCGCCTCGCGCACATGCTCGGCGAGCAGCGCATGTGCAGCGCTCGCCGCCGCGACCACGCTGCGCGGATGAATCACGAGATGCTCGGGATTGCCGTCCCACGCGTGCGGGCTCACACGGATCGCATGGCGCGCCGCTGGATCGCGCGGCAGGTTGACGGTCTCGAGCCAGGGCGCGGCGCCGTCGATGCGCGTCGCTTCACCCGCGAGCAGATCGGAGACGAAGCGCTTGCCCTGCGCGAGGCTCGAAAGCGCATAGCCCTCGGGCGGATTGAGCAGGCACGTGCCAAAGCGCAGCTCGCCGCTCGTGGTGATCGCGGGCGCGGTCCCGAGCGCCGCGCCGATCTCGCGCGCCATGACGTTCACGCCGGTGAGGCCGCCGAGCAACGGCACGACGGCGCTGCCGTCCTCGGCGAGCGCGAGCACGGGCGGCTCCACGCCCTTGCTGGCGAGCGGCGGCGCGAGGCAGCGGATCACGATACCCGCCGCGCACAGCGCGACGATGGGCGTACCGCGCCGATAAAGCTCGCGCAGGTGCTCGCTGAGTCCGCTGAACGCGACGTCGCCTTGCGCGCGCTCCTGCAACGCGTGGATCTGCGCGTCTGCATAGAGCGTCTTCACACGCTGCGCGGTCGCGAGCGCGCCGGGGCCGAGCACGACGATGGCGGGCGGCATCAGGCTTGCCATTTTTCCCCCGGCACGACGAGCAGCGAGAAGTACGGCGAGGCCATCGGATCGACATCGTCGAGCGGGACGATGCGCTGATTCGACATGGTTGCGCGCTCAACATAAAGCGCACGCTCCGCGAGGCCGAGCTCCGCGAGCACGCGGCGCACTTTCTCGAAGTTGCGGCCCAGCTTCATGATGACGGCGGCATCCGCGTCGGCGAGGCGGCGGCGCAGCTCGTCCTCGGGCAGCACGCCCGAGAGCACCGCGAGGCTCTGGTTGCGATAGACGAGCGGCACGCCCAGCACGGCCGCGCCGCCGAGCATCGAGCACACGCCCGGCACCACCTCGGCTTCGTAGCGCGCGGCCAGGCGGTCGTGCAGGTACATGTACGAGCCGTAGAAGAACGGATCGCCTTCGCAGATGACGGCCACGTCGCGGCCCGCGTCGAGGTGGCCGGCGACGATTTGCGCGGCGCCGTCGTAGAAGTCGGCGATGATCGCTTCGTACGAAAGCGGTGGCTCGAGCGCCTCGGTCGTCACCGGATAGACGAGCGGCAGGCGCTCCTGCTCCACGCCCAGATGGTCTTCCACAATGCCGAACGCGTTGCCTGTCTTGCCTTTGGCGACGAAATACGCGACCACGGGCGCGGCTTTGAGCAGCCGCAGTGCCTTGAGCGTGAGCAGCTCGGGGTCGCCGGGGCCCACGCCGATGCCGTGCAGACGGCCTTTGATGGACATTTATTCGATCTCCGAAGCAAGTGCGTTGACGGCGGCGGCGGCCATGGCGCTGCCGCCGCGGCGCCCGTGCACGGCCACGAACGGCACGCCGTGCGAAGCCGTGGCGAGCAGGGCCTTGGACTCGGCGGCGCCGACGAAGCCCACCGGCATGCCGAGGATGAGCGCGGGGCGCGGCGCGCCGGCGGCGATCAGGTCGAGCAGGTGAAAGAGCGCGGTGGGCGCGTTGCCGATGGCGACCACGCTGCCCTCGAGGTGCGGGCGCCACAGCTCGAGCGCGGCGGCCGAGCGCGTGTTGCCGAGCTCGCGCGCGAGGCCGGGCACGGCAGGGTCGTCGAGCGTGCAGATCACGGCGTTATTCGCAGGCAGGCGCGCGCGCGTGATGCCGAAGGCGACCATCTTCGCGTCGCAGAGAATGGGCGCGCCTTGCGCAAGCGCCGTGCGGCCGGCGTGGCCCGCGCCTTGCGAGAACGCGAGGCTGGCGGCCACGTCGACCATGCCGCACGCGTGGATCACGCGTACGGCGAGCTTTTCGAGGTCGGCGGGAATGTGCGAGAGATCGGCTTCGGCGCGGATCGTCGCGAACGACTCGCGATAGATCGCCTGGCCGTCGCGCTGGTAGTCAGACATCGGCGTTGCTCCGGGGCCGCTGCGCGAGCGTGTGCGCGGCGGCTTCGATCGTCAGGTTGCGCGCGACGACGCGGCCGAATAGCGTTGCACCTGTGTCGCGCTCGTAAAGGTCGTAGTGGCCGGGTTTGGCTGCGAGCAGCGTGAACGGCGCCTGATGCGCGGCCGCGCACGAGCGCTCGCAGCCGCTCAGGTGCACATGCACATCGGGCGGCAGGTGCGCGGCGAGACGCAGCGCGTCGGCCTTGGTATCGGTGCGGCTCTTCGTACAGCCGGCCGAGCCCGTGCAGGCGATCGTGCGCGCGAGCGGGTCGGCGCTGTCGCAAACGAGGCCGAGCGCGCGCAGGCGCTCGAGCACCTCCGGCATGGCGCGATGTGGCACGTTCGGCAAGATCGCGCCTTGCCATGGCGTGATGCGCAGCGTCGCGTCGCCGTGTTCTTCGGCGAGTGAGGCGAGCGCGTGCAGCGTCGCGGCGTCGAGCCGCGCGAGCGGTGGCTGGCAGCCTGCATAGCCCATAACGTGTGTACCAGCATCGCCACGCGCGTTCAGTGCATGTGCACCGAGGCGCAGCGAGAGATCGACGGGCTTGCGTCGCCATGCTGGCAATGCAGTGTCATTGCCGGCACCGTTGCACGCGATGGCGAAATTCGCGTGATGCTGTGCGCGTTGGAGCACGGCATCGGCATCGTGCGACGCGAGCACGTCGCGCATGCGTGTCTGCCCGGGCTCGGCCAGATCGAGGAATCCATGCAGCAGCGCGCGAATGAGCGCGGGCGCGTGCACGGGTGCGAGCGCGCCGAGCGCACCACCGTCGCCCGGGCAGCCCGCGAGGCCGAAGACAAAGCGCACGCCATCGGCGCCCTGTGCGGCTGCGAGCCAGACATCGTGCGCATGGTCGAGCGCCGCCAGACGCTCGCCGCCGTCGAGCAGCAGCGCGAACTTGGGCGAGAGCGCCGCGAAACGCGGCTCGTTTTGCAGCATCGCGACGATGGGTGCGGCGAGCGTGGTGGTGTCGATGAGCGCACCGGGATCGAGTCCGGCCAGCGGGCTCATCATCAGATTGCGCACTTCGTCGGCGGAGCAAAGATCGCCTTGCCCGTGCGCCGATGCCTCGGGGCCGAGGCCCGCCGCTATCAGCGCTTCGGCGAGCGCCGCTTCGCTGCCCGCGCGCACGCCGCGCGCTTGCACGTTCGCGCGATTGGTCAGCTCGAGCGTGCCGCTTGCGTGCACGAGCGCGGCCTGGGCGATCGCGTGCGCCTGCGCGGCCGTGAGCGCGCCGCCCGCGAGGCGGATGCGGCACAGTCCGCCGTCGCGCGCCGCGACCACGCGCACGAGCCCCGGGCACGCCGAACGGCGCGCCGCGGCCAGCGCAGCAGGAGACGAAGCGGGCTTCGAGTCGTGATTCAAGGGACACCGTGTATGCATCGCGCGCCGCGCCCGACGTGCCGCCGCCACCACGCTGCGAAGGTGCGATTGCGGGGCGTCACGCGAAAGCGCTAAAACGCGCAAACGTCCACGCGCTGCGATCGAAGCCGGTACACCCCGCCAGGCTTCGGGCGCGCGCGAACAAACAGTCGGCCGGCAGGTCTCCTGGCTCGCAGGTCGCCAACCGCATCGGCCTTCCCGGTAAAACCAGTGGCTCGGGTGGATACGGTCTCGCTGCTCACAGTCGCGGGGGCGGCCACAGCTTTGCTGTGTTCCCTTTTATGCCTTCGGGCTTTCACCCTTCAGGCGCCGGCGGAAGCGGTATTATGCCCGTTTTCCAGCGCGCTTCCGCGAATCAGGGCGGCTCGCGCGCAAGGCACAACGCAAAGCGCAAAACGGAGAACGGATGCAGGGCAGGCGGGCGTGGCTGACGGTGATCGGCATAGGCGACGACGGATACGCGGGGCTCGGGCGCGAGGCGCGCCGCGCGCTCTTTGCGGCGGCGGCGGTGGCGGGGGGCGCGCGGCATCTGGCGATGCTGCCCGAGCGCGTGCGGGCGTGCCGCGAGCCCTGGCCGCAACCGTTCAGCGTCGAGCCGTTGCTCGCGCTGCGCGCAACGCACGGGCGCGTATGCGTGCTCGCGAGCGGCGACCCCATGTTTTACGGCGTCGGCGCGACGCTCGCGCGTTACGTGGCGCCGGGCGAGATGGACGTGCTGCCTGCACCGTCGTCGCTTTCTTTCGCGGCGGCGCGCCTCGGCTGGGCCCTCCAGGACACGGCCGCGGTCTCGCTCGTCGGCAGGCCGCTCGATGGGCTCCGGCGTCATCTGCACGCGCGTTCGCGCGTCCTCGCGCTGAGCGCCGATGGGCGCACGCCCGCTGCGCTCGCAGCATTGCTCGCGGCGCAAGGCTACGGCGCGACGCGGCTCACGGTGTTCGAGCATCTGGGCGGCCCGCTCGAACGGCGCATCGAAGGCCGCGCCGATGCATGGCATGCCGATGCCGTGGCCGCGCTCAACCTCGTCGCGTTCGAATGCGAAGCCGATGGCGCGGCACCGGCGCGCGCATGGACGCTCACGCCAGGCCTGCCCGACGACGCGTATCTGCACGACGGCCAGCTCACCAAGCGCGACGTGCGCGCGCTCACGCTTGCACGCCTCGCGCCCACGCCCGGCGCGCTGCTCTGGGACGTGGGCGCGGGCAGCGGCTCGATCGGCATCGAATGGATGCGCGCGCACGCGGCATGCCGTGCGATCGCCATCGAATCGAACGGCGAGCGTCAGCGCTTCATCGAACACAATCGCAGTGCTTTGGGCGTGCCCGCGCTGCAACTCGTGGCGGGCCGCGCGCCCGATGCACTCGCCGGACTCGCCGCGCCCGATGCCGTGTTCATCGGCGGCGGCGTGACCGTGCCGGGCGTGCTCGAAACCTGCTGGACGCGCCTGAAGTCCGGTGGCCGCCTCGTGGCGAACGCCGTGACCGTGCAGAGCGAGGCGGCGCTCGTGTCATGGCGCGCGCAGCACGGCGGGACGCTCACGCGCATCGGCGTGGGCGAGGCCGAGCCGCTCGGGCGCTTCGATACGTGGCGCCAGGCGTTGCCCGTCACGCTCTACGAAGCCGTGAAGCCATGACGGCGCGCATTTTGCTGCTGGGCGGCACCGGCGACGCCTTGCGCATTGCCCGCGCGCTTGGCCCCGAGCATGTCTACAGCCTCGCGGGCCTTGGCCGCGTGCCCGCCGATCTGGCGTGTTCTGTGCGCGTGGGCGGCTTCGGCGGCGCCGCAGGCCTCGCGCGCTATCTCGCCGACGAGCGCATCGCCCTGGTGCTCGACGCCACGCATCCCTACGCGGCGCAGATCAGTGCGAATGCGGCGCGCGCGTGCACGGCGGCGCAGTTGCCGTACTGGGCACTGCGCCGCGCACCGTGGCAGCCGCAGCATGGCGACGACTGGCGCATGGTGGATGGCTGGGCGGGCATGATCGAAGCCATCGCGCCGTTTTCGCGCGTGCTCTTCACGCTCGGCCGCGAACCGCTCGCCCATCTCGGCGAAGTGCCCGTGCATCAGCGCTGGACCGTGCGTTGCCTCGACGCGCACGCGGGCCACGCGCGCGCGCGTGTGATCGACGCGCGCGGGCCGTTCACGCTCGAAGGCGAACGCGCCCTCGTCGACGCGGGGCGTTTCGACGTCATCGTGAGCAAGAACAGCGGCGGCGACGCCACCGAGGCGAAGCTCGCCGTCGCGCGCGAGCGGGGCCTGCCCGTGGCGATGATGCGGCGGCCCGCGCTGCCGCCCGCGCAACGCGAATTCACCTCGCCACAAGACGCAATCGATGCGCTCGCGACGTTTGCGCAGCACACTTGACCCATTCAGCGGAGTTTCAACGCATGACCGTTTTCTTCATCGGCGCCGGGCCGGGCGATCCCGAGCTGATCACCGTGAAAGGGCAGCGCCTCGTGCGCGGCTGTCCCGTCATTCTCTATGCGGGCTCGCTCGTGCCGCCCGCCGTGCTCGAAGGCCATCGTGCACACCAGGTCGTGGACACCGCGCCGCTCACGCTCGACGAAATCGTCGCGCTGCTCGAAGGCGCGCACGCCCAGGGCCATGACGTCGCGCGCGTGCATTCGGGCGACCCCTCGCTCTATGGGGCGATCGGCGAGCAGATCCGCCGTCTGCGTGAGCTTGGGATTCCTTATGAAATCGTGCCTGGTGTGACCGCGACGGCCGCGTGTGCCGCGACGCTCGGCAGCGAGCTCACGCTGCCCGGCATTTCGCAGACGTTGATTCTCACGCGCTACGCGACGAAAACGTCGATGCCCGAGGGCGAAGCGCTGGGCGATCTTGCCCGCCATCGCGCGACCATGGCGATCCATCTGGGCGTGCGCCATATCGCGCGGATCGTGGAGGCATTGCGCCCGCATTACGGCGGCGATTGCCCAGTGGCGGTGATCTATCGTGCGAGCTGGCCCGATGAGGAGCGCGTGACGGGCACGCTCGCGGATATTGTCGAAAAGGTTCAGGCCACCGACATCGAGCGCACGGCGCTGATCCTCGTAGGGCGCGTGCTCGGTGCCGAGGGATTTGCCGATTCGACGCTTTACGGCGCATCGAAGCGATAAAACGCAGCGCGAATCGCCGCGTATAAAAAAGGCGGCGTATTGAATGGAATGCGCCGCCCATCATCGAAACAAATCAGCGATAAATCTCAGTGTGCGCTCGCATGCTTGTGATCCGCATGCGTGTGCGGCTGCGTGACGGCGCCCACGGCCGCGAGCACGATGATATTCACGCCAAGCGCGAGAAAGCCGATGTTGATGTCCTTGAACGAATCGGACGCGAAGGGGATCAGTTGCCCGACGCTCACGTGCAGCACCGTGGTGACCACGACCACCAGCACACCCGCGAGAATCCCGCAGAACGCCCCTTGCTTCGTCACGCGATTGCGCGTCGCGAGGCTGCACACCAGCGCCGGGAACAACTGCGTGACGAAGTTGTAGCCCATCAGCAGAAGCGCCACGATGGTTTCGCCGCCCTTGAGCGTGAAGCCCACTGCGACGAGCGCGACCACCGGCACGAAGAAGCGCGCGAGCGTCGCGACGCGTGCGTCGTCGGCGTTCTTCGCCAGCGCGCCGCGATAGACGTCGTTGGCGAGCAGCGTGGAAGCCGTGGTGAGGATCATCGAGCCGGGCACGAGGGCAGTGAGCACGCCCGCCGCGCCGATCACGCCGACGAACCACGGATCGAAGGTCTGCAGCGAAAGGCGGAACAGCGACAGGTCGATGTTGGAGCCCTTCAGGCCCGGCACCTTGAGCACGGCCGCGAAGCCGCAGAAGAACACGAACAGCAGGATCAGCTGATAGAGCGGCAGGATCGCGGCGTTGCGGCGGAAAATGCGCTCGTCCTTCGCGGTGTAGACCGAGCCGAACGTGTGCGGCCACATGAAGAAGCCGAGCGCCGCGAGCAGCGTCGTGGACTGGAACCACGTCACACCCTGGCCTTTGGCGGCGAAACTGAGAAAGCCCGGCTTGGCCGCGTCGATGGCGCGGAACATCTCGGCGTGGCTGCCGTAGTAATGGACCGGCAGATAGATGCCGAGGAACACGGCAATGGCGAGAATCATCGTGTCCTTGACGACCGAGTTCCACGCGCAGCCGCGCACGCCCGAGACGATCACATAAGCCGTGACCACCACCGCGCCGATCCAGATCGCCACCGTGGACGGAATCGCGCCATACGAGGCCGTCGACACGATGATGCCGAGGCCCTTCAATTGCAGCACGAGATACGGCACGAGCGCGGCCACGCCCACGCATGCGACCAGCACGCCGAGCGCGGGGCTCTGATACTTGCGCGAGAAAAAGTGTGGCTGCGAGACGAGCCGGTGCTCTTTCGCGTAGCGCCACACGGGCGGCAGCATCCAGTACGAGAGGATGTACGCAAGCGTCGCGTAAGCCAGGATGTAGTAGACGGGCGCGCCCTTGCCATAGGCGAAGCCGCTGCCGCCGAGGAATGTGAAGGTGGTGTAGATCTCGCCCGCCATCAGCAGGAACACGAACGCGGTGCCGAAGCTGCGTCCGCCCACCGACCACTGCTCGAGACTCATGTCGTGCCCGCGGCGCGCGCGCATGCCCAGATAGAGCGCGACGACGGTGATCGCCGCAATGATGACGAGTGCGCTCATGGTCGCACCTCGGCTTGCGTATCCTGCGTGACGCGGTTGCGCGGATCGAGCTTGTAGACGATGCCCATGATGGCCGCAGTCAGCACGACCCACATGACGATCCACGCCAGCACGAGCGGCATGCCGAGCACGAGGGGCTCGGTGCGGTTGACGAACGGCACGCCTAGCAGAATGCCGATGAAGGGTAGCGCAGCGAGCAACCTCAGTGACATGGCAACTCCTTTGGGTAAAAGGGAAACGTCGCTTCGGGGTCCGGTCGAATCACTCTATGCCCGCGAATGCGCCCCGTAAAGCTGCCAAAAATCCCGATACGCCACACCTGAAGCGAATCCGCGCCAACACCACGCCGCGCCTGCGCCGAAAATGCAGCCATGGTGCGCTGCGTCATGAAGACGGAGCGTTTGCGCGTGCGCGCCGGCATCCAGCAGGCACGGCGCGCGCCGCTCCGGTTACACTTCACGCTGCCCGGCGGCGGCTCCATCGGAGAGCGCCGCGTCTAACGGATCGCCTACATGATCGAGAGCCTGATTTCAGACATCCTGTTCGGTTTCACCGGACTGATCAGCATCATTAACCCTATCGGCATTGCATTTGTTTTTCTCGATCGCACGGCGTCGCTCTCCGATGAGGAGCGGCGTCTGCTCGCCAAGCGCGTGGCCACCAATGCCTGCTTCGTGCTGCTCGCGGCGTTCTTCGTGGGCACGCCCATTCTGCATTTCTTCGGCATTTCGATGGAGGCGCTGCGCATCGGCGGCGGCCTCGCAGTGGCCGTGAGCGGCTGGCAGATGCTCAATGCGCCGGAGCCCGAGCCGGCCGCGGTGGATCATCCGGTGAAGCCGCTGAGCGCTGCGTCGGCGTCGGGCAAGGCCTTCTTTCCGCTGACGGTTCCGCTCACCACGGGCCCCGGCTCCATTGCCACGGCCATTGCGCTCAACGCGAACCGCACGCACAAGCTTTCGGCATTTCTGCTCTCGGGTATCGCCTCGGTGGCGATCTCGGTGCTCGTGATGCTCGTGATCTATTACGTCTACAGCCGCGCCGCGCGCCTTGCCCACTACCTGGGCGTGGAAGGCACGCGCGTGGCCATGCGCGTTTCGTCGTTCCTGCTGCTGTGCATCGGCGTGCAGATCATTCTCACCGGTCTGAACGGCTTTCTCGCGCCGCTCGCCGGAATGCACACGGGCAATTGAACGACGGCGCGCACGCCGCGCACGCCGCGCTTCGTGGGCCGGGCGCGTGAAGCGCCGGCCGCAATGTCGGGTTGTTTGAGGTGGAGGGTAACCATGTGCCGCTGGCTCGCTTATACCGGTAACGCCGTGCCGCTCGAAACCGTGCTGTTTCGCGCGCGCCATTCGCTGATCGACCAGAGCCTGCATTCGAAGCTCGGCGCGACCACCACCAATGGCGACGGCTTCGGGGTCGGCTGGTATCAGCATCCGCACGACATTCCGTATCGCTATCGCAGCGTGCAGCCGGCCTGGAACGACCGCAATCTGCGCGAGATCGCGCGGGCGGTGCATGCACCGATGTTTCTCGCGCACGTGCGGGCCGCCACGCACACACCGGTGCAGGAAACCAATTGCCACCCGTTCCGGCATCGGCGCTGGATGTTCGTGCACAACGGGCTGATCCAGAGTTTTCCGCTCGTGCGGCGCGACCTGCTGGTGGCGATCGAGCCGGGGCGCTTCAGCGCGCTCGAAGGTTCGACCGATTCCGAAGCGATGTTCTATCTGGCGATGACCTTCGGACTCGAAATCGATCCCGTGCCCGCGCTCGAGCGCATGGTGGGCTTCGTGGAGGCCGCCGCCAGAAAGCACGGCATCGAGCCGGCGCTCAACATGACGGTTTGCGCGAGCGACGGCGAGCAGCTCGTGGCCGTGCGCTACTCCAGCGAGCGCAAGTCGCGCTCGCTCTTTCACACGACCTCGTTCAGGCATCTGCACGAACTCTATCCCGACGACCCGCGCATCGAGGCCGTTGGCGAGGATGCCTATCTGCTTGTGTCCGAACCGCTTGGGGACTTGCCCGACGCGTGGGCCGAGGTGCCCGAGTCCACGGCGATCGTGGTGCGCGGCGCACAGGTCGAATATCGCGACTTCGTGCCGGTTGCCCCATAGGGCGCGCACGGCGGGCTCGTGCAAGGCGAGGCCCGCGCAAGGCACGTTACGCTGGCGCGCCGTATTGCGCGCATCGCTGTCGATGTGCGCCAGCTTGCGCAGCACGACGACCTACCACGCGCGTTGGCCCGATTGATCGTACTTCTCGGCCATGGCGGGAATGCCGGCGCGCACCTGGCGCTCGGCACGCCGCACCTGGCGCGTGAGCAGCACCACATGCGCGGGCGCGACGCGGCGGCGGCGCAGCGTCCAGAACGCGCCGCGCAGCAGCGCGAAGCTGGCCGGGCCGAGCGAGCGCTGACGCGCGAACACGGCCAGCGCGTGGCCCGTCGCGGCCAGCGCGTCGCGCACCGGCAGACGCATCCACGCAACCCATGCCGAATTGCGCGCGAGCGTGCAGTGCTGCGCCCGCGTGAACCAGCGGCATAGCGGCTCGCGATGCGCGAGCGCCGCCTCGCAATAGACGATCGCGTGGCCCGCGCTCAGCACGTCGAGCGCGGCCAGCTCCTCCGCGCCGCCATGCGAGAGCCGTTCTTCGTAGCCGCCGAGCGCGCGGAACACGCTCGCGCGGAAGATGCTGGCGCCTGCCATGAAGGCGGTGAGCGACGGTCCGGGCAAGCCCTCGCCGCCGGGCGAGGTCGCATTGAGCATGAGGCACGCCGGATGGATTTCGCGCTCGTCGTTGCCGACCACGCGCGCGTTGAGCACGGCCACGGTCGGATGCTCGTCGAGCAGTCGCGCCGCCTGCGCGAGGGCGCCGGGCGCGAACCAGGTGCTGTCGTCGCAGCACGCCACATAGTCGGTGGGCGCGAGCGCGAACGCGCGGTTGAAGCCCGCCATCCCGTGATCGCCAAGGCTCTGGACAATGCGCACTTGCGGAAACAACGAGGCGAGCAGGCTCACGGTGGAGTCGCTGGAGCCGTTGTCGGCCACGATCACATAGGGACGCTCGGGCAGCGCGGTAAGCCGTGCCACGGTGTCGACGGCTTGGCGCACGTGGTTGCGCGTGAGCACGATTACGGTCACGCGCGGGCCGGGCCGGGCACCGGGTTCAGAGCCGGGGTCGGCTCCGGAGACGGGCCTGGGACCGGGTTCGGAACCAGGAGGGGCAGGAGAGGCATTCATCGCGTTTCGGGCGGCGGCGAGCCGGCGGCCAGAGTGCAGATTGCTCTGCGGACATGTGTTTCAGCATACGCCGATGCCGCCCGGTGTGCACCACGCACCGCGAAGTCGAAGCGCCGTCACGCTGCGCTGCGGTATGACGCGCGGACTGCGCGGTTGCATGGCGAGTCAGCGTGCGGGCGCGGCGGTTTTCCCGGCGTTCGTCAGGTGCGTGGCCACTGCGGTTTCCGTGTGCGGATACATTTTGAGCAGCACGCGCAGTACGCCGTTGGTCCAGCCGAAGCCATCCTGCAGCGGGTATTCGCCGCCGCCCGCCGACGAGCCCTTCGCCGCCGCCGCGCTGATGTCGTATTTCTCGACGAGCTTGTGCGTGCGCTGGTAGTAGACCAGGTTGGTGGCGATCCAGCGCGTGGCGATGCTTTGCGCAAGCGCATTTTCGCCATAGCGGCGCAGGCCCATGACGCCGAGGTACTGAAGCGGCGCCCAGCCGTTGGGCTCATCCCACTGCTGGCCGCTCGTCACCTGGGTGGTGGCGAGTCCGCCCGGGCGCAGCAGGCCCGCGCGCACGGCGCCGGCCACCTGATGCGCCTGCGCGCGCGTGGCGATGCCGGCGTAAAGCGGATAGAGCGTTGCCGCCGTGAGCCGGTGCGTGAGCGTGCGCTGCACGAAGTTGTAGTCGCTGAACGCGTGCAGTTGCGGGTCCCATAGCACGCGGTCGATGGCGGCGACACGCTGCTGGGCGCGCTGGCTCATGCGCTGCGCTTCGGCGGCGTTGCCCGCCAGCCCGTAGGCTTTGGCGAGCGTGCGCTCGAGCTCGACGAGCAGTGCGTTGAGGTCGACGGGCACGAGCGACGTGATCTCGATGCTCGCGAGCGAGTGCGGGTCGGCGAGCCAGCGCGAGCTGAAATCCCAGCCTGTTTCGCCGCCCGCGCGCAGGTTGCGCCAAAGATCGCCGGCGGCGCGCTGCGGGGTGCTTTGCGCGGTGAGCACGTCTTCGCGATACGACTCGTCGCGCGGCGCGTCGCGCGCGTCCCAGTAGCGGTTGAGCAGCGTGCCGTCGGGAAGACGCACGACGTGGCGCGCCGCTTCGCCGGGCTTGAGCGTATCCGCACCGGCCATCCAGTAGTGGTATTCCTTGCGCAGCTCCGGCAGATAGCGCACGTAGGTGGCGTCGCCGTCACGCTGCGCGACGAGCGTCACCATCTGCGCGAAGAACGGCGGCTGCGAGCGGCTCAGGTAGTACGTGCGGTTGCCGTTCGCGATATGGCCGTAGCGGTCGATCAGCGTGGCGAAATTGTCGAGCTCGTCGCTCGTGAGGTCGTGACGGCCGCTCGCTTCGAGGCCCAGCATGATGAAGTACGAGTCCCAGTAGTAGACCTCGTTGAAGCGGCCGCCCGGCACGATGTAGGGCTTCGGCAGCGGCAGCAGCGAAGAATACGGCTGCTGTGCGGCGTCGGGATTGCGGCGCAGCACGTCCCAGAGCGTGTCGATGTGGCTCACGACGTTCTGCTTCGGATCGGAAACGTAGCTCTCGGCGGCCTGTTTCGGATCGGAAAAATGCTGCGCGACGAACTGCGCGAGCGCGGCCCTGCGTGCATCGGGGTCCGTGATGCCGGCATTGTGCGCACTCCAGAACTCGTAATTCGCGACGATTTTCGTGGGCGGCTCGTTCGGCGCCATATCGGCGAAGGTCTTGCTGTCGGGGAAGACCTGGGCCAGTTCGACGTCGCGATAAAGCTGACCATACAGCTCGGACGGCGGCAGCGGCGCAGCGCTTTGCGCCGTGGCCGATGCCGCGAACGGCGCAGACGCCGCGGGCAATTCCCGCACGGTCTGGGAGGCGGCTACAGGCGCGGAGGCCGCTGCCTGCGCGCGTGCGGCGTGCGTCGCGCAAGCGAGCGGCAACGCGATCAGAAGCGCCGCGGCGCAATGGCCCCAACGCGTGCGGGCGAACGGCGGCCGAGGCGCTGGATCGGGCAGGGAAAGGGGATTCGGGAAAACGTTCCGAAGGCTGGCGGGGCGGTGGCTCGAGTGCGGCATCGGCATGGCTCGCGGTCGTTGTTGGAGAGAGTTGTGTTTGACGGCGCGCGAACGTGTCGCCGGCAAAACTGCTGTGACGCAGCAATTTCCGTTCCGCAACAGGCGGCTCCACACGGCGCGGCCTTCCGCGAGGCGGCGTTCAACAGGGCGCCTCTATGCCCGACGTATCCGCGCACGACGTATCCACGCCCGACGCAAACTCGTTGCGCGCGAATCGAGTTTGCGATTCCACGCCGCGGTGCGAGGCCGTATTTCCGATCGGCGCCGAATGCGTCCAATTTTTCGCATCGGCACGACCGGTTGCCGGCGATTTCTCGCCGCAGCCGCAAACCCGCGGACGTTTCGGTCCTTTATCCGTAATTGAGATAAACCATATTCACGATATCGCGTTGCGCGATATCGCTTGTAGCCGCCAAACTTGCGCAAAATCAACACTTAGTGGAGACATCATGCGTACCCAGGTTGGCATCATCGGCGCGGGGCCTGCGGGCCTGCTTCTTTCCCATCTGCTTCATCTGCGCGGCATCGACTCCGTCGTGCTCGAAAGGCGCGGTCGCGAGCAGATCGAATCCACGATCCGCGCGGGCGTGCTCGAGCAAGGCACCATGGATACGCTCGCCGAGGCCGGCGTCGGCGCACGCATGCAAGCCGAAGGCGCGCTGCATCACGGCTTCGAGCTGGCGTTCGAAGGCAAGCGCCGCCGTATCGATCTCACCGCGCTCACCGGCAAATCGATTACGGTCTACGCGCAGCACGAAGTGCTCAAGGACCTTGTCTCGGCGCGCGTGGCCGCCGGCGGCAAGCTCTACTTCAACGTCTCGAACACCTCGATTCACGGCATCGAGACCGCGTCGCCCTCCATCCGCTTCGAGCACGAGGGCGAGCAGCACGAGCTGCATTGCGACTACGTGATCGGCTGCGACGGCTCGCAGGGCGTCTCGCGCGCGGCCATTCCGGCGGCATTGCGCCAGGACTACGAGCGCGTGTTCCCGTTCGGCTGGTTCGGCATTCTCGTGGATGCGCCGCCTTCGTCCGACGAGCTGATCTACGCGCGCCATGAACGCGGCTTCGCGCTCGTCAGCACGCGCTCGCCGAATGTGCAGCGCATGTATTTCCAGTGCGATCCGAACGACGCCGTCGAGAACTGGTCCGACGACCGCATCTGGGCCGAGTTGCACGCGCGCGTCGATTCGGACGAAGGCCATCACGTGGTCGAGGGCAAGATCTTCCAGAAGAACATCGTCGGCATGCGCAGCTTTGTTTCGACCACGATGCAGCACGGGCGTCTCTTCCTGGCGGGCGACGCGGCGCACATCGTGCCGCCCACGGGCGCGAAGGGTCTCAACCTGGCCGTCGCCGATGTGCGCGTACTGACCGCCGCCCTCGTGGCGTTCTACAAGGAGAGCCGTACCGATCTGCTCGATGCGTACAGCGAAACCGCGCTGCGCCGCATCTGGCGCGCCGAGCACTTCTCGTACTGGATGACGCGCATGATGCACCGCCTCGACGACGCCTCGCCGTTCGAGCAGCGCCTGCAGGTCGCGGAGCTGGAGCATGTCACCACGTCGCGCGCGGCGGCGACCGCAATGGCCGAAAACTACGTGGGCGCGGTGGCGGTTTAGGTATCGCCTCACACTGTGAAGTGAGCGGCAAGGCACAAGGGGCGCAATTCGCACACAGCGAGCGCCCCTTTTTTGCCGGTGCTTGCCTGTGTTTGTCCATGCATTGCGTTTTCAGCGCGCCGTGACCGGCGCCACTCCAAACTCCGCCGCGAGCTCCGCAAACGGCTTGCGCACCGAATCGGGCAACTCGATGGTGACGGAGTGGCGCGCGCGGTTGTTCGCTTCGTATTCGCCGGGATACTGCACGGGCCGGGATGGATCCTGCGGCTGGCAGCTCAGCAGATAGTCGAGGAAGTTCGCCACTTCCTGCGAGCGCCACGTCGCATTGAAATCCACTTGCGGATCGAGCACGAGCGCGAACATGTTGTTGTGCGCGATGCCGTTGCGCGGGTTTTCGGCATGAATCGTGCCGCCTCCCGAGAGCACGCCGGCCAGCAGCTCCGCGACGAGGCTGAGCGCGTAGCCCTTGTGCGCGCCGAACGGCAGCAGTGCGCCGGGCGGCTCCGCGAACAGCACGTTCGGGTCGGTGCTCGGCTGGCCGTTCGAATCGATGAGCGAGCCAGGCGGCGCTGCTTGCCCGTTCTCCGCGAGCACGCGCGCCTTGTTCACGGCAATCGCGCTGGTGGCGATATCCACCACGAACGGCGCGCGTCCGCCAGGCAGCGGGCCCGCGAAGCAGAGCGGATTCGTCGTGAGGCGCGCCTCGCGCCCGCCGAACGGCGCGACCACGGGCGGCCGGTTCACGACGTTGGTGAACGCGAGCAGCACGAAGCCCTGCTGCGCGACCATCTCGCCGTAGTGGCCCATGCGGCCCAGATGGTGGCTGTGGCGCAGCGTGAGCACGCACTGGCCATGCGTGCGCGCACGCGCAATGGCGTCTTCGATCACCACCTTGCCCACGTGCTGGCCGAAGCCGCTGTGGCCGTCGTAGGCCACGAAGGGACCGCGGTCCTCCACGCGTTCGGGCCGGGCCTGCGGGATCACGAAGCCCGCATCGAGCCCGCGCCGGTAGTTCGGCAGGATCGACAGGCCGTGGCTCGCGTAGCCCACGCGGTCGGATTCGATCAGGTGGTCGGCGACGTCGGCGGCGATGTCGGCGGGCACCGAGAGTTTCGTCAGCACATCCGTGGCGAAACGGCGTGCGTCGTCGATTGCGACTTCCATCAGCGGCTCCTTTCAGTCTTTCAGCTGTTGCGCCCGGGCCGGCATCAGATGAACCGAACCAAGAGTTGGAGATGGATCGAGCGCCTGGTTTTTTTCCACGCCGAAGCGCGGCAACAACAGCAGCACGAGGCCCACGTAAGTGGCCGAGGTGGTGCCGAACGCGCTCGCCTCCGGTTTTGCCGCACTCATGACGTGGAGTTCATATCGACCAGAGGCGTGCGGCATCGTCCCATATCGGACATGGGCATGCGTTGAAGGTGTGCTGAAAGGGGCTCCGGAACAAGGTCGATACGATGGGCAATCGATCGGCAATGCTTCGGGGCGAGCGCGGAATGCGGGAGAGAAATGTGCTGCGTCAGGCGCGCAAGCAACGCGAGAAGTCGCGTGAACGGCAGACCCAGGAGGCACTACTGCAACAGCCAGAGGAACAGCAGGCGATGACAGGACCGGCGACCCACCGGTCCTCGCAAATGCGAAAAAAGCAGTGACGGGAAGGGGTTTACTGGCTCGCGCCCGCGGCGGCGGCTGCCTTCTTCTGCGCGTTCTGGAGATTCGCCGGATAGTTCGGGTCGTTGTTTGCGGGCTTGTAGCCTGCGTCCTCCAGCTTCTTCAGTTCGGCATTGTTCTTCGCGCGCGCGGCCTTGCGTTCGGCTTTGTGTTTTGCACGCGCCTGTTTGCGCTTTTCAGCCTTGGTGAGCGGCTGCGAGGCCGGCGCGGCGCTTTGCGCGGTGGCTGCGGGCGCGCTGGCGTCCTGAGCGAAGGCGGGCGTGGCGACGCCCAGCAGGAATGCGGCGGCAGCCGCGGCGAGAATCAGCTTGCTGGTGGTGGAATGCATGGACACCCCTTGGTTGATTTTTACCGCTGGTTTCAGGGTTTGTAGTGCAAGGACTGCGAGAAGCGGCGCGCCGGCTGCCGCGCCGTCACAGGGAGTGCCGTATCGAACGGCCGCCCCGGATTCAATGTATACGATCCTTGCAAACGACGGTAGCAAGCGTGGACCCTGGCTCGCGCCGCGCCGCGCCGCTGCCGCAGCACCAGGTATCGATGCACGGCGCTGCGATGGCGGCGCTATGCCGCGTTCAAGCGCGATCGCGTGCGATCACGCGGAGGCTTCCTGCTGCTTCGCCACCACGCGCTCGACGATGCGCGTGCGCTGCGCGAGCGTCGCCGCGCTTTGCGCGCGCACGCGTTCCACAATGGCATGCGGTGCGGTTTCGGGGCGGCCCGTATCGAACGGCGGCGCCGGTGCATATTCGAGTCCGAGCTGGAGCGCCTGGGCGGCTTCCACGCCGATCAGCTCTGCCGCGAGGGTGAGCGCGAAATCGATGCCTGCCGTGATGCCACCGCCGGTGATGAGGTTGCCGTCGCGCACCACGCGCTCCTTCACCGCGATCGCGCCGAATGGTTCGAGCAATGTGTGAAAGGCCCAGTGTGTGGTGGCGCGGCGTCCGCGCAGGAGACCCGCGGCGCCGAGCACGAGCGAGCCGGTGCAGACGGACGTGACGTAGCGCGCATCGCGCGCCTGGCGGCGCAGGAATGCGAGTGTGGTGTCGTCTTCGAGCAGCGCGCCTACGCCGCTGCCGCCCGGCACGCAGATCACGTCGAGCGGCGGACAGTCGTCGAAGACGGTGTCGGGCGTGAGCAGCATGCCGGTGGCCGACATGAGCGGCTCGCGCGTCTTCCAGACGAGCCGCACCTCGGTGTCCGGCATCGACGCGAGCGTGTCGTAAGGGCCGCAGACGTCGAGCGGCTGCATCTTGGGGAAAAGCAGAAATCCGATCTTGAGCGCCATGGGGAATGCCTCGAAATGAAGGTGGAGAAAGCAGCGCCGTGCCGGTGACGACGCGCTTATCGTCACTTTACGAGCGCATGCGTGCGCAGGAGCGCCAAAAAGCGCGCAAATGCTGCCAGCGGCGACGCGGGAGCGCGCGCACCGGCGCTGCACGCTCGAGCGCGATGCCGCAGCTTGAAGCATGCGCTGAACGACGTGCCGGGAGAATGCCACGGCGACATGCGGAGTCGCGCGCCGCGCTGTGCGTCTGTACGGCGCGTCTGCACTGCGCGTCCCGATTCGCACTGACTGCCGCGTTCGAATGCGTGTCGAGCCCGGTGCCGGGATGCATGCGGCAGCGCTCGAAGGCGCCGTTGTCGCACGAAAACGCCATACGTGTGGCGTTTTCGCCGCATCGCGCACGTGTCGCGCCGGCGCAGGCGGCATGCGTGCGGGTCGCACCGGAGCACGTTTACCCCTGTAAACAGGTATCGAAATGCGTTCGGCAGTCAGCGCCGCGCAACAAATTTGCATCTACGATGCAAAAGAGTCACGCAAAACGCTTGCACGCTTGTAGAATCCGCCGTTGAAGCATCTGCATTCCGCAGTGCTTCGTCGATTCACTGACCAACACTGGTAGGAGAAACATGCCGACTTCCGCAAAGAAAGTGGCCAAAAAGGCAGCTGCCCCGGCCAAGAAGGTTGCCGCAAAGAAAGCGCCCGCCAAGACGGCCGCAGCTAAGAAGGTCGCCGTGAAGGCGTCCGGCGCACCGTCGCCGATCAAGGACACCTTCACGAAGGCCTCGCTGGCTGCTCACGTCGCTGAGCGTGCTGGTGTCGAGCCGAAGGCCACGAAGGCCGTGCTCGCCGCGCTGGAAGACACGATCCTGGGTTCGGTCCACAAGAAGGGTGCCGGCGAATTCACGCTGTCGGGCCTTCTGAAGATCGTCGTCCAGGCCGTCCCGGCGAAGAAGAAGCGCTTCGGCAAGGACCCGTTCACGGGTGAAGAGCGCTGGTTCCCGGCCAAGCCGGCAACCGTGCGCATCAAGGCGCGCGCGCTGAAGAAGCT